>NZ_JARKPQ010000315.1 GCF_029975155.1 Propionicimonas sp. | reverse complement strand
ACGACCGATTGTTGGGGACGCCAGCCAAGCCGCTGCCCCCACCGCTGGTCGAGCCTGTCGAGACCCCGGCTGCGTCTCGACAAGCTCGACGAGCGATTGAGAGGTCAGCGGACCGATTGAGAGGTCAGCGGACGGTGAGTCCCCGCCGCCGGCGGATGTGGCGGGCCAGCGCGCCGAAGCCGGTGTCGGCGAGCATGCCGATCACCAGGATCACCAGCATGTAGGCGAGCAGGCCGGCGGCGTCCCCGAACTCCTGGGCGAACGCCAGCCGGTTGCCCAGCGCGATCGCCCCGGGGATCACCACGAGCAGTTCCCCGGCCATCAGCGAGCGCCACGCGAACGCCCAGCCCTGGTTGAGCCCGCCGACGTAGGCCGGCAGGGCCGCCGGGATCACGATGTGGCGGTACAGCCGCCAGCCGTGCGCACCCAGCACCTGGCCGAGCCGGAAGTAGGCCGGTGGCACCTGGTCGACACCGCTGAGCACGCCGTTGGCGATGCTCGGGGCGGCGCCGAGAACCACCACGAACAGGATCGCCTGTTCGTCCAGCCCGAGCAGCAGGATCGCCAGGGGGAACCAGACCACGCTCGGCATCGTCTGCAGCCCGGTGACCAGCGAACCGATCGCTGCGCGCAGCAACGGGAACCGCGCGGTGGCCAGGCCGAGCAGCGTGCCGATCGCGACGGCCAGGCCGAAACCGGTGAGAGCGCGCACGAGAGTGCGCGCGATCGCCTGCCAGAACTGCGGCTCACCCGCGCGCTGGACGAGTTCGCCGAGCACCGTCACCGGGCCGGGCAGCAGGTACTCGGGACGCCATCCGGTCCACACCACCACCTGCCAGGCGAACAGGAAGATCAGCGCGGCCAGCAGCACCGGGACGGGTCCCCGCGTCCACCGGCTGCGCCCGGACGGGGGCTGGCGGCGTGGCTCGTCCACCGAGTCGGGGGTGACCGTGGCTACGAGTTCGGCGGCCTCGTCCAGCTCAGATGCTGAAGTAGTCGGCCTCGTCATGAACCGCCACCTCCTCCTTCAGTCGGCGGGTCAGGTCGGCAGCCATCGCGACCACCCCGGTGGAGTCCATGAGCCGCGGTCGCGGCAGTGAGTTGGACTGCTCGTGGATGATCCGGCCGGGCCGGGAGCCCATCAGGATCGACCGGTCGGCCAGCCGGACCGCCTCCCGCACGTTGTGGGTGACGAAGACGACGGTGAAGCCGGCGTCCAGCCAGACGCTCTCGATCAGGTCGTGCATCTGGTCGCGGGTCATCGCGTCCAGGGCGCCCAGCGGCTCGTCCATCAGCACGATGGCCGCGTTCTGGGCCAGGACGCGCGCCAGCGCGACCCGCTGCCGCATGCCGCCGGAAAGCTCGTGGGGACGCTTGTCCAGGTGCCGGCCGAGGCGCACCTTGCCGAGCAGTTCGCGGGCCCGGGCGTAGCGCTCGGACTTCTCCACCCCGCGCAGTCGCAGCGCCAGTTCGACGTTCTGCGTGGCGGTGAGCCAGGGCAGCAGGGTGCTCTCCTGGAACATCAGGGCCACCCCGCCGGCTGCTTCGACCGTGCCGGACGTCGGCGGCTCGAGGCCGGCGATCAGCGACAGCATGGTCGACTTGCCGCAGCCGGAGCCGCCCACCACGGCCACGAACTCGCCGGGCCGGACGTCGAGGTCGACCCCACCCAGCGCGGTGACGGCCCGCTCGCCGTCACCGAACACCTTGCCCAGCCCGGCCGCCCGCAACCGCCCCGGGGTCTCCGGGACGGTTGCGGGCGGAGCGGCTGCGGTAGCCGAGCTCACGCGGTGACCTTGTCCTCGCCGCGTGCAGCGAGGGCCTCGTTGAGCGCGGTCAGGTCCCACAGCTGGGCGAAACCGTCGGACGGCTTGTCCGGCAGCAGCCCGACCGACTCGGCGTGCTCGGCCGAGGTCTTCAGCGTCGCGGCGAGGGGGTCAGGGGTGAACTCGAGGTTCTTCCACGCGGCGTCCAGCACCGCCGGCTCGAGTTCCTGTTCGGTGATCTTCTTGATCTGGCTCGCCACCGCTGCCTTGGCGGCCGCCGGGTCGGACGCGATCTCGTCCAGGGCGTCGAGGTGGGCCTCGATGAACGCGCGGACGGCGTCCGGGTGCTGGGTGACGAAGTCGGCACGGGCGATGATGTTCGTGGTCACGAACTTCCCGTCCGGCCAGAGCGTCGCCTCGTCCACCAGCACCTTGCCGCCGGCGTTCACCAGCCGGGTGGCGAACGGCTCGGGCAGCCAGCCGCCGTCGATCTCCCCGGCCTTGAACGCCTGCACGGCCGCGGAGTTGGCCTGCGGCAGGATCGAGACGTCGCCGCCGCCGTCCTGGGTCGCGTTCAGGCCGCTGTCGGCCAGCCAGTGCCGGAGCGCGATGTCCTGGGTGTTGCCCAGCTGCGGGGTGGCCAGCCTGCGGCCCTTCAGCTGTTCGACGCTGGTGATCTCAGGCTTGACGACCAGCGCCGCGCCGCCGGACGTGGAGCCGGCGATCACCCGGATGCCCGTGCCCCGGGACTGGATGTAGGCGGTGACGGTGGGGTTCGGCCCGATGTAGCTGATGTCCAGCGAGCCGCTGAGGATGGCCTGGATCACGTCCGGGCCGGCATTGAACGACTTGGTGTTCACCTTCGTGCCGAGCTGGTCGAAGCGCTTGGCAAAGGTGCCCTCGGCGTCGGCGACCAGGCCGGGCGCGTGGGTGACGTTGGGGAAGTAGCCGATGTTCACCTCGGCCAGCTTCTGGCCGTCGCCGGCGGGGCCGGCCGCCGAGGCGGCGGAGCAGGCGGTAAGCAGCAGGGCGAGGCTGGATGCGGCAGCAGTGAGCGCCGCGACGTATCGGGGACGGTTCCGGTTGGGGTTCATCTGGGTCTCCTGACCTCGGACGGACGCCAGGCACGCAGGGACCGGAAATTGAGAAGTCGGACCTCACGGCCCGGCGGAATGGTTGGCGACGGGCTCGATCAGCTCCGGCAACACATCTGGACACGCACCTGCGACACCTGGCCGTGGGAGGCCGGGACGATGCGGGCAGGTCCAAACATGCGGGAGAACCTAGCACGAAGCCGGCCGCCGACATACGCCCGGGTCCCGAATGTGGACGCTGCGTGCTGCTGCTACTCCCCGATCGGAGCGAACAGGTCGGTGCGCATGGCGGCCGGGTCCGCGTCCGGCGAAGGCTGCGTGACGTAGAACTCGACGTAGACGCTGCCCGGTGCACCCGTCCGTCCGGCCACAGCGGACATCAGCCGGCCCCACGTCTCACCGAGCGTGTCGTAGGGACCAAGGTGGGACAGTGCCAGCGCCGGCCCGGCGGGCAGCGTCGAGGGCTGGATGGTCGGCGTCCCCTCGATCGCCGCGCGCAGCGGCTCGGCCAGCGGAAAGCCGATCTCGGCGTCGAACACCCCCATCGGGTCGCCGCGGTAGATCGCGAACGCAGGCCCGGTCGGAGTGACGCCGGCCGCGCCCAGCGCCGCGAAGCCGGTGTCGAACAGCTCCCGGATGCCGTCGATGGTCGTCGCGTCACGTCGGACCACGGCTGTGGGGAGGGGCGCCAGGTCGACGCGCTCGGGCTCAAGACGGGGCTGGACGGGGATCATCGCTACCTCCTGCGGCCAGGTGTCGTAGAAGCCGATTGTGTCGTCCGCCAGCCTCGATGACCAGGGTCGAGGCCCGCTGCGGGAACCGGACTGACGGAACTCAGTCATCGTCCGCGTCGTCGTGGAGCGCTGTCGTGATCCCGCGCCTGGCAAGGCGTTCCTGGGCGTCGCGGACGATCTCACCGAGCTTGGCCTCCAGCTCGGCCCTGGGCGGCAGAATCGTCCAGTACTCCGCCACCGCGATCCCGGTCCTGTGCATCTCCAGGAACTCGACCTGGTCACGGTCGGCCTCCGCGCACAGGATCAGGCCGATCGGGGAGTCCTCCCGGTCCTGACGTTCGTGGGCGTCCAGCCACCGCAGGTACAGCTCCATCTGGGCCTTGTGCGCCGGCCTGAACTTGCCAAGCTTCAGCTCCACGGCCACGAGCCGGCGCAACGGTCGGCTGAAGAACAACAGGTCGAGCCAGAAGTCGTCCTTGCCGACGGTCATCCGCTTCTGGGACGCGACGAAGGTGAACCCGCGTCCGACTTCCATCAAGAAGGCCTGCATGTCCCGCAGGATCGACGCTTCCAGGTCCTTCTCCAGATAGGTGTCGTGCAGGCCGAGGGCGTCCAGGATCAGTGGGTCGTGGAACGCGTCACGCGGGACCGCCGACCCTTCGGGTATCTGGGCGTTCGCGATCTCGCGACGCTCGAACGCCTTGCGGGCGATGGCCGCTCGTAGCTCGCGAACACTCAGGTGTTTGGCGGCGGCCTCCTCGAGGTAGAAGGCGCGGGCGGCGTCAGACTTGAGCGCGAGCAGGGCCCGCACATGGGTCCAGCTCACTCGGTGCGCGAGAGTGGTGACCTGCTCATAGTCCGGGAACATGCGGGCGAAGGTCACCATCCGGCTGAGGTTCGTCTGATCGTAACCAGCCCCGAACCGGGCGCCCAATTCTTGGCTCAGTGAGCCAAGAATCTCCTTGCCGTAGCCAGCCCGGCCGTCTCTCAGCACATGGACGGAGATTGCCTGCCCGACCAGCCAGTATGTCAGTGTCAGGGAGGCGTTCACCTGGACGGCCGCCACCCGCCGACCCCGCTCGACCAGGTCCACCAGATAGCCGAGCAGCTCTCCCTCGTCCTGAGGGACGTCGTCGCCCGGAATCAACTCACTCATGGTTCCCCTCCCATGGTTCGCGGTCTACATGACACGGACCATGGTGTCGCCAGCCTCTGACAGCCGGGCTGGGGATGGAGCCACCTGCGGGAATCGAACCCGCGACCTACGCTTTGCGAGCGCCTGACGAGCTCAGCTGAGTAGAACCGGCCGCGACGTAATCGCCCTAGTGGGAGCGATGTTGAAGCCCTGACTGGACGACCTAGAACTGCTACGTCCTAGGCCGTTTTCGCGCGCTGCGTAGCGCAGACGTAGCGATTGGCCGCCTTGAACCGACCTCTCAGAGACGTGGCAGCCTATTGGCCGGTCTTGCTCACGGGACGTGCTTCGAAGGGGCGAATGACTGTCACCGGCGACAGAAAAGGCAACTCGAAGTCGAGATCCATCAAGGCCGCGTTTGCGTTGATGGCACGTCGCCCAGTGTCGTACATGGACTCCATGACTCCGTAGCCGTACTTCGTCACCACGCCCTCCGGCCCAGCTTCCGTCCAGACCTTCCGGTCAACAGCAATCTGCCCCATCACGGCCACCTGAGCCCAGGAGTTCGATCTCGCGCGGGCAAGCGTGCCATACAGAACCATGATCGCCCTGGGCTCGCTTGGCTCATCCGCAACCTGATAGCGGACGACCCACCGAAGTTCGTCCTCGCTCTTGCCCGAAACGTGCTCGGAAACTTCGATGCGGTAGACCTTCGCCTCGTAGTCCACGACTCCGTGCTTCCGTACGCTTCGGCGTCGCGCAGGGGGCTTGCGTTCACTGTTCGAAGCGCGCGCGCCAGACTCATCTGGCACTTGCGGCAGCCTTTGACGTGCCTCTCGGAACCTCACGCTCATCGTGCCAATCGACAACGACCTCGAACCAGTCAGGCGGGGCTATAGCGGCCTCGCACTTGCGCGAGTAGTTGGGCACAACTGAGTATCCAACGTGGGCGTCGACCGAGTAAGCAACCTGGAGGAGATCGCTCAAGGTCATGTCGATCTGACCATGCAACGCCGCCATGGCGGTCGCCTCATCCACCCCTAGGCTCTTGGCAACCGTGGCAACATCGATGCACGCTTCCTCAGCGGCCTCCTGCAACTGGAAGAACAGCCTTGTCTGCGCATCTTGGTTGTCCTCGGCCACGACGTCCCGAGGGTCACTGGACTTGGGCCACGCCCACAGATCAGTGTCCTCCACATTGGCCTCCATGCCCCTAGTATGTCGTCTGCGTCAAGCCGACTTGCCGAACATTCGCTTGATCTCCCAATCATCGGCGCGACGATCCGCCTCGTCGATAGCGGCGTCCTGCTCTCCAAGCACATCGACATCGTTTGGCTTCGTCGCGAGATGAAGCCCGAGAATCACCCCGTCCTCCACCTTGGGCTCAGCGAGATAGAGCCGGAGCTCGCGCAAGGGCTGCGGCTGGATCCTTGAGTCGACTTTGGGTCGCAGCTCGTAGCAACCGTCCGACCTGTCCAGCGTTGACGCATGCGGCTGAGGTCCGGTGAAGCTCACCCTCCCTTGGTGCGCCAACTTTACGAGTTCTTCCAGCTTCTTCCGGAGCATCGCGGACGTAGCGTCGGGCAACGCCGGATCAAGTCGATTGTTGTAGAAGGCTTCCATCTCTGATCGGCACGCCCCGACGATCCGGACCTCGTTCACGGGCGTAGGCGGCAAGTCAAGCCGGCCCCAGCACGAGCAAGCACGACCTCCAACGGGGATGTACGGAGCAAAGTGCCTCATCATCCGGCACGGTTCCTCAGACGGGGCGCCAGCGCAACGCGGCCCAAGCGGTCCCACGCGCAACTGGTCATGGGCTGAATACTGCCAAATGCAGGGGCGTGGCGGCAGCACATTGGGGATCTGAGTTCATTCTCATACAGCCCAAGACCCCCGCGCCAAGAGACGAGAGTGGCGCGGGGGTCTTGGTGTTGGTGCGAGTGGCCGGCTGTTGATGAGTACAGCGCTCCGGCCACCCGCTGGCTCAGTCGACTTCAGAGGCCGCCGCCGCGACGGCGAAAGCTCACGCTCCCCTGCAAGGAGCACCTGTAGCCCTAGCTCGACGAGCGCCGCTGGGCCGTCCCGTATGTCCTACCCAACGCAACTCAGGCCGAGGCGGAGCGCCTGTTCCCCGCGGTCGTCCGAGTCATCTACACCGAAAGCGAGAACCGAGAGTAACCGACACCGCGCCGCGCATGAAGAGCGGCATCGTCAGGCGCGGCACCACGTGCGCATGCGTGATCCGCGTGATCGACCCCGCCACCGGCAAGACCAAAGCCCGAGTGGCTGTCCGGGTTCGTCACGCAGAAGGAGGCCAAGGCGGCTCAGGCCGAGCACCGCACTGACATCGCGAAGTGCACCTACATCGGCCCGAGCAAGCTGACGGTCGAGGTGTGGCTCGACCAGTGGCTGGGGCAGCACCAGCTCCGCCCGAGCACCCGCAACCGGTACGCGTAGAAGGTGCGCTGCTACCTGAAGCCGCGCTCGGCCACGAGAAGGTACAGATCCTGACCGCGGTGCCTGTCGATTCTCGGGGCGATCTGGCGGCCGCCGGCACGGCACCCGCCATAGCCACGCCACTGCCCTTCTGCGGGCGGGGATGCCTGTCACGACGGTCTCTCAGCGGCTCGGCCACCGGAACGTCACGGTGACCCTGAGCACCTACTCCCACGTGCTGACTGGGGACGATACGCACGTAGCGGATCTGTTCGGCAAGCTGCATAACGCAGCAAGAGGCGTCGCGAGCTACATTCCTGCTGCTGGATTTGGTGCCCCGAAATGAGGGTTGACTAGGGCTGATATCAGAGCCACCTGCGGGAATCGAACCCGCGACCTACGCTTTACGAGAGCGTCGCTCTACCGACTGAGCTAAGGTGGCCTGCCCGCTCTGGACGGGCCGAGGAACAACTATAGGGGGTCGGTGGGCTTCCCACCGATTCGGCGGAGTTGGCAGCCCTTCGTGACGCCGGCTCGTTCCTCGCCGGCTCCTCAGGGGGCGTGTCTGAGGCCGACAGGTCTCGACGGGCTCGACCAGCGGTGGAGTGAGACGGCTCAGGTGCCGCCGGCGGAGAAGCCGCCGTCGCTGTAGAGGAGCTGGCCGTTGATCCAGCCGCCGGCGTCCGAAAGCAGGAAGCGGACGAGGTTCGCGGTGTCGCGTGGGGTGCCGAGGCGGCCGGCGGGCGTCTGCGCGATGCCGGACGCGCGGATGTCATCGTCCATCCAGCCCGTGTCGACCGGGCCGGGGTTGATCACGTTCGCCCGGATGCCGCGGTGGCCGAGTTCGCAGGCCGCGGCCAGCACGATCCGGTCCAGGGCGCCCTTGCTCGCGCCGTAGGGCAGGTTGTGCACGACATGGTCGCTGGTCAACGCGACGATCCGGCCGACCACCTCGGTGGTGGGCTCGGCAGGCAGCGCCTCCGCGAACGCCTTCACCAGCAGCCACGTGGCCCGGGCGTTCACGGCGAAGTGCCGGTCCCAGCTCTCCACCGTCGTGTCCAGGATCGAGCTGTCCACGGACTCGCAGTGGGACAACACGAGCGCGCCGAGCTGACCCTGAGCCCTCGCCGCCGCGACCAGGGCAGCAGGCGCAGCGACGTCCGCCAGATCGACCGGGACCAACTCCACCCGGACGCCGAGATCCCGGCACTCCTGCGCGATGGACGCGGGGTCGTCCGCTCCCTGCTCCAGCCCGAGCCGCCGGTCGTAGGGCGTCCAGTGGTTCAGCACCAGATCCCAGCCGTCGGACGCCAGCCCGAGCGCCAGCCCCGCCCCGATCCCCCGGCGCCGGCCGACGCCGGTGAGGATCGCCGTTCCCCGACTCTTCATCATGTCCGGCACCCTACGGCAGAGCAGGGGATCCCGGGTCGAGCCCGGGACGACAACCCACCGACCTCCCGATCGGCGTCTCGACACGCTCGATGCGCGGTTCCCGAGAGGGCTCACTCGCAGCGGACGCCGTCTTTCGGCAGGTCGCCCTTGACCAGGTAGTTCACCACGATCCGGTCGATGCAGGGCGAGCCGTGGCCGTAGCTGCCGTGGCCCTCGCCCTCGCGGGTGACCAGGACCGCGGACGAGAGCTGCGCGGCCATGTCCACAGCCTGCTGGTACGGGGTTGCGTTGTCGCCGGTGCCGCCGATCACCAGCAGCGGCTTCGCGTCCGTCCCGTGTACGTCCACGTGCGGGGCGGGTCGGACGGGCCACAGCGCGCAGTTGTACTGCGGGCCGAAGTACGTGCCGAAGATCGGGGCCTTCTGCTGGTCCTGCGTCCACACCCGATCGGCGTCGATGACGCCCTTGTCCTCGTCGGTGTCCAGACAACTGATCGCGGGGAAGGCGTAGAACATCGAGCCGTAGTTGCCCTTCTCGTCCCGGTCGTTGAGGGCGTCGGCGGCGAGCAGCAGACCGGCGCCGTTGCCCTTCCGCGCAGCCTCGATCATCGCCACGAGCGTCGACCATGCGCTGGTGCCGCCGTACAGCATCGCCGCGACGCCCGTGATCGCGAGGCTCTGGGTGAGCGTGCGTTGTCCGGCCGGCGCGGGGGTGGCGTCCAGCTGGTCGAACAGGCCGGTGACGGCGTCCAGCACCTGCTGTCTGGAGTCCCCCAGCGCGCAGCGCTGCTTCGCACACCAGGCCGCGAAGTTGCCCAGCGCGAGGTCGAACCCCATCGCCTGGATGACCTCGTCGTTGTCGGTGATGTCCACGGCCGCGTCGAGCACCAGGCGTCCGGTGTGCTGCCCGAACAGCTCGGCATAGGTCGCGCCGATCTGGGTGCCGTAGGAGTAGCCGAGATAGTTCAGCCGCGCGTCCCCCAGCAGCTGACGCAGCAGGTCGAGGTCGCGGACGGTCTCGATCGTCGAGATGTGCTCCAGCAGGACGCCGCTGTGTTCCCAGCAGGACTTGCCGAAGGCGTACGCGGCCTGGATCATCGCGGAACGCTCGGATTCGTCGTCCGGGGAGGTGTCCACCCGGTTGAAGGCGTCGGTCTCCGTGGCGCCGTAGCAGGTCACCGGGGTCGAATCACCGGTGCCGCGCGGGTCCCAGCCCACGATGTCGTACTGCTCGAGACCCGTGTTCTCGAAGCTCTCCACGAGCGCCTTGCCCGAGGCGCCGGGGCCGCCGGGGTTGATGAACAGCGAGCCGAGACGCGGGGACTTCGTCGCGGGACTGCGGCGCAGCGCGAGAGTCACTGCTCGCGCGGACGGGTCGGCGTAGTCGAGCGGCGCCAGCACCTCCGCGCATTCGGTGCCCTCGCCGCAGTCCCGCCAGGTCGGCTGCTGGGCGAGGTAGGCGGTCAGGTCGTCGCCAGGCAGTCCGGCCACCAGGCCCTTGACGGACGGATCCACGGCCGCGAACTGCGGACGGTCGATCGCCGCCCCGGGCACCGAGGAGACCCGGATCTCCTCGCCACCCGTCTGCTTCGGAGCGACGCAGCCCGTCAGCAGCAACGCGGACGCCAGCAGCAGGACGCCGGCTCGGACCGCAGGATGCACCGGGCCAGCGTAGTCACTCGCCACGGCATCTCCCTGAGTTCCCGGTCATCCCGGGCTTCAATGTGATCGTCATCCCGGCCAACCCTTTCCGTCATCCCGGCCAACCCCTTTCGTCGTCCCGGCCAACCCCTTTCGTCATCCCGGGCTTGACCCGGGATCCCCCGGCCCAAGTCGCCAACTACGCGAACGGGATCCCGGCGTTCGCCGGGATGACAGTTGAGGGCCGCGATGACGTTGAAGACCGGGACGGCAGTGAGGGCCGGACGATGGCGGAGGGCCGGTCAGGGCCGCCCGGCGAGCGGACAGACGCGGTTGACGGGGCAGGTGAAGCGCTCGCCTTCCACCTGCACGACGACGGCGTCGAGCGGCACGCTGTGGCCGACCACGACGCCCGTGCCGCTGTCGGTCTGCACGGTGATTCCGGTGCGCGGCGCCCGGGCGCGGAAGTCGACGTAGAGCGGGTTCTCGTAGGCCAGACAACACATCAGCCGCCCGCAGGATCCCTGCAACTGGTTCGGATTGCCCTGTAGCGACTGGTCACGGACGAACCCCGCGGGGACCGGGTGGCGGGCGGGTCCCATCAGCGCGCAACAGACCTCCCGTCCGCACGGGCCGAGGCCGCCGATCAGGGCGGCAGCGTCGCGGGCGCCGATCTGACGCAGGTCGATCCGGGCCTGCAGCGCGCGGGCCAGGTCGCCCAGCAGGAGGCGGAAGTCGACCCGTCCGGGCGCCTCGAAGTAGATCACGGCCTGCTGGTCGAACTCGTCGCTCTGGTCCACGAAGTCCACGCCGACCACGCGCATCGGCAGGTCGTGACGCGCGACCAGCCGCCGGGCCACGGCGGCGATCTCGGCACGGCGATGCCGGTTGGCGGCGTCCCGCTCGTGGTCGTCGACACCGGCCGGTCCGAGGCACGCCAGCAGAGTGCCGGCCCAGTCCACGTCCGCCGGTCCCCAGACGCACCGGGCGACTTCCGCGCCGTCCCCGGTCTGCACCAGCACCGCGTCACCGTAGGCGTAGTCGGCGTCGCCCGGGTCGACGTAGTGCAGACGGCCCTGGGGCTGAAAGGCGACGGCCATCACCCGCGGCATAACCGTCACCCTAGTCTCGACGGGCAGTGCGGCACGAACTGCGATGAGGCCGGAGACTGCGGACGGCGGCTCAGCCGGCCGCTGCTGCTTCCCGCTTGTTCCGTTCGCGCCCGGCCCGGAAGCTGCGGTCGAGGCTCCAGCCGCCACCGCCGATGAACAACAGCAGCAGGCCGACCACGGCGAGCAGCAGTTGGTACTCGCCGAGGAACCCTGGCTGGCCCTGGACGAACGGGCTCCAGGGACCCCAGTAGACGAGAGCCAGCGCGCCGCCGGCGATGAGCGCGATGCCCAGGCCGGCGAGCCGGGTGAGCAGGCCCAGCAGCAGAGCCAACGCGATCAGCAGGGACGCCACCCCGGTGACGATCGCCATCACCTGCGGCCCCGGCGGGTAGAAGGCGAGGACGGTCTTCGCGAACTCGGCCTGGGCTGCCGGGATGTCCGTCAGGATGTTGAGCCCGCGGATCGCGAAGATGCCGGCGAGCACGATCCGCAGCAGGAACAGTCCCAGCGAACCCCAGAATTTGTCGTTGGTGCGCTTGTGGATGACGACCGGCTCGGGTGCCACCAGCGGCTGCGGCGCAGGAGCGGCGAGCGCCGCCTCGCGGGCTTCGCGCCGGGCTGCCCGCTCCGCCGCGAGCCGCTGCTCCTCCTCGGAGATCGGCTCCACCCGGGTGGGTTCGGGGCTGGGCGCGGACGTCGGCGTCGGCGGACGGAAGATCGCCTCCGTGGGCGCGGTCGCGACCACCGGCTCGTCCGGAATCGCCAGGCGTTCGGTCTCGGACTGCTCGGGTGCTGCGAACGGCGAGTGGTCTTCTTCGTCGGACGGCCCTTCGTGACGGACGGTTCGTTCCTCACCGACCTCCTCAGGGACCGATTCTCCGGGCGATTCCGACTCGCTGGTTGAGCTTGCTGACGCCGGGGCTTCATCGGGCTCGGCGACCACGGTGGGCTCGGCGTCGGTGGTCTCGACGGGCTCGACCAACGGTTCCTGGGGTTGGGCCTCGTCAGGCTCTACGGAATCGCTGGTTGAGCTTGTCGAGACCGGGGCCCCGTCCGGCTCGTCGGGGGTCTCTACCGGCTCGACCAACGGTTCCTGGGGCTCGGCCTCGTCCGGCTCAGCCACCACCGTCGGCTCGGCGTCGGAGGTCTCGACCGGCTCCACCAGGGGCTCCGTGGGCTGGGGGTCGGTGGGCACCGGGTGCCAGGGGCCGGTGTCGGGCTCGTTGGGGCGCTCGGGGGTGCCGGTGTCGTCGGGAGCTGCTTCGGGATCGCGGGGCTCGGTCACGGCGGACGTCCTTTCGTGGAGCGCGGTCATCTCCATGCTGGCATCGTGGGCACCGTTACCCGCTCAGCGACACGGCCACCCCTGCGTGCGGCACGTGGTCAGGCGAGGCCACCGAGACTGAGCATCAGCGACTCCATCGCCAGCAGCGGCGCGACATTGGTCTCGAGCGCCGTGCGGCAAGCCAGGATGGCGTCGAGTTTCGCGATCGTGGCCTCCGGCGTCGTGTCGCGGGCCAACTGGGTGATCGAGGAGTCGAGTTCGGCGTTGATCAGCTCGGCGCGGGATGCGGTCTGCACGACCAGCACGTCCCGGTAGAACGAGGTCAGTTCCGTGAGCACCCGGTCGAGCGCATCCCGCTGCAGGCGTTTGGCGCGCGCCTTCTGCTGGTCCTCCAGGTCGCGCAGGGCAGCCTGCGCGTTGCGCGGACGCGCACCCTTCGTCGTGAACCCGAGCGCCTCGGACAGCTCAGCCCGCTCTCTCGCGTCCAGCTCCGCTGTGACCTGGGCCGACTCGGCCGTGGCGGCCTCGACGAGCCGCGCGGCCGCGTCCAGACAGGCACCGAGGGAGACCAAGCGCGCCGGGACCTGCAGCACCGCCCGCCGCCGTTCCCTCGCGTCCTCGCTACGGGCCAGGGCGCGGGCGCGTCCGATGTGACCCTGGGCGACCCGGGCGGCGAAACCGGCCAGCTCCGGCCCCACTCCGTCCCTGCGCTGGAGCAGTTCGGCGACGGCAGCGGTGCCGGGCGTGCTGAGCTCGACGAGCCGGCAGCGTGACCGGATGGTGGCCACCACGTCGTCCGCGGTCGGTGCGCAGAGCAGCCACACGGTCCGCGGGGCCGGCTCCTCGATGCTCTTCAGCAGGGCGTCCGCGCCCCGCTCGGTGATCCGGTCGGCGTCCTCGATCACGAGCACCTGGTGGCGCGCCAGCGTCGGCGACATCGCAGCCCGGCGCACCAGATCGCGGACCTCGTCCACGCCGATGCTGAGCTGCTCGGTGCGCACCAGGGTCACGTCGGGATGGGCGCCGCTCAGCGCGGTGGTGCAGGTGTTGCACTCCCCACAGCCGCCGAACGGGCACTGCAGGGCAGCAGCGAACGCACGGGCGGCGTTCGAGCGGCCGGAGCCGGGCGGTCCGGTGAAGAGCCAGGCGTGGGTCATCGCGTGCCGGTTGCCCGCGGAGGCACCGGCCACGGCCCGTTGCAGGGTCTCGACCACGCGGTCCTGGCCGATCAGGTCGGCCCAGACGCCGCCGGGTGCTGTGGACGTGGTCACGGCTCCACCGTGTCACTCGGGTCCGACAACAGCGGCGCGACCCGGTCCCGGATCTGCTGGGCCAGGTGCTTGATGCCCGTGCGCGCCGGCAGGACGAGGTAGTGCTCGGGGTCGCGGGCGGCCAGGTCGAGGAAGAACTGCCGGGCGCGGGCGTGCAGGTCGGCCCCGGCGCCCTCGAGCCGGTCCTTCTCGGCGATCGTCGCCAGGCCGCGGTCCGGGTCGAGGTCGAGCAGGACCGTGAGGTCGGGCAGCAGGTCCTGGGTGGCCCAGCGGGCCATCTGCTCGACCCGGTCGGGCTCCAGCACGCGGCCGGCGCCCTGGTAGGCCAGCATCGAGTCGACGTACCGGTCGGAGATCACCACCGCACCCCGCTGCAGCGCCGGCAACACCACCTCATGGACGTGTTGGGCCTTGTCAGCCGCGTACATCAGGGCCTCGGCGCGGGGGGCGACGTCCCCCCAGGCGGGATCGAGCACCAGGCCGCGCAGCTTCGCGCCGATCGGCGTGTCGCCCGGCTCGAAGGTGAGCACGACCTCGCGTCCCTTGGAGGAGACCCAGTCGGCCAGCTTGCGCGCCTGCGTCGACTTCCCGACGCCGTCGCCCCCCTCGAACACGATGAAGATGCCCTCGGCCACCCGTCCTCCTTCCCGGCGTGCCCACCGTAGCGGACGCACCGCAGACGCCCAGCCGCAACCTCCATCAGAGCACCTGCAGGCTCAACCCACCACAGACGCCCCCGAGGTTCACATCCGCCCCTGAAATTTCAGGGGCGTCTGGGAACATCGGGGGCGTCTGTGGTGAGAGGCGGACGCACGCGGGCAGGGGCTACTTCTTGCGGGTCGTGGTCTTCTTCGCGGGGGCGCGGCGGGTGGTGCGTTTGGGGGCGGGGCCCTTGGCGCGCTTCTCGGCCAGGAGTTCCGCGGCCCGCTCCAGGGTGATCGCTTCGACCGAGTCGCTGCGGCGCAGGGTGGCGTTCGTCTCGCCGTCGGTGACATAGGGGCCGAAGCGGCCGTCCAACACCTGCACCGGCTTGCCGGATTCGGGATCCGCACCGAGTTCCTTCAGCGGTCCGGCGGCGGCCCGCGCGGCGCCACGCCCGCGGGTCTTGGGCTGGGCGTAGATGGCCTCGGCCTCTTCGAGCGTGATGTCGAAGATCTGGTCCTCACTGGTCAGCGACCGGGAGTCGGTGCCCTTCTTCAGGTACGGGCCGTAGCGGCCGTTCTGGGCGGTGATCTCCTCGCCGTCCGCCGCCGTGCCCACCACGCGCGGCAGACTGAGCAGCTTCACCGCCTCCTCCAGCGTCACGCCCTCGACCGACATCGACGCGAACAGGGACCCGGTGCGCGGCTTCGCGGACTTCGGCGCGTCCTCGGGAAGTACTTCAGTGACGTACGGACCGTACCGTCCCGCCTTCGCCACGATGGTCAGCCCCGTGGACGGGTCGGTGCCGACCTCACGCTCCTCCGCACCCGGCCGATCCAGCAGTTCCCGCGCGTGGTCCAGTGTGAGCGCGTCCGGCGGCAGTTCCGCGTCCACGTTGGCGCGCCGACCGTCGGCATCCTCGACGTAGGTGCCGTAGCGGCCCACCCGCACGACCACGCCGTCGCCCAGTTCGAACGTGGACAGCGCCCGCGCGTCGATCTCGCCCAGCTCCGTGACCAGCTTCTGCAGACCCTCGTGCGGCGATCCGTTCGGACCGAAGTAGAAGTCCTTGAGCACCGCCACCCGGGCGGCGTCGCCATTGGCGATCTCGTCGAGGATCTCCTCCATCTCAGCGGTGAACTTGTAGTCCACGAGCTTCGCGAAGTGCTCCTCGAGAAGGCGGGTGACCGCGAACGCCAGCCAGGTCGGCACCAGCGCGGAGCCCTTCTTGAACACGTAGTCGCGGGACGTGATCGTGCGGATGATCGCGGCGTAGGTGGACGGCCGGCCGATCTCCAGCTCCTCCAGCTTCGCCACCAGGGACGGCTCGGTGTAGCGGGCCGGCGGCCTGGTCTCATGGGCGGACGCCGTGACCTTCTCCGCATCCAGGTGCTGCCCGGTCGCCAGCTGCGGCAGCCGCGCCTGGGCGTCGTCGCTGGACTCGTCGTCGTCCACGCTCTCCACGTAGGCCTTCAGGAAGCCGAGGAAGGTGATCGTCCGGCCGGACGCGCTGAACGCGGCCCGTCCGGACTCCACGATCTCGCCGGTCGCCACATCGGTGACCCCCACCCGCTCGGGCAGGGTCGCACCGATCCGGACGCTGACAGTCTCACCTTCCGCGTCCTTCATCTGCGAGGCGACGGTCCGCTTCCAGACCAGCTCGTACAGCCGCAGGTGGTCGCCGTGCAGCCCGGTCTGCTGCGGGGTGCGGAACGTCTCGCCCGCGGGGCGAATGGCCTCGTGCGCCTCCTGCGCGTTCTTCACCTTCGAGGTGTAGACCCGCGGCTGCGCCGGCAGGTACTGGCCGCCGAACAGGTGCTTCACCTGCTCGCGGGCCGCGGCGATGGCGGTGCCGGAGAGCGTCACCGAGTCGGTTCGCATGTAGGTGATGAAGCCGCGCTCGTACAGGTCCTGGGCGACGCTCATCGTGCGCTGCGCGGTGAAGCCCAGCTTGCGGCCGGCCTCCTGCTGCAGCGTGGTGGTGCGGAACGGCGGGTAGGGACGGCGGGTGTAGGCCTTCGCCTCCACGCCGGCGACCGCGAAGGAGGCCGCGGCCAGGGCGGACGCGAGTTCCTCGGCCTGCTCCTCACCGAGTTGCAGCAGCTCTTTGCCGACCAGCTTCCCGCTCGAGTCGAAGTCGCGGCCCTGGGCGATCCGGTGCGTGCCGAAGCTGGCGAGCCGGGCGGTGAAGGTGCGCGGTTCGGCGTCCTCACCGGCGTCCAGCAGGGCTTCGATGTCGGCGTAGGCGGCCGCCCGGAAGGCGATCCGCTCCCGCTCACGGTCGACCACGAGCCGGGTCGCCACGGACTGGACGCGGCCCGCCGACAGCCGCGGCATGACCTTCTTCCACAGCACCGGCGAGACCTCGTAGCCGTAGAGCCGGTCGAGGATGCGCCGGGTCTCCTGGGCGTCGACGAGGTCGGTGTCGAGGTTGCGCGTGTTCGCCACGGCGGCGTGGATGGCCTCGGGGGTGATCTCGTGGAACACCATTCGCCGGACCGGGACCTTCGGCTTCAACTCGTCCAGCAGGTGCCAGGCGATGGCCTCGCCCTCGCGGTCCTCATCCGTGGCGAGGTAGAGCTCGTCCGCGTCCTTCAGCTTGGCCTTGAGGTCGCGGATGGTGCCCTTCTTGTCCGCGGCGACCACGTAGAGCGGCTCGAAGTCGGCGTCGATGTTCACGCCCGTGCGCGCCCACTTCTCACCCTTGTACTTCGCCGGGATGTCGGCCGCGCCGGTGGGCAGGTCGCGGACGTGGCCACGACTGGACTCCACGACGTAGCCCGCGCCGAGGAATTTGGCCAGGCTGACCGCCTTCGTCGGCGACTCGACGATCACGAGGCGGCGTTTGCTAGCAGTGGCCACGGGCTTCTTCCTGGCGTCGGGAACAGTCGGTCGCTCACTCTAGTCTCGACGAGCAGGAGGAACGAACTGCGAGGAACAGACGAGGAGCACAGACACCGCGCCAGCGGCTCGAAGGTGAGGAGTCTCGACGCACGACCCCCCGCCGAGGGTCGGCGGGGGGTCGGGGTCAGTTGACGGGGCTGCTGCCCAGGGTGACCGTGGCCTGCTTGTGGCTGCCGTTGGGGGCCGTCCACTCGATGGTCACCTGCTGGCCCGGCTCCAGCGCCCTGATCACCGTGGCCAGGTTCGTGCTGGACCGGATCGTGGTGTCGCCCACCTTGGTCAGCCGGCTGCCCGCGGTCACACCCGCCTGGGCGGCGGGGCTGCCCTCGACGACGGAGGTGATCGTCTTGCCGTTGCCGCTCTGCTCCGAGTCGGCCACCTTGATGCCGAGATAGCCGGCCGGGCCCACGCGGACGGTGCCCGCGTCCTGCCCGGTCTCGACCTGGTCGACCACGGCGAGCGCCGTCGCGATCGGGACGGCGTAGCTGGTGCCCTCCCGGGTGGAGCCGGCGGTGGTCATCCCGATCACCTCGTTGTCGGAGTCGAACATCGGACCGCCGGAGTCGCCCGGCACCGCGTCGGCGTCGGTCTGGATCAGGCCGGAGAGGTCCTCGGTGTTGCCCCACGGCGAGTCGGACGACACGGTCAGGTCCTGATTGGTGTCCGTCACCTCGCCGGCAGCCTTCACCAGCTCACCGCCACCCTCGGCGTTGCCCACGGCGGCGACCTTCATGCCCACCGACGGGACCACGGTGTCGGTCTTGATCGTGGTCAGACCACTCGCGTCCTTCAGCTGCAGCAGCGCGACGTCCTTCGTCTGGTCGAAGCCGAGCACGGTCGCGGAGTAGGTGTCACCGCTGTCGGCGACGGTCACCGACAGCTTCTCCGAGCCGGCGACGACGTGGTAGTTGGTGAGCACCTTCCCGTCCGCGCTCAGGATCATGCCGGTGCCGGCCGCCAGTCCGGACGACGTCTGGGCCTCGATCAGCACCACGCCGGCGGACTGGGCGGCGCTCACGCCATTGCTGGTGGTGGTGCCGCCGCTCTGCTGTTGCTGCCGCTGCCACGGACTGGTGCCGCCCTGTCCGCCCTGTTGCGGATCGGTGCTCGGCTGGGTGGTCGTGGGACTCTGGGACGCACCCGTCAGCTGGTTCGCCGCCCAGACGAACCCGCTGCCGCCGAGGACGAGAGCGACGAGCATCGCGACCAGCGCCAGCGGCCAGCGCTTCTTCTGCCGCGTCTGCGGCTGGACGTAGTAGTACTGACTCGGTGAGTAGTAGCCGGGATGCTGCGCGTAGCCCTGCTGCTGATAGCCCTGTTGCTGGTAGCCCTGTTGGCCGTAGTACTGGTTGCCCTGCTGGGGGTACTGCTGCTGGCCCTGCTGCGCGTACTGCTGTGCCCAGGCCTGCTGGTTCGGATGTCCCTGGGCGCCGTAGGGAGGCGGATACCCTTGCTGACCGTAGCCCTGCTGACCGTAACTCTGCGCCGCCTGTGCGCCGTAGCCCTGCGGGGTGCCCCCCGGCCACGGCTGCTGGCCGTAGCCCGCGGGCTGGCCGTCCGCCGGTCGCGCCCACGCCGACATCGGGATCGTGGGCTCGGGCTGACCCGTCGGGATCGCGCGCGTCGGTTCCGGCTGCGTCCCGAAAAGCGCCTGGGTGGGCTCGTTCGCAACCTGGTCGTCGGGAGCGCCCATCGGTCGGGTGCTGTCGTCTGGATTGGTCATGCCTAGCTCCTGGTTGGTTCGCTGCGATCCAGTTAAGGCAGCCGGCCAGTGGGGAGGCTGTCGGGTTCCTGTGAGAACCTGTGAACCCCGGGCGGAGTCCTCAAACCTCAGCTGGGTAGCAGATACCCGTCCACAACCAGCCTACGGAGCGGGGGCAACACCTCCGCGGCCAGGGCCTCGGGGTCGGCGTCGAGAAGTCCCGCGACCGCCCCGATCAGCACCCCGAGCGGCAGGTCACCGTCGCAGGCGCCCACGATCGCCGCCACGGCAGTGCCCGCCTCGACCGCCCGGCCCAACCCGTACTGCTGGCGCAGCACGATGTGCTGCGGGTCGGCTGCGCCCGGAGCCCCGACGGTCTCCTGGACCAGGTCGGCGTGGGCCCGCCAGGTACCTGCGAGGAACTCGGCGTCCGGGCGTCGGGAGGCGCCGATGGCGTCGAAGAAGTCCGCGAGGGCCTCCCCCACCGGCTGGTGGACGGCGTGTGGCCACTCCTCGAGCCGCAGCTCGGGTTGCGCCCGTCCGGACCTGCGCAGCGCGAGCCAGCCCATGCCGACCGACTCGATGCCGGCCGCGTCGAAGTAGTCCAGCCACCCGGCGTAGCGCTGCCGGTACTCGGCGGTGCCGACCAGCCCCGCGTCGGCCAGCCACAGCTCGACGTACTCGAAGGCGTCGAGCAGTTCGCGCTGCAGCACCAGGGCATCGCAATCGGCCGGAATCCACTCGGCCACCCGCTCCCGCCACGGCCGGGCGCCCTCGGGCCAGTTGCCGAGGACCACCAGCAGCCCGTCGTCGGCGAGGTGGCCCGCGGCGCCGCTGACCACCTCGCGCATCAGGTCGTCTCCGGTGAAGCCGGCCTCTCGGTAGACCAGCCGGTCGTCGGACGGCGGGCTGAGCACGTACGGCGGGTTGGTCAGGATCAGGTCGAATCGCTCGTCGGCGACCGGCTCGTAGAGCGAACCGAGCCGCAGGTCGGCGACCACCCCGGAGAGCCCGAGGGTGATCCGGGCGAGGTCGAGCGCGCGGGGGTTGAGGTCGGTGCCGACGATCGTGTCGGCGTCGAGGTGCAGCGCCTGGATGCCGCAGCCGGTGCCGAGGTCGAGCACGCGGCCGTAGTGGCGTTGCGGCACGAGCTGGGTGAGCGTGGTGGACGCCGAGGAGGCCCCGAGCACGAAGTCGGGACGCGGCTGGGCCACCTGGCCGTCCAGCGGGATGTGGTCGGAGCAGATCCAGCCGTCACGCCGGTCGGAGCCGTGCGGCTTGATCTCCACCGTGGCGCTCAGGTGGGTGTCGCCGGTGACCAGACCCGCGCTCCACAGAGCGGGCAGGCTGGCCCAGCCCTGCAGGCGAGCCGCGGGGACGGGCTGTTGCAGCAGCCAGAGCCGAATCGCGTCGGCCTGGGCATCGGTGGCGTCGTCGAGCACGCGTGCGGCGGCCATCGTCGAGTTGCGGGCCAGCGCGGCGAGCGCGGTGTCGCCGAGCCGGGCGCTCACGGCGTCCAGCGTGTAGTCGGCGGCCAACAGGTCGGCGCGCAGGGCGGCGATGGCGGAGTCGGTCAGCACCCCCACAGCCTGCCACCCCGATTCGCCTCCGCGCACCGCGGTGCCGGCCCGGCCGGATCGGTGCCAGACTCTGGCTGTGACCAGCGCCTTCGACAGCGTGGACGCCGTGCACCGGGTCGGCCGCTACCTGGTGCGGCGGGCGCGTCCGGAAGATGCGGCCGAGTACAGCCGGGTGGACGCGGAGCTGGTCACTACGGCCTACGCCGGCCTCATGCCGCCGGAGTTCGCCGTCCGGCAGCTCGCGGAGGTGCCGCAGGAGACCGTCCGCAGGCGCGCGGAGTTCGCCCGGGATCTCGTGGTCGAGCGTGCCGGCGCGGAGCCGGAACGGCGGAACTGGCTCGCGCTGGAGGACGACCGGATCGTGGCGATCGCCGTCAGCAGTGACCGGCCGCAGCCGTGGGAGGACACGCTGGCCGCGGACCCCGTCCCGGGGATCAGCCGGCAGCTGGACCACCTGTACCTGCACTCGTCCACCTGGGGCACCGGGCTCGCCAATGCCCTGCTCGAGCTCGCCCTGCCTGATGGCATGGCCGCCTATCTGTGGATCGTCGCCGGCAACGACCGGGCGTGGCGGTTCTACGAGCGACACGGCTTTGTCGGGGACGGGCGCGAGTACCCCTGTGGACCGCAGTGGTACCACCAGGTGCTCCACCGGATGGTGCGTTCCGGCTGACTCGGACCCACTCGGCCGAGTGCCGCACGGACGCCCTTGGGGCACCGTCGGGGCGGGGTGGCACTCTTGGGTCCGTGGCGGTACCAGAGTGGCTGAGGACGGACGGGCGGGTCCGCCACCACTACCA
>NZ_JARKPQ010000296.1 GCF_029975155.1 Propionicimonas sp. | reverse complement strand
GAGTACCAGACATACGAGGAAAGGCTGGATGCGGCCACGTACACCGCCGAGCTCAAGGCCGCACGCAAAGCACTCGCGGACTTCCCCGATAGCCCCTCACCCGACGACGATTTCTCAGAGATGGTCCGCGACCTGCGTCGCAAGCATGGAATCAAGCCATCCCGTCAGCCCTGACGGCCAACCGTCCTACCGTGACTCGCGGTATGGAACGCATCAGTGCCGTACTGGCCAGCCTATCCGGCCAGTACGGCACCGCCGTCACCGCTGGCTGCAGATCGCCGCGTACTCGTAGCAATTCCACTCGTCGAACGATCTGACCGGTCGCCGATGCCTCGCGGACGCCGGCCTACCGCTGATTCGCCACTGCCGAGCTACGGCACTTCGCACGCGCGGCAGGCCACCCGGAAGGGGGTGGGCCGGCATCTGGGAGTACGCCAGCCGGCGCTGTCATCCGTTGCGGAAAGCTCGCCGCCCGCAACGCGTCGAGATCCGCAGCGGTCGGCGTTGGCGCGAGATGCTCAATGAGCGCGGTCTGGACGCTGCTGATCGGGACGTCCGCCAGTTGGGCGACGGTTCTGATCCACTCGATGGAGTCATCGGGGCGGATGCGGCCAGCGTCGCGCTTGGCCAGGGCATCGACCATAAGTTCGGCCTTGACCGGGTTGTCTGGTCGACCCCACCGCTCGAGCTGGGCCTGCGCGACCGCGACACTCATCGGCGTCGCCTGACGGATCGCCCGATTGAGGATGGCAGGGCGGACGCTGGCCGGATCGTGACCGGCTGGCAGCTGGACGGCAAGCTGGGCCGCTCGTCCCTGGTCGGCGGTAATCTCCCAGGCATGCAGCAGGGCCCGCTGGCCGGCCGCGTCCGCATCGAAGCAAAACCACACCGGCTTGTCGGTGATGGCACGGATGCGAGCCAGGTGTTCAGTGGTCAGGGCTGTTCCGCACGCGGCTAGGGCCACGATGTTGGCCCTGAATTCGGATGCCATCTTGTCGACGGCGAGCTTGTCCATCGGGCCTTCGACAATCAACGGCGTG
>NZ_JARKPQ010000293.1 GCF_029975155.1 Propionicimonas sp. | reverse complement strand
GATCAGTGGCTCGGTCACGACGACTCACCGCCTCCTCCGCTCGGAGCGGCCAGTGCGAGCGCGAGGATCAGATCGTCGTCGCGGAGCAGAAGGTCGAGAGTCTCGCCCAACAGCAGCCGGAGCAGGACGCCGCGGCCACTGCTGGTGGCCACCTAGGCCGGGTGCGTGTTCCCGAGCAGCGCCTTCAGCAGCGCGGCCCAGGAGCGGCTCGGCTGGTCGAGCAGTGCCCGCGCGTGCCGATCGCGTCGCAGCGTCTCGTAGGCGGACTGGCGGGTGCCGGCCTTCATCAACGCCCCGCAGAAGTGCTCCACGGATGCCCGTGCGGTATCGGCGGGCCAGTCGAGCAGGCACAGCATCGCGATGGCGTCCTCGGCCGCCGATCCGGCCGACATGCATGCCTGCGCCGAGCCGAGACTGTCACGCGGCTCCGGTTCGAGGTCGCTGGGACGCAGGTCGGTGGTGTGGAACGCGGGATGGTAATCGGCCAGCGCGGTGTCGCGTTCGGAGAACCGCTCGGGATCGTGGAACGCCGAAACGTGCGCGCGGCGGGCCTGGTGCACCGAGCAGAGCAGACCTTGGGCACGTTCCTCGTAGACGCAGGTGATCCGCACGGCGTGGGTGATGATCGCCCACGGATCATTGGCCTCACGGGTCGAGCGGTACTGCATCGCGTCGAACGCCGCCGTCACCGCTTCCCAGGTGTCGAGCTTGTGCTTCCTCGCCAGAGCGCGGTACTTGTCGGCGGCGAACTCCATCAGGTCGCGGGCCACCGGGTCGTGAACCCAGGCATCCTCGCCGCCCTCGGCCAGACGATTGAGCAGGGCACGCAGGCCCTCGCCGGTGGTGAAGTCCTCAGCCCCGTAGGCCGTCGGCTGCTCGGCGTTGGTGTGGGTTGGTGTGGTCATGGTGTCGGCACCTCCTGGCAGGCAGGTGCGCACTCGCTCCCACGAGCGCGTCTCGCATGCCGATGCCGTCGCCACCATGACCTCTCACCACCGTCAACTCATCGAGACCCCAGAGCGGGACACCTGCGAGGCAGGCGCGCTGCTGCGCCCGAACGCCGAGATCGGAGGCAACCGCCGGGCACGGTCCCCGAGACGACGAACACCCGCGCCAATCGGAGTGCGGGTGCGGCGTGCCAGCTCGGCCTGGAAGTCGAGGCCACGACCGGCCGCGTGCGCCGAGTGCCGGGCGATCAGGTCGGCGGGGCGCACCCACTCCACGCCCCGACCGCGAACGAGCGCGTGCTGCTTGTCGTCGCGGGCGACCTGCGCGGCCCGCACCGCCTCCGGCGTACTCGTCGCTTCGACGGGCTCGGGGCGCTCCCGCGTCTCCTCGGGCACCAGCCGTGCCGGATCGGGCCTCGCGGGATCGTTGCGCTGCGGGTTCTCAGTGGTGTTCATGGGGTCGTCTCCTCCCGCTCGTCGGCGGTATCGGTGGTGTCAGTGAGGTGCGCGACGGCGAACCAGCGGCCCACGGTCGAGGGATGCACCCCGAGTTCGCGGGCGATCCGCTTGTTCGACCAGCCCGCCTCCCGCAGCTCCCACCCCAGAGCCCGCCGATCAGCCACACCGTCCTCGCGACGGCCAGCCTCCGTGTCGGCGGACGGCAGGGCTGGCATCGACTCCGCAGTCGCCGTCGAGAACGACACGGCGTCGGCAGGTTCTTTGTCGGGGCCGGTGGTGCGGGTAAGGATCACGGTCAGGTGCGTGATGGCGAGCAGCACCACGGGCGGCACGGCTGCGACCGAGGCCGCGAGCATCCTGGGAACATCTGCGTCTGCGGCGACGACGGCGTGAATCGCGTTCGCCGTCACCGACACGAGCGCGCCGCCGACCAGCAGCGCCCACGGATACCAAGCCGAGCGTTGCCCGGCGAGGGCGACGACGGCGACCGTGGCGACCACGATGATGCCGTCCACAATCAGTGGCCACGCCCACGCCTGCACCGCCCCGATCCCGGAGCGAGCGGCCAGGTCGGCCAGCGACGTGAACGACAGCCAGAACGCCCCGGCGGCGATGAACACCGTCCCCGCGACCGCCGTCATGGCAGCCCAGCGCCGCCCTTCCGATTCACGCATCACAGCCCGGCCCTCCCCAAGGCTGCGGACGGCGGGCTCGCCGCGCGGCCGAACCAGCGACCCGCGCTCTGGCTCCGGCTATCGGACGTGGCCTCCGATGCGGGCTGGGTGGCTCGGTAGGCGGAGCGCACGGTCGTGGTGATCTCGCGATCACCCAGACCCGCCGAGTGTGCCGCAGAACCCAGCGCATCGAGCGCGTCCGTGGCCGAGACGCCATTCTCGGCAAGGCGGCAAGCGGCCCAGAACAGGCCCCGGTTCCGCTCACCCTCACCCCGCCCCGCGACCCAAGCCGCCAACCGCTCAGCATCCACATCCATCGAGCCGCTGCTGGCGCGCGACGGGGCGACGGGGCGCGGGTCGAGAAAGTCCCGCAGCCGGGCCGCGTCCACCGTCCCGACCGAGTGCGCGGCGATATCGGCGACCTCGTAGCGCTTCACATGACCGTCGATGATTCGCTGGGAAGGCGGAGCGATGATGTAGCGGCCGTCGCCCCGGAAATCGACGCCCACGTCAGCTGCCTGCCACGACCGCTGCTCCCGGCCTTGTGTCGCCGCGAAGTACACGTGCGCGCCACCGGTGGGTGTGCGCACCAGCAGACCCGCTCCATCGACGAGCCCCGCCTCGGAGGCGCGCTCGAATGCCGCGCGGCCATCGTGGGGGCCATGGACATCGACATCGGCGACGACAACGCCCGATGCAGCGCCCGTCGGGATGCCGATGTTCGCGTCCGGTGTGCGCGACCACCACGCCGCGACCTGTTCCGGGTCGCTGCTCGCATCGAGGAACCCACGACGGGTGAGCGGACGCTTCCCCTCGACCAGACACGGGAACACGGGCACGCGGGCCGCCGCGAGGGCGCCCGCCGCGAACGCCAGGCTTGGCGCGCGATCCACACGGATGAGCGCCGCCAGGACATCGAATGCTTCAGGCATCACAGCCCTCGCCCTGCCAGCGCTGGCACCGGCGCAACACGCGGATGATCCGCCTCCACCCCATGCGCAGCCGCACGGGAAGTTCGCGGACTGGGGGTGTCGCGTTCGAGGCCGGGCGGGGTGCCGTCGCCGCCCTGGAGCGTGTCGAGCTGGTCGAGGATCGCCAGCGCGGTCTTCCGCACCCGCTCGCCGGTGCCCTGCACCACCTGGGCGGGCTCTTGACCGTCCACGCGGGTGGCCCAGGTCGAGACGTACGGGATCGTGTACCCGGCGGTGTCCATGCCGTGCGCGGCGCCGATCATCAGCGCGACGGACTCGGCTTCGACCTCGCGGATGCCGCGATGCTGCCGCGCCTCTTCGTCGTCGGGATCGTGCATCAGCACGTGCGCCAGCTCGTGCGCGAGGGTCTTGACCTTCGCGGCAGGGTCCATGTTCTCCCTCACGGCAACCGTGCGCGCCTCGAAGTCGGTCATGCCGTTCGCGCCGGAGATCATCCCCTCGTACGGCACCCGCAGCACCTCGAACCCCGCGCCGCGAATCTGCCCGGCCAGCCCCTCCCACAGCCCCGTCGGTGCTTCGCCTTCCAGCAGCGTCGGAGCGGGCGGCACCGGCAGCGGCTCGCCGTCGGTCTGGGAGGCATCCCACACGTAGGCCGGCCTGGCCCCGACCATCCGCGAGCGCACCACCTCGCCGGCCTTCGGCTTCTCCCTCGGTCCGAGCCGTCGCCACGATCCCGCATCGGCAGGGGTCGCGGTAGCGAACCGGCCCGTTACGGGCGCGAAGATCATGTACCCCGGCTGGCCCTTCATCACCTGACGACCCAGGCCCTGCCACTGCCGGTACCCGGCGACCAGCGTCGGGAACGGCTCCGGCACCCGGCCCGCCTCGAACGCGGCCTCGTGCTGCACCCAGATCAGCATCGTGTTGTTGAACGAGCGGCTGCGGAACCGGGCTGCGAACGCCAGCGCCTGCCGCCAGTCATCGCCCGAGACCAGTGCTTCCACCGCGCCGGTCAGCTTCTCGTGCAGCTCGTCGAGCTTCGCCTCCCGCGCCGCCCGGGCGTCCTCGTTCGATGCCATGACCCGGCCTCCTCTTCGGTGAGCCGCGACGAGAGTGCGCGCGGCGGTACACCTTCCAGGTGGGCGAGAACACCCGCCGCCATGCCGTGAATCAGACATCGCTCACCTCCTTGAGGCAGACCAGGCGAAGACCACACCCAAGCGTTGAGCATGCTCAAAATATCCTGGAGTCCTGTTCTAACATCGACCATTGAGCATGCGCAAGCCCGTGGTGCCTCACTGTCAAGTCCCCGGATGGTGGGGGGCCGTGCCTCACATACTTTTCCCCGCGAGGCGGGGGGTTAGCTGGCTCGGGTTTTGAGGCCTGTGGGGTCGGGGGCTTTCCAGCTGATGTGGTCGTGGAGGCGTCGTGTCTTGCGGGCTGCGAGCCTGGTGAGTTCTTGCTGGATCTCGGTTGTCGCGCGTCAGACTTAGCCCTGATCCGTAAGTTCTTGGGTGGCCCGGGAGGGCTGGGTGTGGCTGAGCCTTGATCGCCCCTGATGGCTCCGATGGATTGGCCGCCCGGCTCCTCCTGGGACGCCTTGACTGCTGATTGAGATGCGCGTCCTGGTCGCTGTTTACGGATCTGTCGGCGGGGTGTTCCTTCGGGCCACGACATTGCTCGCATGCTCGAAGGAGGAACTTGATGAAGGAACAGATCCCGCTCGGCTGGGCGGGCATCGATGTCGGCAAAGGTCATCACTGGATCTGCCTCATCGACGAGACCGGCACCACGGTCTGGTCGGCGAAGGCGGTGAACGACGAGGCAGCGATCCTCGACGCGGTCAGCAGCGTGCTCGCCCGCGCCGACGAGGTCGTCTGGGGAGTCGACGTCACCGGGACCATGTCCGGGCTGCTGCTCGCGTTGTTGGCGGCGCACGGTCAGCGAGTGAGGTACGTGCCCGGCCGGACGGTGAACCAGATGTCGGTCGCATACCGCGGTGAAGCCAAGACCGACGCCCGCGACGCCTACGTCATAGCCGAAACGCTGCGGCACCGCGGCGATCTTCAGGAGGTGGAGGTCTCCACCTCGTTGGTGACCGAACTGCGGCTGCTGGTGACTCATCGCACCGACCTGGTCGGTGACCGGGTCCGGATGGTCAACCGGCTCCGTGACGTGCTCAGCGGCTACTTCCCTGCACTGGAGCGGTCGTTCGACTACGCCCACAGCCGCGGCGCGCTGACCCTGCTGACCGGCTACCAGACGCCGCAGGCGATCCGCCGGACCGGTGCGTCGCGGCTGCGGGCATGGCTGGTCAAGCGGAAGGTCCGCAGCGCCGACCAGATCGCAGCAGCCGCACTGGTCGCGGCCAAGGCCCAGCAGACCGTCGTGCCCGGGCAGGACGTCGCGGCCAGCATCGTGGCCGACCTCGCCACCCAGCTCCTGGCGATCGGTTCGCGGATCTCCGAGCTGGACGCCCGGATCACCAGCACCTTCCGGGGCGCACCCCCAAGCCGAGATCATCGAGTCCCTGCCAGGCATGGGCCCGATCCTGGGCGCCGAGCTCATCGCCGCAGCAGGCGACCTCAACGGCTACGCGAACGCCGGCCGGCTCGCCTCAGCCGCCGGGCTGGTGCCGGTCCCGCGAGACTCCGGACGGCGCACCGGGAACCTGCACCGCCCGCAGCGCTACTCACGCAAGCTGCGCAGGGTGTTCTACCTCTCCGCCTCAGCCGCCATGATGCGCGAGGGACCCAACCGCGACTACTACCTCAAGAAGCGCGGACAGGGCCACGGACACGTCCAAGCGCTCATCGCGCTATCCCGCCGACGCGTCGACGTCCTCTGGGCTCTGCTTCGCGACAACCGGCTCTTCGAAATCGCTCCACCTACTCGAGAACCGATGGCTCGAACGGCTTGACAAAGTCATTGAGAATCCACCGAGGTGAGTCGGGGGGTTGAGCGTGGCGTAGCGCGAGAGTGCCCCTCTGAGCAGGGAGGATGTTGATTGCGACGTCAACTTCCACCCACTCAAGAGGGGCACCTCGTAGGTGAAACCTTCTCACGCTGTACGGGCCGTGTTCGATGACCCGAACCTGGTGTCGGCTGCTGGTCTGGTTCCCGCGCTGCGGCTGGCCGGGGCGGCCGGGCTTGAGGACCTCCTCGAGCAGCGGTTGAGCGTCGGGTCGCCGAACGCGACGACGAAGGCGACATGCGTGGTCGCTGGGATGCTGGCGGGCGCGGACAGCATCGAGGACCTGGACCTGCTGCGCCACGGCGGGATGGCCCGGTTGTTCGAGGGGGTCCGAGCCCCGTCGACGTTGGGCACGTTCCTGCGCTCGTTCACCCACGGGCACGTGCAGCAGCTCGACGCGGTGAACGGCCGGCTCCTGGCCGGTCTGAGCACCCAGGTGCCTGGTCTGCTCCCTGGGGGCGGGTGTGCGGCGGGGATGGCGTTCATCGACCTGGACGACACCATCCGTGAGGTCCACGGCTACGCCAAGCAGGCCGCCGCCTACGGCTACACCCGTCAGCGGGGTCTGAACGTCCAGCTCGCGACCGTGTCCACACCGTTGGCAGCGCCGGTGATCGCTCGCGCGCGGCTACGACGGGGGAACACCGCTTCGGCGGCCGGGGCCGGGCGGATGCTCGCCCAGGCGATCGTGACCGCCCGGGCCGCCGGTGTCCGGAGCCAGGTGCTGTGCCGGGCGGACTCAGCCTACTACGGGTGGGCGCTGGTGGGCACCGCCCTGCGTCACGACGCCTGGTTCAGCGTGACCGCGCGGATGGACCCCAAAGTCACCGCCGCGATCGCGAGTATCGCCGAGGACGCGTGGCACCCGATCCAGTACACCCACGCGGTCTTCGACCACCAGGAGCAGCGCTGGATCAGCGACGCCGAGGTCGCCGAGATCGACTTCGTCGCGTTCACCGGGCGTCGCAAGGCCGAGCACGTGCCCTGCCGGCTGGTCGTGCGCCGGGTCCGGCGTCTTGGCCCGTCCGGGCACGGCAACGACCAGGGTGAGCTGTTCGCGAGCTACCGTCACCACGCGTTCATCACCAACTCCACCTTGGACACCGTCGCCGCCGACGCCCGCCACCGCGACCACGCGATCGTCGAGCAGGTCATCGCCGAGCTCAAGGACGGGCCCCTGGCACACCTGCCCTCAGGCCACTACGCGGCCAACGCGGCCTGGGTCGCCTGCGCAGTCATCGCGTTCAACACCGCCCGCGCCACCGCTGCTGCGGCGGACCTGGCCAAGGCCCGGTGGGCGAGCCTGCGCAAGAAGATCATCAACGTCCCCGCGCGAATCGCCGCGTCCGGCCGCCGCCTCATCCTGCACCTGCCCGTCCACTGGCCCTGGGCCCAGCACTGGCAGACCCTGCACGCCGCTGCGACCGGCCCACCCCGGCCGCTCACAACCTGACCAACCCGCCCCCACAGGCACGACCAAGGACCCCGACAGTGGAAGAGCCGGACAGACCGGCAGGCCAAGCACACCCACCACGCTGCCCCAGCCGAACCCCACCACCGACGGCCACCACCGAATCAACCTCGGTGGATCAGGGCTGAGCCGGCAGCGAGCAGTGGCGAACCCGGCGTCGGTGTCCCCCTCGGAGGCCGTCCATGTCCGTCGCTCCCCGCCACCGGGCGCGCAGTGCACCCCGACCGGTCCGCCGGTCCCGCCCCGTCGCCACCGTCCTGGCCGTCCTCGCCCTGGTGCTGACCGGGTGGATCGCACCGGCCAGTGCCGACACGATCAGCTCGAGCCTCGGCATGGACGGCCGCACCACGGTCGTCGCAGGCTCCTCGACCGTCGTCGACTTCTGGCTCGTCCAGACCAGCGACGACGGTCGCCCCAATTGCAACGTCAACCCCGGCACGCTGCGTCTCGCCGTCGCCCCTGCCGTCACCGTCACGGCCCCCACCCTGGTGATCCGCGACTGCGGCCAGGCCGCGGGGGTCCCGGTCACGTTCTCCGGTGCGACACCCGGCGAGTACGTCGTGACCGCGTCGATGGACGACGTGCGGGGCGGCAGCTTCACCAGCGCGACCTTCACGCTGACGGTGGCGGCCCCGGCCGACACGACCGCGCCCGTGCTCGCCCTGCCCGGCCCGCTGACCGTCGAGGCGACCGGCCCCTCCGGCGCGCCCGCCGCCTGGACCGCGTCCGCGTACGACGAGGGCGATGCCGCCTCGACCCCGGTGACCTGTACGCCCGCCTCGGGCAGCACCGTTGGCCTCGGGACCACCACGGTGACGTGCACGTCCGTCGACTCGCGCGGGAACACGGCGACCGGCACCTTCGGGGTCACGGTGGTCGACACGACCGGACCGGTCATGTCGCCGCAGACCGTGACCGCCGAGGCGACGTCAGGCGGCGGTGCCGTCGTGACGCTCGCCGTCACCGCGCACGACCTCGTGGACGGCCCGGTCGGCGTCCTGTGCCAGACCCCGGCCGGTGACCTCTACCCCCTCGGGACGACCGAGGTCGGGTGCTCGGCCTCCGATAGCCGCGGGAACGGGTCGACCACGACGGCGACCGTCACCGTCGCCGACACCATCCCCCCGTCGATCTCCGTGCAGGACCTCACCGTCGAGGCCACCTCGGCCGCCGGGGCGGTGGTCGAGTACGTCGCGACGGCGGCCGACGCCGTCAGCGGTCCGGTGCCCGTGGTGTGCGGCACCGCCTCCGGTGCCGTGTTCCCGCTCGGCACCACGACCGTTCACTGCGAGGCCACGGACGCCGCCGGGAACACGGGCTACGCCTCCTTCCAGGTGACCGTCGCCGACACGACCGCGCCCACCCTCACGCTCCAGAGCGTGACGGTCGAGGCCACCGGGCCGAGCGGAGCCGTCGCGGCCTTCGCGACCTCCGCCCACGACGACGTCGACGGCGAGCTCGAGGTGAGCTGCAGCCCGACCGCGGGCTCGCTGTTCGCGCTCGGGACGACCACGGTCGCGTGCTCGTCCACCGATGCGGCGGGGCAGACCGCCTCGGGCGAGCTGACGGTGACCGTCGTCGACACGACGCCCCCCGTGCTGGACCTCACCGATCTGGTCCTCGAGGCCACCGGACCGGACGGTGTCGTGGCGACCCCGATCGCGCCGAGCGCCACGGACCTGGTCGACGGTGTCCTGCCGGTCGACTGCGGGATCGCGCCGGACACGCTCTTCCCGCTCGGGGTGACCGAGGTCGCGTGCTCGGTCGAGGACAGGGCGGGCAACCCCGCCTCCGGTACGTGGACGATCCGGGTGGTCGACACCACCCCGCCCGTCCTCCAGGTCCAGGACCTCGTCCAGGAGGCCACCGGGCCCGACGGCGCGGTCGTCACCTTCGCCCCGGTGGTCACGGACGCCGTGAGCCCCGACCTGGTGGCCGGCTGCGCACCGGCCTCCGGGAGCACCTTCGGCCTGGGTAGCACCCCCGTCAGCTGCTCGGCGACCGACGCCGCGGGCAACACCGGCGTCGCCGCGTTCGTCGTGACCGTCGAGGACACCACCGCACCCGCCTACGCCCCGGCCGACGTCGTCGTCGAGGCGACGGGAGCCGACGGGGCCGTGGCGACGTGGGGTACCACGGCCCACGACCTCGTGGAGGGCCCGATCACCGCCTCCTGCACCCCCGCCCCCGGGTCGGTCTTCCCGATCGGTACGACGACGGTCGAGTGCTCCGTCGCGGACAGCCTCGACAACCGCACGACGGCGTTCCTCACCGTCACCGTCGAGGACACGGTGGGCCCCGAGCTCACCCTCCCCGGCACGGTCGTCGCCGAGGCCACCGGGCTGGACGGCGCCGACGTCACCTTCCGGGCCTCGGCCGTCGACCTGGTCGACGGTGAGACCGAGGTCGACTGCCGGCCGGCGTCCGACAGCCGGTTCGCACTCGGCTCGACGACCGTGACCTGCTCGTCCCGGGACGCGCAGGGCAATACCACCGAGGGCTCGTTCGAGGTCCTCGTGCAGGACACCACCGGCCCGGTCGTCTCCGTGGCCTCCCGGACCGTCGAGGCGACGGGGCCGGACGGCGCGGTGGTCGACCTCGAGGCCACCGCTCGCGACGCCGTCGACGGTGACCGCCCGGTGATCTGCGTCCCGGCGTCGGGGAGCACGTTCCCCCTGGGTGAGACGACGGTGACCTGCGAGTCGTTCGACAGCCGGGACAACCGCGGGGTCACCGAGGTGACCGTCACCGTGGGTGACACCACCGCTCCGGCGCTCACGCTCGTCGACGTCGTCGCCGAGGCGACCGGTCCGCTGGGGGCGGAGGTCACCTACGTGGCCACGGCCGTCGACGTGGTCGACGGGGACGTGGATGTGACGTGCGACCCGCCGTCGGGCAGCCTCTTCGCGATCGGCGCGACGACCGTCGGGTGCTCGGCGTCCGACACCCGGGGCAACACCGCCGAGGACACCCTCGAGGTGCTCGTTCGTGACACCACCGCGCCCCGGCTCACGCTGACGGGTGCCACGGTCGAGGCCACCGGGCCGAACGGTGCGACCGCGACGTTCACGGCCACGGCGGAGGACCGGGTCGACGGCGACGTCACGGTCGCCTGCGACTACGCCTCGGGAGCGACGTTCCCGGTGGGGACCACCACCGTGGCCTGCACCGCGACCGACGCGGCCGGGAACACCGGGTCCGGCGAGCTGCTGGTCGTCGTGACCGACACGACGGCGCCCGACCTCACCCTCCCGGTCGTCGCTCCCCAGGAGGCGACCGGAGCCGCGGGGGCCGTGGTCGCGTTCGAGGCGACCGGGTTCGACCTGGTCGACGAGGACGTGCCGGTCGTGTGCGCACCGGCCTCGGGCTCGATGTTCCCCCTCGGTGCCACGGAGGTGAGCTGCAGCGCCGAGGACTCGCGGGGCAACCGCGTGTCCCGCTCGTTCGAGGTGACGGTCGTGGACACGACCGCCCCGGTCGTCACCGTCACACCGGTGACGGTCGAGGCCACCTCGCCGGACGGTGCCGCGGTTGCGTACACCGCCACGGCCGTCGACCTCGTCGACGGGACGGTCCCCGTGACCTGCACGCCGGCCCCGGGGAGCGTGTTCCCCCTGGGGGCCTCCGAGGTCGAGTGCGAGGCCGTGGACGCCGCCGGCAACTGGGCGGTCACCCGCCACGGGGGCATCACGGTGGTCGACACCACGGCGCCCACGTTGTCCGTGCCGGGCAGCCTGACGGTGACCGCGACGTCCGCGGCCGGCGCGGCCGTGTACTACGCGGTCTCCGCGACGGACCTGGCCGACCCGGACCCCCTGGTCGCGTGCAGCGTCGCCTCGGGTGCGGTCGTCCCGCTCGGCACCACGACCGTGACGTGCACCGCCACCGACGCGTCGGGCAGCACCGCGCAGAGGTCGTTCACCGTCACCGTCCAGGTGGCGTGGTCGGGCCTGGCGGCGCCGATCTCCGTCGACGGCAGGGCGGCCTTCAAGTCCGGGTCCACCATCCCGGTGAAGTTCTCGCTCACGGGCGCGAGCGCCGGGGCCACCGGAGCGCCGGCGACCCTGTCCGTGGCGAAGGTCGGCGCGGCAGGCGGGGAGGAGAGCCTCACGGTGCTCTCCACCTCGGCGGCGGACTCGGGCAACCAGTTCCGGGTGTCCTCGGGCCAGTACGTCTACAACCTGAGCACGAAGGGCTGGGGCGAGGGCGTCTACGTCCTGCGGCTCGACCTCGGTGACGGGGTGGACCGGGCGACGCAGATCACCGTGCGTCGCTGATCCGATCCAGCACGAGGGCTCCCGGCGTGGCCGGGGGCCCCTCGTGCGCGCGGGCCCCGCCTTGCTCAGGACGCCGTCAGGGTGGGCGGGAAGACCCGCCGCAGGGCCGCCTTCGCCACCTCGACCACCAGGAAGACCCCCACCGCGATACCGAGGGTCAGCCCCCAGTAGGACGCGGGCAGCGGCGCGGAGCCGAACAGCGTGTTCATGACGGGCGCGTAGACGAACAGCGCCTGGAGGGCGAGGAGCGCCGCCACCGAGAGCCACACCACCTTGTTCGAGAACCACTGCCCCAGCCGCAGGCTCGACCCGCGCAGGTTGCGGCAGTTGAACAGGTACCCCACCTGGCCCATGGCCAGCGTCGTCACCGCGAGCGTCTGCGCCTGGGCGTCGGCGATGCCCTGCCCACGGGCCAGGTAGTACATCGCCCAGGTCGCGCCACCGATCAGGAGGGACGTGAGGGCGATCTGGGCCAGCGCGGCCTTGTCGACGATCGCCCCGCCGGGGATCCGCGGGGGCCGGCGCATGACGTCCGGCTCGGCCGGCTCGAAGGCGAGTGCGAGCGACAGCGTCACCCCGGCGATGAGGTTCACCCAGAGGATCTGCACCGGCGCGAGGGGGAGGGCCAGGCCGAGCATGACGGCGGTGAGCAGCACCAGCGACTGCGCCCCGTTCGTCGGCAGCAGGAAGACGATCGACTTCTGGATGTTGTCGAACGTCCGGCGTCCCTCCTCCACAGCCTTCTCGATGGTGGCGAAGTTGTCGTCGGCCAGGACGATCTCGGCCGCCTCCTTGGTGGCCTCCGTGCCCTTGATCCCCATGGCGACGCCGACGTCGGCCCGGCGCAGCGCCGGGGCGTCGTTGACGCCGTCCCCGGTCATGGCGACGACCTCGCCGTTCGCCTGCAGGGCCTGGACGAGACGGAGCTTGTGCTCGGGGCTGACCCGGGCGAACGTGTCGTACCGGCGGACGATCCCGCGGAGGTCCTCGTCGCTCGCGGCGTCGAGCTCCCGGCCGGTGATCGCCTCGTCGGCGGTGTCCGTCGAGGTGTCGATGATGCCCATCTGGCGACCGATGGCGGTTGCCGTCCCGGTGTGGTCGCCGGTGATCATCTTTACGCGGATGCCGGCCTCCTTGGCCTCGGCGACCGCGTCGATCGCCTCGGGACGGGGCGGGTCCAGGATGCCGACGACCCCGAGCAGCACCAGGTCGCCGTCCAGGTCGCCGAGGGTGAGGGTCTGGTCCCCGCTCTCGTTCGCACCCTGCTCGGCCGTCCGGCGGGCGGCGGCGAGGACCCGCAGCCCGCGGGCGCCGAGCTCCTCGACGCGGGCGTCCCACGCGGCGCGGTCGAGGGCGTGGGGCTGCCCGTCGGGGCCGAGCTCGGTGGCGCAGCGGTCCATGACGCGGTCGGGCGCGCCCTTTACGTGGACGACGACGTGCCCCTCAGGGGTCCGGTCGAGCGTCGCCATGAGCTTGTGCTCCGACTCGAAGGGCACGGCGGCCAGCCGCTCGTGGCCGTCCGCGTCGAACCCGACCTTCGCGGCCAGGGCGAGCAGGGCGCCCTCGGTGGGCTCGCCGACGACGCTCCACCGGCCCTCCTGCTCCGCCAGCGTCGAGTCGTTGGCGACGGCCATCGCGGTGACGAGCGCGCGCAGGTCGGCGTCGGCGTCCAGCGTCGCGTCCCGCCCCTCGGCGGTCACCCGGCCGGACGGCTCGTAGCCGAGGCCCTCCACCTCGTAGGCCCGCGCGGGCGTGACGACGTCCTGCACCGTCATCTCGTTCTTGGTGAGGGTGCCGGTCTTGTCCGAGCAGATCACGGTCACCGAGCCGAGGGTCTCCACGGACGTCAGGCGCCGGGTGATGGCGTTGCGCCCGGCCATGTGCTGGACGCCCCGCGCGAGGGTGATGGTCACGACGGCGGGCAGGCCCTCGGGGATCGCCCCGACGGCGAACGCGACCGCTGCCGTCAGCAGCAGGGCGATCGGGTAGTCGTGGACGGTCCCGCCGAAGACCATCATGAGCACGGCCACGCCCAGGATGATCTTGGACAGCAGCACGCTGAACCGGTGGATCTTCCTCTCCAGCGGCGTCTGCAGCTGCTCGACGGAGTCGATCATCGAGCTGATGCGGCCGATCTCCGTCTGCGGCCCGGTGGCGACGACGACGCCGGTCCCGCGCCCGCTGACCACGAGGCTGCCGGAGTACGCGACGCAGAAGCGGTCGCCGATGCCGGCGTCCTCGTCGACGGGCTCCGTCTGCTTGTTCACCGGCTCGGACTCGCCCGTCAGGCCGGACTCCTCGGTGCGCAGCTCGGTGGCCGCGACGACCCGGAGGTCCGCCGGAACGCGGTCCCCCGACTTGAGTCGCACCACGTCGCCGGGCACGAGCGTGTCCGCCTCGACCTCCGACCACCGGCCGTCCCGCCGGACGTGCGCCGTGAGCGACAGCATGGTCCGCAGGCCCTCGAGGGCGCGCTGCGCCCGCCCCTCCTGGACGAAGCCGATGACGGCGTTGATGACCGCCACCGCGAGGATGACCGCCATGTCGACCCACTCGCCCAGCACGGCCTTGAGCACGGCGGCGGCGAGTAGCACGTAGATGAGGACGTCGTTGAAGTGCCGTGCGAGCCTCAGCCAGGCCGGGTCCGGCTCGGCCTCGGGCAGCCGGTTCGGCCCGTACCGGTCGAGCCGCTCGGCGGCCTCGGGCCCGGAGAGGCCGGCATCCGTCACGCCCAGCTCAGCGAGCACGGCGTCGACCGGGCGCGCGTGGGCGGTGCCCACCGCAGCCCGAGCGTCGTCGTCCACGGCCCGGTCGGGCTGGGGCGGCTCGGAGATGGTGTGCGTCATCGTCGGTCCTTTCTGGGGGTCACTGCCCGGGAAGGGTCAGGCTGAGCAGGAGGGCGAGGGTCACGAGCGCGGCCATGGCCGCTCCGGTCGAGCGGCGCGTGGTCCACGCCTCCATGCGGTCGAGGAGAACCTGCCGGTCCCTCGCCCACCGGGCGGGTCCCGCCGTCGTGACGGCGACCGACCGGACGGCACGCGCTCCGATCGTACCACCACTGACGACGCCCTGTCTCAGCAGGGCGGCCCCGCGCTCACAGGTGACCACCAGGTCACCGGCCGGGACGGGCAGGACGGGCAGCGTCCGGCGTCGTGCGACGGCGCGGGCGAGCGCGGCGAGCGCAAGGCCGAGGAGCACGGGCCAGGTCGCGTCCCACACGACGACACCGGTCGGCGCGTCCACCGCCGCGAGGACACGGACCGGCAGCACCGCGGTGGCCGCGACCACCGCGGCGAGCAGGAGCAGCCACGGCACGAGGGACGTCCCTGCCGTGCCGGTCACCGTGCCGGTCGCCGTGCCGGTCGCCGTGCCGGACGCAGTGCCGGTCGCCGTGCCGGACGGCGTGACCCCGGACGTGCCGGGCCCCGGCCGCGCCGCGGTCCCGTGCGCGGACCACCCGGGCACGAGGAGGAGCAGGCGCACCATGAGCACGGTCGTCCCGGCGGCGGCGAGGGACAGGGCCAGGCCCACGGCGTCGCCGACGGCGGCGAGCTCCAGGCCGTGCTTGACCCACCCCTTCGCCACGGCCCCGCTGGTCGCGGGCAGCCCGGCGAGCGAGGCCGCCGCGAGCACCATGCCGACGAGCAGCACCCGGTGCGTCCGCCTCGAGGCCGTGCGCCGGACGAGACCGACCCCGAGGAAGAGGGCGGCCTTCGCCAGGCCGTGGTGCAGCGCGTACACGGCAGCGCCCGCGAGTGCGACGGGCGCCGCCTCCGGCACCCGGAGCGCCACGCCCACCAGGACGGTGAGGAACCCCATCTGGCTGACGCTCGAGTACGCCAGCACCACCTTGGGGTCGCGCTGGGTGAGGCCCAGCGCCACGCCGGCGAAGGCGGTGAGCACACCGGCGACGATCACCACGTCGGACCACGAGACCAGCGCCGCCTCACCCGCCGGCAGCAGCCGCACCCAACCGACCAGGCCCGCCTTGATCATCGCGCCGCTCAGCGCGGCGCTGGCGGGGAACGGCGCGGCCGGGTGCGCGAGGGGCAGCCACACGTGCAGGCCGATGACGCCCGCCTTGATGCCGAACCCCGCGAGCAGGAGACCGATCAGGAGATCCCGGTGGTCCGACGTCGCGACGGTCGCGGCGACGTCGTCCAGGCACAGGCCGGGCGCCTCGGACACGGCGAGGAGCAGCGCCCCGAGCAGCAGCGTCTCGCCGATCACGGCGAGCACGACGTAGACCCGGCCCGCCCGGCGCGCCGCATCGGTCCGGGTGTGGACGACGAGGCCGTAGGCGGCGAACGTCATCACCACGAACGCGGAGTAGAAGGTCACGACGTCCGTCGCGACGATCAGCCCCACGTTGCCGGTGAGGGCGAGCATCCAGAGGACGGCGTACCCCCGGTGCTGCTCGACCTCCGCGCGGCTGTAGGCCCCGGCTGCCGCCCACACGAGTGCCGTCAGCAGCAGCAGGAGCCGCCCGACGTCGTCGACGCCGGGCTGGACGCCCAGCAGCAACCAGTCCAGGCGGAGCGCCGGGAGGGCCTCCCCGAGCAGGGCGAGGACGGCGGCCGGCGCCGGGGCGGCGACGAGCAACCAGGACGTGCGCGGACCTGGCCGCGCGGCCAGGAGCACCGCGGCGAGGACGGGGAGGAGGACCGGGCCGAGCCAGAGGAGGACGCTCACGGGCCCATCACCGCCTCGCTGATGGACAGCGCCCAGGTCAGGGGGCTCAGCGGCGACGCCGCCAGGACCCCGACGAGGAGCACGCTGACGCCGGTGACGAGGGTCGGGAGCAGCAGCCAGGGGTCACGCTCGGCCGACCGGGGACCGGCGGGCGCGGGCGCGGACCGACCGGCGGGCGCGGACCGACCGGCGGGCGCGGGTGCGGGCGTGTCCGGCGCGTAGAACCACGCGCGGGCGAGCACCGGCAGGAAGTACGCCGCGTTCAGCGCGCTGCTGAGCAGGAGCACGGGGACGATCCAGCCCTGCCCGGCGTCCAGAGCGCCGGTGCCCAGGTACCACTTGCTGATGAAGCCCGCCGTCGGCGGGATGCCGATCATGCCCAGCGCCGCGATGGTGAACGCCGTCATCGTCAGAGGCATGCGCCGGCCGATGCCGCGCATCTCGCTGATCTTCGTGACGCCCGCCCGCTTGGCGAGGATCCCGGCGCAGTAGAACAGGGTGACCTTCTGGATCCCCTGGTGGACGAGGTGGACCAGGCCCCCGGCCAGCCCGGCGACGCTGAGGATCGTGATGCCGAGGACCACGTAGGACAGCTGGCTCACGGTGGAGTACGCCAGGCGTCGCTTGAGGTCGTCCTGGGCGAGGGCCCGGGCGGACCCGTACACGATCGTCACGGCGGCCAGTACGGCGAGCGGGGTCAGCAGGCCGAGCTGCTGGACCAGGTGGACCCCGTACAGGTCGTGCACCACCCGCACGATCCCGTACGCGCCGGCCTTGACGACGGCGACGGCGTGCAGGAGGGCACTCACGGGCGCCGGCGCGACCATGGCCTTGGGCAGCCAGCCGTGGAGCGGGACGATGGCCGCCTTGACGGCGAGCCCGCCCACCAGCAGCACGAAGAGGAGCGTCAGCAGTCCGGGGTGCGTGGCCGCGAGCCCGGTCAGCGGCGCGTAGTCGAGGAACTCCACCGGCCCGGCCAGGACGTGCAGCAGGGCGATCCCGACGAGCAGCACGGCGCCGCCCGCCACGCTGTAGACGAGGTAGGCGCGGGCGCCGAGCAGCGCCTTGCGCGTGCCCTGGTGGGCCACGAGCGGGTAGGTCGCGATGGTCAGGAGCTCGTAGAACAGCAGGAAGGTGACGAGGTTGCCGGCCAGCGCGATGCCGATCGTCGCGGTCACGCACAGGCTGAAGAAGCCGAAGAACCGGGACCGGCGCTGCCCGGCCTCGAGGAACCCGATCGCGTAGACGGTCGTGGTCAGCCACAGCAGCGAGGACAGCGTCACGAAGAGCAGGGGGATGCGGTCGACCCGCAGCACCAGGTCGATCCCGGGCAGCAGGGCCCGGCGCCACTCGTACTCCTGCCCGGATGCCACCCCTACGAGCAGCGCGAGCACGAGGCCGAGCTTGACGACCGCGCCGGCCATGTTGACCACGCGGCGCGGACCCTCGCTCCGCTCCGGGAGCAGGAAGATCACCACCGCCGGGACGAGTGCTGTCAGCACGAGTGCCAGCGGGAGGAGGGGCGCGAGCTCAGGCACCGCCACCACCTCCTGCTCCCACCTGGACGAGCAGGACGAGGGTCTCGGGGAACAGCCCGAGGACCAGGGCGAGCAGGGCCAGGGCCAGGGCGACGGCGTCGGCCGGGTGCCGGACGACCCGCGCGCCCGGGGCCGACGAGGCCTGGAGGCACGGCTGCAGCAGGCGGGTGAGGTAGGCGGCCGTGAGGAGGCCGCCCCCCACGACCGTCACCGCCCACCACCACTGCCCGGTCTCCATGCTCGCCAGGAGGAGGTACCACTTGCCGACGAAGCCGGCGGTGGGCGGCAGGCCGACGAGGCTCACGGCGCTGATCCCGATGGTCAGGACGGCGACCGGTCGCCGGGCGGCGGCACCCGCCAGCCCGGCGACCGTGGTGCTCCCCATCGTCACCGCGAGCAGGGAGACGGCCATGAGCAGGGCAGCCTTCGGCAGCGCGTGGGCGATCGCGTGGACCACGCCGCCCACCCAGGCGTGGTCGGAGCCGGCGCCCGCCAGCGGCACGATCAGCAGGAGCAGGCCCAGCTGGGCCACCGTGGAGTACGCGACGAGCCGCTTGACCTCGGTCGCCCGCAGCGCTGCGACACCGCCCCAGAGGACGGCAGCGGCGCCCAGCGCTCCGAGCAGCTGGGCGGCAGCGGCCGGAGGGACCTCCACCGGCCCGGTGAGCCAGACCCGGGCGAGCACGACGAAGGCGCTCTTGACGACCAGGGCCGAGAGCCAGGGGCTGACGGCGCTCGCCGCCGTCGCGTGAGCGGCAGGGAGCCAGAAGTGCAGGGGGAACACCGGGACCTTGAGGAGCAGGCCGGCGGTGAGGAGGGCGAGACCGAGCCGGCCCTCGGCCGTGTCCGTGAGGGTGCCGGGGATCTCGTGGAGCACCACGGTCCCGGTGGCGAGCCACACGAGGGCCGCGCCGGAGAGGAAGGCGAGGGCGGCGGCCATCTCGGCGTAGAAGTAGCGCGCGCCGGCGGCCAGGCGCCGGCGGCCGCCGCCGAGGACCACCAGGGCGGCACCGGTCACCGCGACCAGCTCCAGCATCAGGTACGCCGTGATCAGGTCGCCCGCGAGCATCACGCCGTGCAGGCCGGTGAGCAGGGCCAGGCCGAGCGGCCAGTAGGCGGGGCCGACCGCCCCGGTCCCCGGCCCCTGGGTGACCGCGAACAGCGTCGTCAGGAGGGCCACGGTGGCCGACACGAGGACGAGACCCGCGGCCAGTCCGTCCGCCACCAGCACGACGGTGGCCTGCGGGGGACCGAGCGGGACGGTCAGGACACCCGTGAGCAGGACCGACCGGGCGAGCAGGACGGCGAGCACCAGGGTCGTCGCCGCGGTGCCGACGGCGGCGACCGGCCGGTGGCGGGCAGGGAGGAGGGCGCAGGCGCCGGCGCCGAGGGCGGGCACGGCGACCAGCGCGAGGATCAGGGCCACCGCGAGGGGTCCTCGTCCAGCGGGAGGTCGGCGTGCCCGAGCTCGGGGCGCCGACCGGCGCCCTCCAGGTACCGGGCGACCAGCAGGAGGCCGGCGATCGTCAGGGCGCTGAGCGCCGCGGCGACGACGGCCCCCGTCCGGTGGGGCCCGAGGGCGACGAGCCCGACCACAGGTCCGGCAGCCATGACCGTGAGGCCTCCGAGCCGGTGCCGGGCCTGGTGGGCGGTGAGGAGCGCGGCGGCGCCCCCGGCGACGGCGATGACGCAGAGGGCGAGGAGCAGGGCCGGGAACTCCATGCCACGAGTCTATCGGCCCGGATCCACCGCTGCGATAGGTGGTCTGGCGGCGCGTGTGGAAGATCAGATGCCCTCTGACGCGAAGATTCACCTCTTGTCAGGAGGCGCGGTCGAGGGTGACGGTGTAGCCGAGGGCTTGGAGTTGGGCGATGGCGCGTTGCTTGGTTCGGTCGGGGTGGAGCTGGTTGAAGTAGTCAGCGCCGGGGTCGTCGTAGAGCGCGCCAGTGGTGCCCATGTGCCAGATCGCGATGAGCATGGAGTGCTGGATCGCGACGTTGGCCTTCATGGGTCCGCGGCGGGCAGCGATCCGCCGGTATCTCGCGCCCAGGTAGGTGTGGGGGTTCTGGGCGCAGGACATCGCCGCCGCCCCGAGCGCGCCTTGCAGGTAAGGATTGCCCGGGCGGGTGGTGCTCGACTTCACCTTGCCGGCGGACTCGTTGTTTCCCGGGGTGGTCCCGGCCCAGGAGGCGAGGTGCTTGGCGGTGGGGAATCGGCTCATGTCCGCGCCGGTCTCGGCGACGATCACGTCCGCGGTCAGGGTGCTGATGCCGGGGATCGTGGAGATCAGTTCCCGGAAGGCACGAAAGGGTTCGATGGCTTCCTCGATCCGGGCGGTGAGTTGATCGATCGCCTGCGTGTGCTGGTCGATCAGATCCAAGTGGACCCGGGCGAGGAACGCGTGATGCGCACCGAAACGACCCTGCAGGGCCTCGGTAAGCTCGGGGATCTTGACCCGCATCCGCCGCTTGGCCAAGTCCGCCAACGCGGCCGGGTCACGGTCCCCCGCGATCAACGCTTCGAGCATCGCGCGTCCCGAGACACCGACGATGTCGCTGGCGACCGCGGACAGCTTGATCCCGGCGTCCTCCAGCAGTTTCTCCAACCGTTGGACCTCCCGGCCCCGCTCCCGGGTGATCGCGGTCCGCGCCCGGGTCAGGTCCCGCAACTGTCGGATCGGCTCGGGTGGCACGAAAGACCCCCGCACCAGACCATGAGCACCGAGTTGGGCCAACCAGGTCGCGTCATTCACGTCGGTCTTGCGGCCGGGCAGGTTCTTCACGTGCCGGGCGTTGACGAGCATGACCTCGACCCCGGGCAGGTCCTCTAGCAGGTAGTAGAACGGCTTCCAGTAGTCCCCGGTCGCTTCCATCACCACACACGTCACCCGCTCGGCGGCAAGGTGGTCCCGCAACGCGAGTACCCCACTGGTCATCGAGGACCAGGTCGTGACGGTCTCTACCGTCTTGCGTCGCCCTGCCCCCGCGACCCGGACGCACACCTTGGCGTCCTTCTTCGACACATCCAGCCCGGCACAGCGGGCGTGAACGACTTCCATCGTCAACCTCCCATCCCTCGAACCAGCCGTCCGTCGCGGGGAGGGCAGGAAGATCGAAAGTCTGACGCTCGGGCTCAAGGCACCAATCCACGGTTCCCGTGGAGCCCTCCACCACCATGCTGACCTACAGGCTCACGAGCACCACAGGGGACATCGGGGTCGACCACGACGAACACAGCAAGTCTGAACCCAACCACACCGGCACCGCAACGCTCGAACGGCACCGAATCTTCGCGCACCACGGTGCGCCTCGAAGACGGCGCCGCGTTGCTGACCTGGGAGGATGTGTCTTGCGACGGACACGATCGACCAGACCGAGAGGGCATCTGACGGGTGCGAGCATCTCACGACCTCAGCCGGGTCTCCACGAGCTTCGATGAGCACAACATCGTGCCGAACGCCGGGCTGCTTCCCGCGGCGGTACTCGCCCAGCGGATCGACCTGGCCGGGCTGATCGACCGGCGGCTGCATCTGGCCAAGCACGGCGCGAACGGCGGGGCCAAGGCGCTGTCGGTGATCGGGTCGATGCTGGCTGGCGGGGACAGCATCGACGACGTCGCGGTCCTGCGCACCGGGGCAGCGGCGTCGCTGTTCGACGCGACCAGGGCACCGTCGACGGTCGGGTCGTGGCTGCGGGCGCACAAGTGGTCCAACGTCCGCCAGCTCGACGCGATCAGCCGCGAGCTGCTGGCTCGACTGTGGACGGTTGGCGCCGGGCCGCAGGACTTGAGCGGGCCGCTGACGATCGACATCGACTCCACCATCGTGCAGGTCCACGGCCCCAAGAAGCAGGGCGCCGCGTTCGGCTACACCAAGGTCCGCGGCTACCACCCCCAGCTGGCCACCTGCGCCCAGACCGGACAGGTGCTGATGAGCCGGCTGCGCGGCGGCAGCGCCGCCGCGGCCCGCGGGGCGGCGTCCTTCCTGACCGAGACAATCAGCCGGGTCCGCGGCGCGGGCGGGACCGGTCAGCTCACCGTGCGAGCCGACAGCGCCTTCTACTCCAGGACCGTCATCGCCACCGCCGCCAAGCTCGACGTCCGCTTCTCGATCACCGCCCGCCAGGACAAGCGTGTCCGCGCCGCGATCGCCGCGATCGACGAGGCCGCCTGGGCGCCGATCCCGTACTGGCTGAGCACCCCTGAGGTCTCCGGCGCCGACATCGCCGAGACCACCTTCACCGTCTTCGCCGGCGACAAGCGACACGCCCGCCAGGTCCGCCTGGTCGTGCGCCGAGTCGCCCCCACCCCGGGATCCCAGCTCGCGCTGTTCACCACCTGGGACTACCACGCCTTCATCACCGACCGGGACCTGCCCCTGGACCAGGTCGAGGCCGACCACCGCCGCCACGCCGTCGTCGAGCAGACCATCGCCGAGCTCAAGAGCGCCGGCCTGGCGCACCTGCCCTCGGGCAAGTTCACCGCCAACGCCGCCTGGCTGGCCCTGGCAGTCATGGCCCACAACCTCGGCCGAGCCGTCGGGCACCTCGCCGGACCCGAACTGGACACGGCAACGGCAGCAAGCCTGCGCCGCAAGATCTTCACCATGCCGGGCCGACTCGTCCACAGCGGCCGAAGACGACACCTGCGACTACCCGCCTCCTGGCCCTGGGCCGACCCCGTCCAACAAGCCCTGACCCGCATCGCCGCAATCCCGATGCGCTGCTGATCACCACCCACCGCCCCGACGACCAGGACCTCGGAGAAGCCGGCAGACCGGCGACTCAGACCTGCCCGTAACCCACCTCGGCAGCAGAGCACCTACCGACCACCAACGCCCCACCCCAACGCCAAGATCAACGGTGGATCCGGGCTTAGTGGCAGGGCCGTTATGTAGGTCCTGAAGGAGAGTCCGACATGGGAAGACCACCAGTGATCCCGGTGGAGAAGAAGACCAGGATTGTGTTGAGCATCCTGGCTGGAGAGATGACGATCGCTGAGGCTGCTCGGCGGGAGAAGGTCAGCGAGCAGTCGATCGGTCGGTGGAAAGCAGACTTCCTCGAAGCAGGCAAGGCTGGGCTCGCGGCAGGCAAGTCCGGGCCCTCAACTCGTGAGCAGCAGTTGGAGGCTGAGGTCACGGAGTTGACTCAGGCGTTGGGTGAGGCCGCGGTTGAGATTCGGGTGTGGAAGAAGTCGGCGGAGGGCAGGTTGGGCCCTTCGAGGACCTCGAGGTGATCCGTTTGGAGGCGGGCATGTCGACTTCGAGGTTCGTGAAGCTGATCGACATGCCCGAGCGCACGTGGCGTCGGTGGCAGGCCAAGGCCCGTCAGGGTCAGGGCCCGAAGGGGCCGTGGCCCCAGCCTGCCCGTAGCGCTGCGCGGGACCTGGTGGTCGGTCATGCGCTGGCCAAGCCGGTGTGGGGGCATCGCAAGATCTGGGCACTGACCCGCCATGACGGGCACAAGGTGTCCCAGGCGACCGTGCTGCGGCTACTGCGTGACGAGGGCCTGCTGCTGGCGTCGCAGTCCAGAAGCAGCGCCGTGAACTCGCCGCCGACCGTAGAGCCGCGTTCGCGAAGATGCCTGATGGCCCGAACCAGGTGTGGCAACTGGACTTCTCCGAGTTCGAGACCACCACGGGCGGCACGTGGCGGATCGCAGGATGCCGGGACTGGTACTGACAAGTATGAGCATCCCTGGCATGTCTCACCCACCGGGAACAAGCACGACGCGATCGCCGCGGTCGAGCTCGCCTTGGCTGACTACGAGGCCCTGTTCGGTCACCCGTTGGCCGATGCCTGCCCGATCAATGAGATCACTGGTGAGGTGCTGCCCGTGGTCACGATCGTGACCGACAACGGTGGCCCGTTCCGCTCGATCGACTTCGAGTTGTTCATCACCTCGCACCCCGAACTCCAACACGTCCGGACCAGGGTCAAGAGCCCAGGGCAGAACGGCTCACGCGAACGCGGGTTCGGCACGTTGAAGTACGAACGCTTGTTCCTCGACGAGATCCCCGACGCGTTGACCTTGGTCGAACGAGCCGAAGACTACCGCATCGAGTACAACACCCAGCGCCCTCACGAGGCGATCGCCTGGAACCGGCCCCTCGAGGTCCACCTCGGGCGAGCCAGCACGACCGTCCCCACCTTTGAACAAGAAGAAGTCCTGCCAACTACTTGACGCGGGACACGGTGATCCGGCGTTGTAGCGCGACGGGTTTGAGCGCTGCTTTCCGTGCGGCGAGTTCGGTTTGCTGTGCGGGGCTGAGCACCTGGGCGGTCAGCAGCCGCTGGTAGGGGGAGCGGGGTGTGTCGTAGACCCGTTTGCGGCGGCCGACGGTGTCGGTGGTCCAGCCGACGGGTTTCTTGGTCGGGGTGAGAAAGTTGAGCCGGTCGTTGACCAGCGACCATAGTTCGTTGAGTAGGGCCAGTTCGGTGGCGGTGTCGTAGCGGTGGTAGAAGCCGTAGCGGCGTACGAGGTGACCGTTCTTCGACTCGATGGTGGCTTGGTCGTTCTTCTTGTAGGGCCTTGATCGGGTGAAGAACACCTCACGCTGCCCGGCCCAGCCGATCAGGTCATAGTTGATGAACTCCGAGCCGTTGTCACAGTCGATCCCGGTGACCATGAACGGCACCTGATTGATGAACTCGTCGAACGCGGACCGGATGTGCAGGTGGGCGTTGTTGCGGATCGCTTTGGTGAACACCCAGCCGGTATGCATGTCGGTGAAGTTCACGGTGCGCGCGAACTCGCCCTTCAACGTCGGGCCGCAGTGAGCCACCGTGTCGACCTCGAAGAACCCGGGCTCGGCCTCGACCTCGTCACCGGCCTTGCGGATACTGATCGAGTTACGCAACAAGCTCCCCGGTTTCGTTGCCGATTTGCCTCGGATCGGGTCCTTGGCCCGCGCTGTGTTCAGGTACCGGTCGATCGTGGCCGCCGACATGGACTCCAGCTCGGCACGCACCTCCGCGCTGTAGCGGTCCTGACCGGCCACCAGTGAACCTTCGGCTTCCATCGCATCCAGCCAGTCGCTGATCGACACGACGAGGTACTTCCCGCAACTGCCGCCAGCAGTCGCCCAAACCCGCTGCAGCACCACCAGCGCATCGTAGGAGTACTTGCGTGGTTTCGTGCGTCGCCGGTCAATCACCGCGACCGTCGCAACGGCGCGGCCCTTCGGCTGCCGTAGTCGCGCCTTCAGTGTCTGACGAGCATGATCCCGATTCCAGCCCGTCACGTCCACGACCTGATCCAAGATCAGACCCTTGTCCTTCTTCGACGCGGCCGCGTACGCCGTGGCGTACCGCTTCGTGACCTCAACCCTGGCTGCCATCGACAAACCCTCATCACTCACACCCCATCGTGGCCGACCCAAGCTTCGCGGGGGAAACTGTATGAGGCACGGCCCCCTCACTCGCGGGGACTATGTATGAGTCTCGTCGGGGATTGGTGCCCCGATCAAAGGTGCGATAGGCTACCTCTCGGCTCATGAGCCATCGGGGTGTGGCGCAGCTTGGTAGCGCGCTTCGTTCGGGACGAAGAGGTCGCAGGTTCAAATCCTGTCACCCCGACAATGTGGAGTCCCGGGACATCGTTCCTTCGATGTTCCGGGATTTTCGTGTTTATGGGGTGGTGGTGTCTCGGGTGATCGTTTCGGGGTGTCTCGGGTCATGGTTCCGCTCTGGGCTCGGGTTTGGTGATTTTGGGTTGGTAGTTCTTGGCGGGGTTGATGCGGAACTCTACGGTGATCTTCCCGGTGCCGGGGGCTAGGACCATGATGTCGGGTCCGTGGGCGAGGGCGATGACCCGGGTTCGGGCGTATGCTCGTCCGATTCCGAGGTGTCGTAGCCGGCGGATGGTGATGGCCCCGGCCTGGTCGACGAGGTCGTGGCGGACTCGCCGTGGCTGGCCTGCGATCTCGATGTGTGGGGGGTCTTGAGGCTGGTGGTGTAGATGGTGTGTGGGGTCGCTCGGCCCAGTGCCCGGTGGGGCCTGCGGGTGTTGTAGATCGAGATGAACTCGGTCAGGAGTTCTTGGAGTCGTTCCAGGTCTGGCGCTGGTGGGCGGGCAGTGAGCCAGCGTTTGAGTGTTTGGTGGAATCTTTCGATCTTGCCCTGGGTCGTGGGGTGACCGGGGCGTCCGTTCTTCTGGACGATCCCCAGGTCCGCGATGAGGACTTCGAACGCGTTGGGCTGGTTGTTTCTTCCTCGAGCTCCGTGCGAGAGGCGGGTGGTGTAGACCATGCCGTTATCGGTCAGGGTCGCTGCTGGTAGCCCGTGAGCGTCGGCTGCGGCCAGGAACGATTCGACCACGATGGGTCCGGTGATGCGCCGGTGGCTGGTGATGTGCAGCAGGAAGCGGGAGTGGTCGTCGAGCCATGAGATGACCTCGGTATCGGTGCCATCAGCAAGACGAATATGGGTGAAATCGGATTGCCGCATTGCGTTGGGTGCTGCGGCCTCGAACCTGCGCCACGAAGAACGCGGGCGTTTCTGGGGTTGGGGCGTAATCGCCCCGGC
>NZ_JARKPQ010000344.1 GCF_029975155.1 Propionicimonas sp. | reverse complement strand
CGCATGGTTATTGCTCCTTCGGTAGTGGGACGCGAACCCGCTGGATGTATCCGCAGGACGCCAGGCGGCGGATCACGTCGGCGGGGATGTCGGCGGGCAGGACAGCACCGCAGGGGAAGGCCTCGTTGAACCTGTAGGTGTCGGGCAGCGTGGTGCGGGTCGACCTGGGCAACGGATGCCCGAGGCGATTCTGCAACCGTTCAACGGCGGTGCCCTCGGGGTCGGTGACGATCCACAGATCAACCGTGGTCGGGGTCTTGCGGGCGGCCACTTCTAGCGCTTCCAGTTCTCGGGGTACCGGGTGCTCGGGTCGTCGAACTGGGCAGCGTGGGCCTTCGCGAGCCTGGCGCGTCCGGCCTCGGTCCAATGCGCCGGATAGGCATCGTCCACCTGCGCAGGCTTGGGTGCTGCGACCTTACGACGCGCGGCACGCTTCCCGGCTGTCACCTTGTCGATGGCGGCGACGATTGTCGCTTCGGTGGCGTCGGCGGCCAGACCGAGGCGGGTCCGGAGCGCGGCGAGCAGTTCGGCGTGCCGGCTGGTCGGGCGGGGCTCCTGGGTCATGGCGGCGGCTGTGGCGGCGGCACGCTTCACGGCTGCCAGGTCTGTGGGTTCGGGGTCGCGCTGGCCCCTGGGGCGCGTGTAGTTGTTGGGCATTCAGTCCTCCGTAGTGGTGGCGGTGTGGGATGACGGCTCGCCGTGCTGGTCGGCGATGTCGTCGAGGCGGTGGGCGTCGCCCTCGTCGGTGGTGGCGACGTGCGCGGCCAACTCGTCTTCGGTCAACGCATCGAGATAATCGCGACCAACACGCTGCAGCAGCGCGTCGACCAGCGGGTCATCTGTCATGAGCTCTCCTCCATTCGTGTCTGTCCGACCGCGTGCTCAACGACCGCCTGCCGATCAACGAGCCAGCGGCCGCCGACCAGCTGCCCGCCGAGCCCAGGGGCCCAGCGCCGAACGCTTCGCTCGGAGCAACCGAGGATGCCGGCAGCCTCGCGGCAACTGATGTAGTCAGCCTGCACTTCGACCTGCTCGCAGCTGTCCAGTTGTCCGCCTGCGGCCTGGGCCACGGCAGCAGCGAGTTGGTCGAGATCTCGGGAACGGGGCAGGCCGTTACGGGCGCGGTCCCGTTGAGCAAGCTTGATCGCGTAGCCGACTGCCTCGATCTCCCGGCCAGTCAGGAGAACGCCGCGCTCGATGGGTGTGATCATTCGGTCACCTCCTGGGCCTGCTCGGCGGATGCGTCACCGTGGGCTGCCCGGCCGCAACCTGGGCAGTACAACTCGGGGCTGCCTGCCCAAGATCGGCGCAGGACCGGCCTCGGCCGCTTGCAGCGCGCGTGGTGCGGGATCTTCTGGTCAGAACTGCGGTCCATGGTGTGCCTCCCGTCGCTCGAGCTCACGACGACGGCGAGCAGCCTCGGCAGCCCGGATCTCGTCACGTTCGCGCTGCTCGGCAT
>NZ_JARKPQ010000268.1 GCF_029975155.1 Propionicimonas sp. | reverse complement strand
TCCGGTGAGCAGGCCGCCGCCCGGCACCCGGGCCGCGGCGCCCAGGCTGCCGGCGGAGCCCAGGCTGCCGGCGCTACCCGAGCCGGCGGCGGCCTGGAGTGCCAGCGCCGAGGCGCCCGACATGCCACTGGTGGCGAGCGCGCGAGAGGCCAGGACGGTCGCCGCCGTGCCGATCACGCCGCCGACGATCACGCCGGTCTCTCCCGCGCCGACACCGCTGTCACCGGGCGGGGTGACGCCAGGCGGGGCGTAGCCGACGGCCCAGCGTGGGTCGTCCGGCTGGGTCACCGATGGCGGCACGTAGCCCTGGATGGGGCCGTCCGGGTCGGGCGAGGAGATGTCCGGGGCCTGGTCGTCCGGGGTGGTGGGGCCGGGCGGATCGGCCGGTGTGGGACGGGGAGAGGCGACCGGAGTGGTGATCGTGGCCGTCGGGGACTTCGCGGCCGGCGAGGTGCCACCGCTGCCGGAGACCGTCCGGCGGGTGCCGGGGCCGTTCCCGGAGTCTGCCGGGCCGTCCACGTCCTCGATATCGATCCGCGTGTGGATCAAGCCCGTCTGGTTCTCGACCTCGGTGTTCATCGCGTCGAGGATGCGTTTGGCGGCGAGGTCGCGCTCGGCGTCCCGCTGGGCCCGCAGGTTGTTCACGTAGGCCGCACCGGAGATCTCCCTGCCGCCGACGACGAAGGGGCCGTTGACGGCGAGGTACCTCGACTCGAACGGCGTCAGCAGGGTCGGTGCCAGCGTGCCGAAACCGGCCTTGGCGGCGCTCATGGCCGCTCGGGCCAGTTCGTGGCGCTGAACCATGGTGCTGAGTTCGGCCTCCTTGGCGTCCAGCTCGGCCTCGTACGTGGCCAGCCAGGTCAGCGCCGCGGTCGCGGTCTGGCCGGTCATGCCCGGGTCGGCGCGGAACTCGGCCGCCAGCTTCCGGATCTCCGCGATCGCCGCCAGCGCCGACGCGTAGGCGTCCGCCTCTGCGGAGTCGTCGTAGTCGAGTCCGGCGACCTCGCGCAGCCGCTCGTAGTACTGGCCCATGCGCTCCCCCTCAGTAGGCCTGCGGGACGTGCCCGCCCCAGGCGATCGGGGGCGGCTCCGGAGCCCGCTCCCTGGCTTCCTGCTCCAGCTGCGCCTCGTCCAGTTGGCTCCGTGCCGCGGCGTCGTCGTCGCTGTTCTCGAAGGCCTGGATCGCTCCGCGCACGCCGGCGACGTAGCTGGTCAGCCGCTCCTGCATCGTGGCGAGGTCGTCGCGGGTCGCCCACAGCGCGTCGCTGAACGCCGAGCGGAACGACCGCGGGCCTGTCTCGGTGCCCCATTTGGCGCCGTCCTGGGCTATCGCCGCGCCGCGCAGGGCGCTCGCCGAGTCGCCGGCCAGCTCCGCCGCGGGCGCGAGTCCGTTGGCGGCAGCCTTCGCTGTCACAGGATCGACGGTCCAGCCACCCATCGCGCTTCTCCGCTCCTTCGTCTGCCTGGGGTTCCCAGCCTACTTGACGCCGGCGCGCCGGAGGGAAGTGGTCAATCGAGTCGGCGGCCGAGCACGACCACATCCTGGTGCGCGTAGCCGAGATGGTCGTAGAACGCCAGGACGGCGGTGTTGTCGGTGCGCACCATGAACTGGATCTTCGGGCAGCCGCGGTCGCGCAACCAGGCCTCGCAGCCGTCCATCAGTTGCCGGCCGAGACCCCGGCCGCGCGCGGCGTCGGCCACCGCCAGGTAGTACACCCAGCCGCGGTGGCCGTCGTGGCCGACCATCGCCGTGCCGAGCAGGTCGTCGCCGTCCCGGATCCCCAGCACCGCGGACGCCGGGCCGGCGACCGCCCGGAGGAAGTCGGCGTCCGCGTCGTTCCACGGCCGGGTCAGGCCGGCCTGGTCCCACAGCGCGACGGCCGCCTGGACGTCGTCGGGGGAGAGCTGCTCCACCATCACACCTTCCGGATCCGGACCCAGCTGACCTGGTGGTCGGCGCCCTTGCGCAGGATGGCCGTGGCCCGCCCCCGGGTGGGCCGGATGTTCAGTTCGAGGTTGGGGCCGTTGATCCGGTCCCAGATGTCGATCGCGACCTCGGTCGCCTCCGCCGCCGACAGCCGGCCGTAGCGGACGAAGTACGACTCCGGGTCCTGGAACGCGGTCTCCCGCAGGCGCAGGAAGCGGTTGACGTACCAGTTGCGGATGTCCGCGTGGGCCGCGTCCACGTACACGGAGAAGTCGAAGAAGTCGCACACCGCCAGGCCGGTGGTGCCGTCCGCGCGACGGCGGGCGGGCTGCAGCACGTTCAGGCCCTCGACGATCAGCACGTCGGGCTGGGAGACGACGATCTCCTCTCCCGGCACGATGTCGTAGACGAGGTGCGAGTACACCGGCGCGGTCACCCGGGGCGCACCGGACTTCACGTCCATGACGAACTGGACGAGCCGGCGCCGGTCGTAGGACTCCGGGAAGCCCTTGCGGTCGGCCAGGCCCATCCGCTCCAGCCGCTCGTTCGGGTAGAGGAAGCCGTCGGTGGTGAGCAAGTCCACCCGCGGCCGGGACGGCAGCCGCGAGAGCAGTTCCTTGAGCAGCCGGGACGTGGTCGACTTGCCCACCGCGACCGAGCCGGCCACGCCGATCACGAACGGCGTCCGCCGCCCGGAGAGGCCGAGGAAGCGGTGGCTGGCGGAGAACAGCTCGCCGGTGCGCTCGATGTACAGGCTGAGCAGGTCGGTCAGCGACAGGTAGACCTCCCGCACCTCGTCGGCGTCGGTGGGGTCGCCGATGCCCCGCAGGCGTTCCAGCGTCGCCTCGTCGAGGTTGTTCGGCCGGGCGGCCGCCAGGGCCGCCCAGTGCTGCCGGTCGAGCGTGAGGTACGGGCCGTAGGGATTGTCCTCCGGCGCGTCCACCTCGTCGTGGCCGCCGATCTCTGGTGCCATTACCACCTCGACTCCGCTCGGTTCGTCCTTCGGCTCCGGGGCACAAGTATGGGCGAACCCACCAGTACAGTGGCCGCCATGTGCGGAATTATCGGCTACACGGGCCCTCGTGTCGCCCGGGATGTGGTGGTGGCCGGCCTGCGGCGGATGGAGTACCGCGGATACGACTCGGCCGGTGTGGCCGTGGTCGCGGACGGCGAGATCGTGTACCGCAAGAAGGCGGGCAAGATCACCAACCTGGACGCGGAACTGGCCGCGAACCCGATCCCGGACTCCGGGCTGGGGATCGGGCACACCCGCTGGGCCACCCACGGCGGCCCGACGGACGCCAACGCGCACCCGCACGTGTCCGAGGACGGCCGGGTGGCGCTGATCCACAACGGCATCATCGAGAACTTCGCGGTGCTGCGGGCCGAGCTGGAGGCCGATGGGGTGACCTTCACCTCGCAGACCGACACCGAGGCCGCGGCCCAGCTGCTGGGCCGGGAGGTGCAGGCCGGCACCGACCTCGCCGAGGCGATGCGGCAGATCTGCCGGCGGCTGGAGGGCGCGTTCACCCTCGTGGCCGTGGACGCCGCGCAGCCGCACCGGCTGGTCGCCGCCCGGCGCAACTCGCCGCTGGTCGTCGGGGTGGGCGAGGGGGAGAACTTCGTCGCGTCCGACGTGGCGGCCTTCATCGAGTTCACCCGGTTCGCGATCGAGCTCGGTCAGGACCAGGTGGTCGACGTCACCCCCGAGTCCGTCTCGGTCACCGACTTCGCCGGCCTGCCCGCCGAGACCCACCCGTTCGAGGTGACGTGGGACCTGTCCGCGGCGGAGAAGTCGGGCTACGACTGGTTCATGCGCAAGGAGATCTACGAACAGCCGCGCGCCGTCGCCGACACCCTGCTCGGCCGGTTCAACCCGGACGGCTCGCTCAAGCTGGACGAGCTGCACATCCCCGAGTCGGAGCTGCGGCTGATCGACAAGATCATCATCGTCGCCTGTGGTACGGCGTACTACGCGGGCCTGGTGGCCAAGTACGCGATCGAGCACTGGACGCGGATCGCCTGCGAGGTCGAGATCGCGTCCGAGTTCCGGTACCGCGACCCGATCATCACCCGCTCGACCCTGGTGGTCACGCTCAGCCAGTCGGGTGAGACCGCGGACACCCTGATGGCCATCCGGCACGCGCGGGAGCAGCACGCCAAGGTGATCGCGATCTGCAACACCAACGGCGCCACCATCCCGCGCGAGTCGGACGCGAACATCTACACCCACGCCGGCCCGGAGATCGGGGTGGCGTCCACCAAGGGCTTCCTCACCCAGGTGGCCGCGTGCTACCTGCTCGGTCTCTACCTCGCGCAAGTGCGCGGCACGATGTACGACGACGAGATCCATGCCGTGATGAGCGAGCTGGCGGCCACTCCGCCGCTGATCCAGAAGGTGCTGGACGAACTCGACCCGATCAAGGAGCTGGCCCGCCGGTTCCTCGACAAGAAGTCCGTGCTGTTCCTCGGCCGTCACGTCGGCTACCCGGTCGCTCTCGAAGGCGCCCTGAAGCTGAAGGAGATCGCCTACCTGCACGCCGAGGGCTTCCCCGCCGGGGAGCTCAAGCACGGGCCGATCGCCCTGGTCGAGGACGGCGTCCCGATTTTCATCGTCGTGCCGCCGCAGGGCCGCGACCAGCTGCACGACAAGGTGGTCTCCAACATCCAGGAGGTGCGCGCCCGGGGCGCGCTGACCGTGGTCCTGGCCGAGGAGGGCGACCACGAGGTCGACTCGTACGCGGACGTCCTGTTCCGGCTGCCCAAGGTGTCCACGCTGCTGCAGCCGCTGGTGGCGACCGTCCCCCTGCAGATGTTCGCCTGCGAACTGGCCACGCTGAAGGGCTACGACGTCGACCAGCCCCGCAACCTCGCCAAGAGCGTCACGGTCGAGTAGCGCCATGATCGTCGGCATCGGCATCGACGTGACCGAGGTGTCCCGCTTCAGCGAGGCGGTGGCCAGGACGCCCGGCCTGCTGGACAAGATCTTCACGCCTGCCGAGCACGACACGTCGATGCAGCGGATGGCCGGCCGGTTCGCGGCCAAGGAGGCGTTCGCCAAGGCCCTCGGCGCGCCCACCGGACTGGTCTGGACCGACGTCGAGGTGAGCAAGGACATCGACGGCAAGCCGTTCTTCACCTGCTCCGGCACGGTCGCCGCCCTGGTCGCCGAGCGCGGGATCGCGTCCATCCACCTCTCGATCACCCACGACGCGGGCATCGCCGCCGCGGTGGTGGTCTGCGAGGTCTGACATGCTGCACGGCTACACGGTCGCCCAGATCCGGGACGCGGAAGCCCTGGCCATCGCCCGAGTGGGCGGCGACACCCTCATGCAGACCGCCGCCGCCGGCCTGGCCGCAGCGATCCTGCGCCGCCTGCGCCCCACCCACCGCCCCTCTCTCGCCGAACGCCCCCGTTCCGGTCAAACGCCCCAGCGCAGGGTGGAGCGTTTGACCGAAACGGAGGCGTTCGATGGGGGTGGGTGGGGGCTTGGGGTGTACGGGGCGCGGGTGCTGCTGGCTGTCGGCTCCGGCAACAACGGCGGGGACGCGCTGTTCGCCGGCGCCATCCTGGCCGGGCGGGGGGTGCGGGTCACCGCCTGGCGCACGGGGGCGTCCGTCCACGAGGCCGGCTGGGCCGAGTTCCTGGCCGCCGGCGGCCGCGAGGTGGACGCCGCCGCGGCGCTCGCCGACCTCGGTGCGCAGCGGTGCGTGGTGGACGGCGTGGCCGGCATCGGCTCGCGTCCGGGGCTGGCGCCACAGGTGGCTGCGCTCGCGTCCGCCTGCCGGGAGCGCGGCGTCCCGGTGGTGGCGGTGGACCTGCCGTCCGGGCTGGCGCCGGAGCCGCCGTTCGCCGATGCGCCCCACTTCACCGCCGAGCTCACGGCGACCTTCGGCGGCTACAAGCTGTGCCAGCTGCTGGAGCCGGCGCGGTCGGAGTGCGGTGAGGTCGAACTGGTCGACATCGGGCTCGACCTGCCCGAGCCGACCGTGTCGCAGTGGGAGCCCGCCGACCTGGCCGCGGCCTGGCCGGTGCCGGACGCCCGCAGCGACAAGTACTCCCGGGGCGTGGTGGGGCTGGACACCGGCTCGGTCCACTTCCCCGGGGCCGCCGTGCTGACCGCGGCCGGAGCGGTTCACGCGGGGGCGGGGATGGTCCGCTACCTCGGACCGGCGGAGGCCGCGTCGCGGGTGCTCGACCGCTTCCCCAACGTGGTCACCGCCCCCGGACGAGTCCAGGCGCTGGTGCTCGGCTCGGGCTGGGGCGATCGCGAGGACGACGGTGCGGTCGCGCGGGCGGTCGCGTCCGGAGACCCCGTCCTCGTGGATGCGGACGGACTGCGGCACCTCCCCGCGCAGGGCCACCCGGGCGTGTTGCTGACCCCCCACGCCGGTGAGCTGGCCCGACTGCTCGGCGTCGAACGCACGGCGGTGGAGACCGACCCGATCGCCGCCGTCCGGGCAGCGGTGGAGCGGACGGGTTGCACCGTGCTGCTGAAGGGCGCCACCCAGTACGTTGCCGGCCCGCTGGACGACCGGCTCGGGCTCGCGCTCCCCGGATCGGCCTGGACCGCGCAGGCCGGCTCCGGCGACGTGCTCGCCGGCATCTGCGGGACCCTGCTGGCCGCCGGCCTGACCCCGGTCGATGCCGCCCTCGCCGGCGCGAGCGTCCAGGCCCTCGCCGCGCGGACGACTCCCGGCCCGGTGCCGCCGCAGGACGTCCGGCTGCCGCTGGAGGCGCCCGGCGTGTGGAGCCCCCAATTCCGGTTCGCCGATCGAGAAGGGCAGCGCAGCCATGGCGACTGACAACCTGTTCACCCCGGACCTGGTCCGCATCCACGCCGGGTCGGCCACCCAGGAGGAAGCGATGCGGGAGGCCACCGACCTGCTCGTCGCCGCGGGGGCGGTGACCCCGGCGTACTTCGAGGCGATGCGGGAGCGGGAGCGGTCGGTGTCGACGTTCATGGGCAACGGGCTGGCGATCCCGCACGGCACCTTCGAGACCATGGACGCGGTGCTGGGTTCGGGCATCTCCTTCGTCCGCTACGACGGCGGTGTCGACTGGGGCGGCCAGCGGGCGACCTTCGTCGTCGGCATCGCTGGCCGGGACGGTGAGCACCTCGACCTCCTCGGCCAGATCGCCGTCCTGTTCTCCGACGCCGACGAGGTGGCGAAGCTCGCCGCAGCCACCACCCCCGAGGAGCTCTACGCCCTGATCTCGGCCGCCGAAGCCTGAGCCGGACCTGTCATCCCGGGACGCGTCGCCACGTGGGTGCAGGGATCCCGGCGTTCGCCGGGATGACGTAGGGGTGAACGATAAGGGGACGGGTCCCTTTCCGTTCACCCGGCGGGTTGCTCAGCCGTCGATCACGGCGACGAGTTCGTCGAGGAAGGCGGGCAGGTCGGTGCCCCGGTGGACGAGCCGCTGGACGCTGTCGTGCTCGCTGAACACCTCGACCAGTTGCTCGAACACCGTCTGGAACGCCGCGCGGTCGCTCTCGGAGAACGCGACCATGACGACCACCTGGACGTGGCCCTCTCCCCAGGGAATCGGCCGGTCGGACAGGCCCATCGCGATCGCGGTCCGGGTCGCGGTCATGCTCAGCGCGTGGGGCACGGCCAGTGACTCGGTGAAGGCCGTCGACGACATCCGCTCGCGCTCGATGCTCCGCTCCACGTAGCTGTCGTCGATGACGCCCTCGGCGATCAGGAGCGCGCCGAGTCGGCGGATGATCGCCTCCTCGCCCGCGCCGGCGTCGAGGTCCCGCACGAAGCACCGCGGAGCGAAGTACTTCTCCAGCTCCGCGCGCAGGCGAGCCAGTCGCCGCGTCCTGCGGACCCGCCGGGCCGCGGCCTGCACCCGCTCGACGTCCGCGTCGGAGAGGAACAGCGGGATGGTCACGATCCGGTCGCTGTGCTGCGGCGGGGGGATCGTGGTGAGGATCAGGTCCGAGTCCATGGACGCCCAGTCCGGGTCCGCCCGCGTCTCCACCCGGACGACCTCGATGGCCTTGCCGAGAGACCGGTCCACGCTGGAGCGCAACAGGCTGTGCAGGTCGTGGTAGCCCGGGCAGACGATCGTCGCCGTGGGCGGGGCGTCGTCGGTGCGGTTGCGCTCCAGTCGCGCGCCCACGTGGATCGCGATGTAGGCGATCTCCTCGTCGACCATCGGGATGCCGAGCCGGTCGGCCAGCCGGTTGGAGATGTACACCGCGACCTCGAAGATCATCGGGTAGGACGCCTTCAGCGTGCGGGTCAGCGGGTTGCGCGACCAGGCCGCGCCGGCCGCCCGCTCGACGAGGTTCTGGACGTGCAGGATCAGGCGCCAGGTGAAGTCGTCCCCGGAGAGGTCGATCAGGAATTCGGCCGCGGCGGCGGCGCAGGCGTCCAGCACGGCCTGCTCGACGGCCGGTGACACCCGCTGCATGGCGAGGGCCTGCACCGAGTCCGAGCGCGGCGCCACCACCCGGCTGAGCACCACGGTGGCGAGGAACTCCCGATCGCCGCCGCTGAACCTGATGCCGAAGTACCGCAGCGCCAGCTCGTCCAGCAGTTCGGCGATGGCCCGCTCGTCATCGCGAAGGACGCCGCTGCCCGTCGCCAGCAGCCGGCCGCGCGAGATCCGGTCGGCGGCGATCGCGACATGCATGAGGACGTCGGCGATGGCGTACTCGTTGACGAAGTAGCCGAGGTCGCCCAGGCCGTCCACGAGGTCGGACTTGAACCGCGCGTACGCCTCGGCGCCGACCGAGCCCTCGCCCAGCACGCGCATCAGCGCGGGGAAGTCGAGCGACTCCATCTCGGTCTGCTCGTGGACGAGCCGGCTGAGCAGCCGGCGCTGGGCCATCTCCGTGCCCTGCAGCCAGACCCGGGAGCCGTGCCGCTCCAGCGTCAGGCCGCTGCCACTGAGGAAGCTGCGCACCCGGGCGAGGTCGCCCTCGATGGTCGCGGAGCTGACGTAGATCTCGTCCGCGGTGTCGTGGACGTCCAGTGGCTGCTCCGATTCCAGCAGCCGGCGGACCAGCTGGTGGAGCCGGTCACGCGGGGTGCCGGGCTCGACCGTGCTCTCGCGCAGCGCGGTGCGCGCGCCCGGCCCGGCACGGTAGCCCTGGGCGCCGGACTCCACGACGACGGCGTCCGGGACCCTCGCGTTCAGCGCGGCCACATAGCTGCGCACGGATCGGGGAGTCACCCCCAGGTAGTCGGCCAGAGAGGCAGCGGTCACCCAGTCCTCGACCCTCACCAGTTGGGTGAGCAGCCTGTTCTGTCGGGACCTCGACACGACCGACCTCCTGAGCCCACGTGCCCCAAGGCGTCAACGCTGCCCTGCGTCACCCCCAGTCAAGCATGTTCGAGCCGGGCAGGCACATGTCTGGGCTGGGCACGTTCCGGCATTATTGCCGCTCGCACCACGGACGCGCTCGGTTCGGCGCCGTCTGCGCGCACCAACCCGCCTTCCGCCCCTCCGGAAGCCGAGTTGTTCCTTCCGCCCCTGCGGAAGTCGACGTGGTTGAGGCCCGCGCGACGGCTGCTCATGATGGGAGACCGAAGGAGGCGTCGATGAGGATCCTGGTGGTGTGTGGCGCAGGGGCTTCCAGCACGTTCGTCGCTCAGCGCATCAATGCCGCGGCGCGGGCGCGGAAGCTGGCCTACTCGGCCACGGCGACGAACGAGGCGTCGCTCGCGCAGGACGTGCAGACCACCGATCTGGTCCTCCTCGGGCCCCATCTGGCCCCTCACCTCGAACAGATCCAGGCCCTGGCCGAACCGCACGGTGTCGCCGTCGTTCTGCTGGGTAAGGACGTGTTCGCGGACCTCGACGGCACCAGGACGCTGGCCCGGATCGAAGAGGCGATCCGGGACGGCGCCACTCGACCCACTCCTGCCACCAACTGACCACCGACCGGGCCGCACGGAAGCGGAACCCCCGGGCCACGACCAACGAGAGGAATCGAGTTATGACCTCAACCACCGCAGGCGCACCTCCGAAGGGAGGAGCGCGGATCGCCGTCCAGAAGTTCGGCACCTTCCTGTCCGGCATGATCATGCCCAACATCCCCGCGCTGATCGCGTGGGGCATCTTCACGATGTTCTTCATCGGGGACGGCTTCACCCCCAACGCCGACCTCTCGACCATCGTCGGGCCGTTCATCCACAACCTGTTGCCGATCCTGATCGCCTACACCGGCGGCCACATCGTCTATGGCGTGCGTGGTGCCGTGGTGGCCGCGATCGCGACCTTCGGTGCCATCGCTGGCTCCGACCTGCTGATCGCGCAGTTCAACGCGGCGGCCCTGGAGGAGTGGCTGGCCGCGGGGAACGCCGCCGACAAGTTCCGGGAGCTCGGCCAGGTGCACATGTTCATCGGCGCGATGATCATGGCCCCGCTCGCCGCCTACACCATGAAGTGGCTGGACGGACTGTGGGAGGACAAGATCCGGCCCGGTCTCGAGATGCTGGTGAACATGTTCTCCGCCGGCATCTGGGGCTTCGTGATGGCGCTGGTCGGCTTCTACCCGATCGCGTGGCTGGTCAACGGCATCATGACCGTGCTGAGCAACGGCGTGGCCTGGCTGGTGCAGTTCAACCTGCTCCCGCTGACCAGCATCATCATCGAGCCGGCCAAGGTGTTCTTCCTGAACAACGCCATCAACCATGGCGTGCTGACCCCGCTGGGCAGCCAGCAGGCCGGAGAGACCGGCCGGTCGATCCTGTTCCTGCTCGAGGCCAACCCCGGCCCCGGCGTCGGCCTGCTGCTGGCCTTCGCGGTCTTCGGGATCGGCGCGGCCAAGGCGTCCGCACCGGGCGCGGCGTTCATCCAGTTCATCGGCGGCATCCACGAGGTGTACTTCCCCTACGCGCTGATGAAGCCGATGCTGATCGTGGCCCTGATCGGCGGTGGCATGACCGGTGTGGCGACCAACATGCTGCTGGGTGGAGCGTTGCGGGCCCCCGCGGCGCCGGGCAGCTTCCTGGCGGTGCTGGCGCAGATCGCGCCAGGGGCGTACTTCGCGGTGATCCTCTCGGTCGTCCTGTCGGCCACGGTGACCTTCCTGATCTCAGCAGTCATCCTGCGGGCCTCGCGCAAGCGTGACCTGGAGGCCGAGGCGGCCGGCACCGACCGGTTCGAGGCAGCGATCAGCCAGACCGAGGCGAACAAGGGCAAGGGCTCGGACGCGCTCGCCGCGCTGCGCGGCGGGACGGCCACGGCCACCATCGCCGGCCCGATCAAGAACATCGTGTTCGCCTGCGACGCAGGGATGGGCTCGTCCGCCATGGGCGCCTCGGTGCTTCGGAAGAAGATCCAGGCGGCCGGCTTCAGCGACGTGAAGGTGGTCAACAAGGCCATCGCCGGGCTGGACGACAGCTTCGACGTGGTCGTGTCCCACCAGGACCTGATCGACCGGGCACGGCAGAAGACACCGTCCGCGGTGCACGTCGCCGTCGACAACTTCATGGCATCGCCGCGGTACGACGAGGTCGTGGAGATGGTGAAGGAGTCCAACGCAGACCCAAAAGCGTCTGAGCCCGTACCGGCCGCAGCTCCGGCTGCCCCGGCGCGGGCCGTCGCGGACGAGCCGGTCGCACCCCGGACCGCGGCCGCGACCGAGGGTGGAGTGTTGAAGCTCTCCTCGATCGTGCTCTCGGGTTCGGCGAACGACCGGTCCGCGGCCATCGACGAGGCGGGCAACCTCCTCGTCGAGGCCGGCGCGGTGGACCCCGCCTATGTCGAATCCATGCATGAGCGCGAGGAGTCGGTGTCCACCTTCATGGGCAACTTCCTCGCGATCCCCCACGGCACCAACGAGGCGAAGGGACTGATCAGGTCCTCCGCGATCTCGGTGGTGCGGTATCCGCAGGGCATCGACTGGAACGGCAACCCGGTCAAGTTCGTGATCGGCATCGCCGGCGCGAACGACGAGCACCTCGAACTGCTCAGCCGGATCGCCGAGGTGTTCCTCGATGCGGACGCAGTGCAGGCGCTGGAGAACGCCTCCAGCACCGAGGAGGTCGCCGCGGCCTTCGGAAAGGTGAATGGCTGAGATGAAAGCAGTGCACTTCGGAGCAGGGAACATCGGCCGCGGTTTTGTCGGCCTGCTGCTGCACAACGCCGGTTACGAGCTGGTGTTCGCCGACGTCGCCGAGGCGCTGATCCAGCGCCTGAAGGACGCCGACAGCTACGTGGTGCACGAGGTGGGGGAGTCCCCGCGGACCCAGGAGGTCCGCGGGTTCTCCGCCCTCAACTCGGCGGCGGACGTGGCGGCGCTCACCGCCGAGATCGCGTCGGCGGACGTCGTCACGACGGCCGTCGGCGCGCACATCCTCAGGTTCGTCGCCCCGGCGATCGCGGCGGGCATCGCCGCGCGCCCGGCCGGTGCGCCTAAGGTGGCGGTGATGGCGTGCGAGAACGCGATCAACGGCACCGACATCCTCGCCGGTGAGGTGCTCAAGGCCTACGCCGGCGACGATCTGGGCTCCCGGGCGGTCTTCGCCAACACGGCGGTCGACCGGATCGTCCCCAACCAGGACCCGGACGCCGGCCTGGACGTGACCGTCGAGACCTTCTACGAGTGGGTGATCGAGACCGGCCCGTTCGGTGGCGCGCACCCCGACATCCCCGGCGTCACCTGGGTTCCGGACCTGGAGCCCTACATCGAGCGCAAGCTGTTCACGGTGAACACCGGCCACGCCACGTCCGCATGGTTCGGGTACGCCGCCGGCATCGAGAAGATCTCCGACGCCCTCGCCGATCCGGAGGTCGCGGCGAAGGTGCGCGCGGTGCTGGGCGAGACCGCGTCCCTGATCGTGGCCAAGCACGGTGTGGACGCCCCCACGCAGGCCGCCTACGTCGAGAAGATCCTGACGCGGTTCGCCAATCCGTACCTGCCCGACACCACGTTGCGGGTCGGCAGGGCGCCGCTGCGCAAGCTGAGCCGCAACGACCGGTTCGTCAGCCCGGCCGCGCAACTGGCCGAGCGGGGCATGGGCCACGCCGCGCTGCTGGACGCCATCGGCGCCGGGCTGCGGTTCGATCCGGCCGACGACCCCGAGGCGGTGGAGCTGCAGCAGTTGCTGGCCGGCGCCAGCGCCCCGGACGTGGTCGAGAAGGTGACCGGGATCCCGTCCGGCCATCCGCTGTACCCGGGCCTGCTGGCCGCGGTGGAGGCGCGACAGGCCGGCTGAGTGGGGTCAGCGACGCTGCCAGGGATCGATGAGTTCGACGCCGGTGCCCTGGAAGTCCCGAGTGTTCCTCGTGGCCACGGCGAAACTGTGAGCAGCCGCAGTGGCTGCGATGTAGCCGTCAGCCGTCGGCAGCGGACGTCCGGCCTGTCGGGCGGCGACCGCCATGTCCGCGTAGCGGCGGGCGGCATCCTGATCGAAGGCCAGGACGCGTCCTGCGAACAACGCCACCAACCCGTCCAGGGCCTGGGCGAGGCGTCCCTTCCTCACGCCGTCCGGAAGCGCACCGATGCCGAAGAGCAGTTCGGCGAGCGTGACGCTGGAGAGGTAGAGGGTCTCCGGGGACTGGCTGTTCAGCCACCCCAGCACGCCGGGATCTGGCACGGGCCGCATCGCCTCCGAGAGGACGTTCGTGTCGAGGACGATCACGACAGCGGAAGTGGTGTTGCCGGCGTGCGGTCCCGAACTGCGTCGAGGACGGCGACGTCGTCATCGGTGAGGGCGAGGTCACGGCCCAGCGCGGTGAGAGCGTCGCCGAGCCGCAGTCGCGACTCGGGCGCGACCGCGGCCGCGAGGATCTCGCGTACTTCCGCCTCGGTGCTCTGTCCGTGCCGTGTGGCACGAGCGCGAAGCGCACGGTGCACCTCGTCGGGCACATTCCGAACGGTCAGGACTGCCATCGCTCCACCTCCTTCATCTGACAGCATTCTAGCATTGTGCAGTCATCCGCTCCGCGGCCGATCGGGGCGGATTGGGACGCTGGTAACATTTCCCGGGCCGCGCGGAGGACCCGTCCCGGCTGCTGCGGAGGTTGGTTGATGGACGTGCTTGCCGAAACCCTGCTCGGGGACGGTCGCACCCTCACCATCGTGGAGCCGACAACGGCGGACGCCGACGCGATCTGCGGCGTGATCAGGGAGGCGTTCGGCAATCGTCCGCCGGTGGATCCGCCGCCATCCGCCCTCGCCGAGACCCCCGAACACGTCGCGGCGGCCCTCGCCGGAGGCTTCGGCGTGCTCGCGCTGGTGAACGGCACCCCGGCCGGCGTCGTGATCGTGAGTGTGGACGGCCCGGTGGCCGGCATCCATCGTGTGTCGGTCCGTCCGGGCTTCCAGCGGCAGGGGATCGCGTCCGCGCTGGTCGAGGTGGCGCTGGAGCTGCTCACCGCCCGCGGCGTGGCCGCGGTCGAACTGGTGGCCAGGGCCGAGTTCCCGCAGGTGGTCGCGTGGTGGCGAAGGCACGGCTTCATCGAGGTGGACCGCGAGGGCACCAGCCTGACGCTGGCCCGGCAGCTGCCGGTGCGGGTGGCCGCGCCGACCGCCGAGGACACCCAGACCGTCGGGCGGCGCCTGGCCGCCGTGGTCCGTGCGGGCGACGTGATCATCGCCTCCGGCGACCTGGGGGCGGGCAAGACCACGCTCACCCAGGGCCTCGGTGCGGGACTCGCCGTGGCCGGGGCGATCATCTCGCCGACGTTCGTGCTGTCCCGCGTCCACCCGTCGACGGTCGGCGGCCCGGCGCTCGTCCATGTGGACGCCTACCGGCTGGGCTCCTTCGCCGAACTGGAGGACCTCGACCTCGAGGTGTCCCTCGACGACTCGGTGACCCTCGTCGAATGGGGCGCCGGCATCGCGGAGGGCCTCGCCGACGACTACCTGGAGGTGGACATCCGGCGGTCGCTCGACCCCGAGGACGACACCCGCTGGATCTTCCTCACCCCGATCGGCGAGCGCTGGACCGCTGCCCGCCCGGACCTGGAGGCACTGTGACCACACCCGCGACCCCGACCCCACCCGCCGACTCGTCGGTGGTGTTGGGGATCGACACGGCGACCGACGTCCGGGCCGGAGTGGCCAGGGACGGTGTCGCGATCGCGTCCGGAGAGGTGGCCGACCGGCGGGCGCACGCCGAGCAGCTGCTGCCGCTGGTGCGGCGGGTGCTGGCCGAGGCCGGTGCCACGCCGGCCGACCTGACCGGGATCGTGGTCGGTGTGGGCCCGGGCCCGTTCACCGGGCTGCGGGTGGGCGTTGCCGCCGCCGCGACCATGGCAGAGGCGCTGGGTGTGCCCGTCCGCGGAGTGTGCAGCCTCGACGTCGTCGCGCTCGAATGGGCCGGGCGGGGTGACGCGCCGTCCGGGGAGTTCGCGGTCGTCGCGGACGCCCGCCGCAAGGAGGTCTACTGGGCGCGCTACGCGGCCGACGGCGTCCGGGTGGACGGGCCGTTCGTCACCGCGCCCGGCGAGGTGCCCGACCTGCCGCTGGCCGGCCCCGGCGCCACGCTCACCGGACAGGCCTGCGCAGGTCCGGACTCGCTGGACGCGGGCCTGCTCGCCGCCGCGGTCGATCGGCTGCCGGACGCAGGGCTCGTCCCGCTCTACCTGCGTCGTCCGGACGCCGAAGTGCCCACCACTCGGAAGTCCACGCTGCTCCAGCCGCGACTGGCCATGATGGGGAACCGATGATCATCACCCACGCGCGCACCCACGACCTGACCGACATCCTCGACCTCGAGCGGACCGGTTTCGACCACGCGGAACAGTGGTCGGAAGCGGCCTGGGCCGACGAACTCGCCGCCCCCGACCGCTACGTGCTGGCCCGGCTCGACCGGGACGCCCGCGTGATGGGCGTGGCCACGTTCAGTTGCGTCGCCGACATGGCTGACCTGCACCGCGTGGTCGTGCGGCCGGACGCCCGCGGGCACGGCGTCGGCGCGTCCCTGGTGCGGGCAGGCCTGGAGTGGGCCGCGGCCGTCGGCGCCCGGCGGATGCTGCTGGAGGTCCGGCCCGACAACGAGCCCGCCGTTGCCCTGTACCGCAGCCTCGGTTTCGCCCCGGTGAGTACCCGGCGCGACTACTACGGGCCGGGTCGCAACGCCCTGGTCATGCTGCGCGACCTCGCCGGTGACTCCTGGGACGTGGAGTGTGCATGAGCACCCCACAGAGTTCTTCTCCTCCGCTGCGCTCCCCCGAACAACTCCGCGGGGACCCCGCATGAGCGCGCCGCTGATCCTGGGCATCGAGTCCTCCTGCGACGAGACGGGCGTGGGCATCGTCCGTGGCCACGAGCTGCTGGCCAACGAGGTGGCGTCCTCGGTGGAGGAGCACGTCCGCTTCGGCGGGGTGGTGCCGGAGGTGGCGAGCCGTGCCCATCTGCAGGCGCTGATCCCGACGCTGCAGCGGGCGTGCGCGACGGCTGATGTCGACCTGTCCGAGGTGGACGCCATCGCGGTCACCGCCGGTCCGGGCCTGATGGGGGCTCTCGTGGTGGGCCTGGCCGCGGCGAAGGCCCTCGCGGTCGCGCTGGACAAGCCGCTCTACGGGCTGAACCATCTCGTCGGCCACGTCGCGGTCGACCTGCTCGACCACGGTCCGCTGCCGCAGCCGTGCGCGGCCCTGCTCGTGTCCGGCGGCCACACCTCGCTGCTGGCCGTGAACGACATCACGCGGGACATCGTCGAGCTGGGCGCGACGATCGACGACGCCGCGGGGGAGGCCTACGACAAGGTGGCCCGGCTGCTCGGGCTGCCGTACCCGGGTGGGCCCGTGATCGACCGGGCCGCGGCGGAGGGCGATCCGACCGCGATCGCGTTCCCGCGCGGGCTGACCGCGCCGAAGGACCTGGTCAGACACCGTTTCGACTATTCGTTCTCCGGGCTGAAGACGGCCGTGTCGCGCTGGGTGGAGACCCGGCGCCGCGACGGCCTCGACGTGCCGGTGGCCGACGTCGCCGCGTCCTTCCAGGAGGCGGTCTGCGACGTCCTCACGGCGAAGGCCGTCGATGCGTGCGAGCATCTCGGCACGACCGACATCCTGCTCGGCGGCGGCGTGGCGGCCAACTCGCGGCTGCGGGCGCTGCTGGAGGAGCGGACGGCCGCGGCCGGGATCACCCTGCGCCGGCCCCGTCCGGCGCTGTGCACGGACAACGGCGCGATGATCGCGGTCCTCGGCGCTGAGGTGGTGACCGCCGGCCTGCCGCCGTCCTCGCTGGAGATCGGCGCGAGTTCCGGGCTGCCGGTGAGCACCGTCCTGGTGCCGTGAGCTACGCGCCGATCATCGGCACGCTGGGCTACCTGCTCAGCGCCGACGGCCGCAGCGTCCTGCTCGTTCACCGCACCCGGGACGGCGACCAGCACGCGGGCAAGTGGAACGGCCTCGGCGGCAAGCTGGAACCGGACGAGGACGTCTACTCCTGCCTGTGCCGCGAACTGCACGAGGAAGCCGGCATCACGGTGACCTCCGCGCGGCTGCGCGGCACCGTCTCCTGGCCGGGCTTCGGCGCCGGTGGCGAGGACTGGTTCGGCTTCATCTTCGTCGTCGACGGCTGGACGGGCGTCGTGCCCGAGCGGAACGACGACGGCCCGCTCGTCTGGCAGCCGATCGACGCGCTCGACCGTCTGCCGATGTGGGAGGGCGACCGCTCCTGGCTGCCGCTGGTCTTCGGTGACGGCCCTGCCTTCCACGGCGTCATGCCCTACGTGGACGGGCGTCCGGCGGGCTGGAGCTACGTCCAGCCCTGAGTCAGGCGGCCGGGGGCGCGGGCGGCGTCTCGACGATCTTGCGCGGACGGCCCACGCCGAGTCCGGTGAGGAAGCCACCCAGAAGCAGGCCGAGGGCGGCGACCAGCAACTGCAGGACGGGCTTGTCCGCCGGGGCGCTGCGCAGGGCGTCCAGGGCCAGGAACTGCCGATAGGCGATCCAGCCGCCCCAGATGGCGCCCACCAGTCCGACCAGGACCAGCAGCAGGCCGAGAATCACGCTGACCTTCGACATCACCTTCATGGGCAGATCATAGGAGCGAGGACCCCCGCTGTCGGGATGCTGGGTTAGGTTCGTGGCGTGGACGTGGAACTCGCGCGCTGGCTGGTGTCGCCGGACGCGGGACCGGCGCTGGCCGAGGCCTCGGCTCAGCCCGACCCGACCTCGCTGGCGGCAGCCACGGCGCTGCGCCGCCACTGGACGCCGGAGCAGTCCGCCGCGGTGCTCAGTCAGGCGCATCTCCGCCGCAGGGCTGCGGCCAAGTTCGGGGACCGGGCGGATCAGCTCTTCCTCACCGCGGACGGACTGGAGCAGGCGACGCGCTCCGACGTGGCCCGGTGGCGGGCCGGGCGATTCGTCGCAGCGGGAGTGCGGGAGGTCGTCGACCTGGGTTGTGGACTCGGAGCCGACGCCCTCGCCTTCCTGGACTCCGGCCTGGCGGTGACCGCCGTCGAGGCCGATCCGGCGACGGCCACGCTGGCGCAGGCCAACCTGGGCGCGGGCGTGAGGGTGCTGTGCGGGGACGCCGTCGAGCTGGCCGACGATCTGCTGGCCAGTGGGGCGGCCGTGTTCGTCGATCCCGCCCGGCGCACGGCAGCCGGACGCACCTGGCGGGTGTCCGACTTCTCGCCGCCGTGGGAGTACGCGACCGGCCTCCTTGCCGGGCGCGTGGGCTGTGTGAAGGCCGCGCCGGGCCTCCCGTCCGTCGTCATCCCGGATGCTGTCGCCACAACGTGGGTGAGCCACCGCGGCGACCTGGTCGAGGCATCGCTGTGGTCGGGGCCGTGGGCGGCCGGTTCACGCACCGCCGTCCTGCTGCCGTCCGGTGCGGAACTCGACGCCGGGCAGCGCCGCGACCCACCGGTCGGGCCGATCGGGCGCTACCTCTACGAGCCCGACCCGGCGGTGATCCGCTCCGGGGCGATCGGCACTCTCGCCCAACGGCTGGACGCCCGGGCCGCGCGGGAGGGCATCGCCTACCTGGCCGCCGATCGCCTCGCGCCAACCCCCTTCGCCACGGCCTTCGAGGTGCTCGAGGAGCTGCCCTTCGACGAGCGCGTGCTGCGCCGCTGGGTGCGCGAGCACGACGTCGGCATCCTGGAGATCAAGGTGCGCGGTCTCGACGTCGACCCTGCGGTGTTGCGGAGGCGTCTGAAGCCGGACGGCGCGCGAGCGGCGACCTTCGTGCTGTTGCCCACGGCTGCACGCGCGAGCGCCGTGGTCGTCCGACGGGTGCCGGCCGACGGCGCGCCGTGAGGCCGTCCGTCCGCGTCCGCCCTACAGATGCCCCCGACGTTCACAGCCGCCCCCGAAATTTCAGGGGCGCCTGTGAGTTTCGGGGGCGTCTGCGTCGGGGCGCCGCCGGGACGAGCCCCGCGCCACCCTCGCACTCTTGGCACTCGGCTTGATCGAGTGCTAAGCCCGCGATAGATTCGCTTTAGCACTCTCGCCTTGAGGGTGCCAGCCAGCCTCCGGCGGCACCGCGACGACGCCGAGGGCCTCCCAACCTGACCAATCAGGGCCTAGTCGCCCTACCAGAACGAAAGGGTTTTGACGTGGCAGTCACGATCAAGCCGCTCGAGGACCGGATCCTCGTCCAGCCGCTGGAGGCCGAGCAGACCACCGCCTCCGGGCTGGTCATCCCCGACACCGCCAAGGAGAAGCCGCAGGAGGGCAAGGTGCTCGCCACCGGCCCCGGGCGCATCGACGACAACGGCAACCGCGTCCCGCTCGACGTCGCGGAGGGTGACATCGTCATCTTCAGCAAGTACGGCGGCACCGAGGTGAAGTACGACGGGCAGGAGTACCTGCTGCTCAATGCCCGCGACATCCTCGCCATCGTCACCAAGTAAGGAAGCTGATCCATGCCGAAGATCCTTCAGTTTGACGAGGAGGCTCGCCGCTCGCTCGAGCGTGGCGTCGACATCCTCGCCAACACCGTGAAGGTGACCCTGGGCCCCAAGGGACGCTACGTCGTCCTCGACAAGAAGTGGGGCGCCCCGACGATCACCAATGACGGCGTGACCGTCGCCAAGGAGGTCGAGCTCGCCGACCCGTTCGAGAACCTCGGCGCCCAGCTCGCCAAGGAGGTGGCCACCAAGACCAACGACGTGGCCGGTGACGGCACCACGACCGCCACCGTCCTCGCCCAGGCGCTCGTCCACGAGGGCCTGCGCGCGGTTGCGTCCGGCGCCAGCCCGATCGCGCTCAAGCGCGGGATCGACAAGGCCGTGGAGGCGGTCGAGGACGAGCTGAAGCGGCTCGCCCGCGACGTCGAGACCACCGACGACATGGCCCACGTGGCCACCATCTCCGCCAGGGACGAGCAGATCGGCACCCTGATCGCCGATGCGTTCGACAAGGTCGGCAAGGACGGTGTGATCACTGTCGACGAGTCGCAGACCTTCGGCACCGAGCTGGAGTTCACCGAGGGCATGCAGTTCGACAAGGGCTACCTGTCCCCGTACTTCGTGACCGATCCCGAGCGGATGGAGGCCGTCCTCGACGACCCGTACATCCTGATCAACCAGGGCAAGATCTCGTCGATGAACGACCTGCTCCCGCTGCTGGAGAAGGTCATCGGCGCCGGTGGCACCCTGTTCATCGTGGCCGAGGACGTGGACGGCGAGGCCTTGAGCACCCTTGTGGTGAACAAGATCCGCGGCACCTTCACCTCCGTCGCCGTGAAGGCCCCGGCCTTCGGTGACCGGCGCAAGGCCATGCTGGAGGACATCGCGATCCTCACCGGTGGCCGGGTCGTCGCCCCCGAGGTCGGCCTCAAGCTGGACCAGGTCGGTCTGGAGGTGCTGGGCCGGGCTCGCCGCATCGTGGTGACCAAGGACAACACGACGATCGTCGAGGGTGCGGGTCACGCGGACGAGGTTGCCGGACGTGTCGGGCAGCTGCGGGCCGAGATCGAGCGGACCGACTCCGACTGGGATCGGGAGAAGCTGCAGGAGCGCGTGGCCAAGCTGGCCGGCGGCGTCTGTGTGATCAAGGTCGGCGCGGCCACCGAGGTGGAGCTCAAGGAGAAGAAGCACCGGATCGAGGACGCGGTCTCCGCGACCCGTGCGGCCATCGAGGAGGGCATCGTCGCCGGTGGCGGCTCCGCCCTCGTCCACGCCGCTCGCGTGCTGTCCGACGGTCTCGGCCTGACCGGCGACGAGAAGACCGGCGTGGCCATCGTGGCCAAGGCGGTCGGCGAGCCGCTGCGCTGGATCGCGGAGAACGGCGGCGAGCCGGGCTACGTGATCGTCTCCAAGGTGGCCGAACTCGAGCCGGGCAGCGGCTACAACGCCGCCACCGGTGTGTACGGCGACCTGGTCGCCCAGGGTGTCATCGACCCGGTGAAGGTCACCCGTTCGGCGCTGTACAACGCTGCGTCGATCGCGTCGCTGCTGCTCACCACCGAGACCTCGGTGGTGGACAAGCCGGCCGAGGAGGACGACAGCAACCACGGTCACAGCCACTGAGCTGACTGACGGCTGCGGCCCCCACCCGACGGGTGGGGGCCGTTTGCTGTCGGGAAAGTCGTACAGTCTCATACAGCCGTGACGTAAATCGATACTTGACGAACCGTCGTCCTTTCTCAATGATCGTGCCTGGAAGAACGTACCGTGAGTGGCGCGGGACGCTTATTGAGCAGTGGAAGGAGTGAGCGTGAAGCTCAAGCACCGACTGGCAGCTACCGTCGGAGTGGCGGCGTTGATCACGGTGGGCTCGGCGGTCAACGCGTTCGCCATCATTCCGGTGGGTGGGTGCCCCAACTACGACGACTTCCGCATCGTGCGTGACGGGCCTGATTCGTGCTACGCCTACGAGGGCAGCCGGTCGGTGAGTCTGCCCAACTCATTCGGTGCCTACTCGGGTATCAATGCCGGCTACTTCATCAAGAGCAACGGCACGAAGGTCAGCCTGACGGTCGGGCAGAACAAGATCTACTGGGACTCGAGCTTCAAGGTGACGAAGGTCGGCATCACCTGGGCGCCGTGAGCGGTCTTGACGGCGGGTGGGGGCGCCTGCTGACTGGCTGCGTCCTCGTCGTCTGTCTGCTCTCCGTCGCCGGCTGCGCCCAGGCGACCGATGTCGCAGGTGCTGTGGCCAGGAGTGAACCGAGCATCGGGCCGGTGGAGACGATCACTGACCCGAGCCAGGTCAGCCGCCCGCTCGACGCCTATCGTCCAGCGCCTTCACAGGTTGTCGCGCTGGCGCAGGCTCAAGCGCGGTTGATGACCGAGTGTTATGAGCAACACGGCAGCTCCGCCGTCTTCGAAAACGGGGTGAGCCTGATCGAGTTCATCGGAGATCCGGTCCGTCGAGATGCTGAATGGTCGTCCTTCTGGGGGTTCTTCTCGCCCACAGAAGTCGCGCACGGGTATCACCGGAGTCTGGGCGCGCTGGAATCAGGGCCATCCGTCCCCGTGCCGGAGTCGGTGACCGACGAGTGCATGGAGAGCGTGGCCCAGCAGATGCCCCTCGGGCAGGACTGGACAGCATTCATGTATCCGCCGCAACCCGACGGTCTGACGCCCGTGACGCCACGGAGCGACAGTCGCGTGGTGTCGGTTGTCGAGAAGTGGGCACAATGCATGGCCGCGGCGGGCTTCGTCGTCAGCGATCCGGCCAAGTCGATGACCGATGCCGGGCAGAACTCGAGCTCGGACGACGGCGCCGCAAGGGCTGCGGCCGACCTTCGCTGCAAGCGTGATACCAATCTCGTGGGGGTGGAGGTCGCTGTCCTGGCCGCGTATGACCAGCAGTTCATCGAGGCGAACCGGGGTGCCCTCGAGCGGTATCGCGAGAGCATCCGTGACTTCCTGAAGACGCGGTAGGGTGCCGGCACTCAACGAGCAGGGCGCCACCAGACTGGCGCGGCGGCAACGTCTGGTCGTCTGGGTCGCGTGCCTCGCAACCGCCGTGTCGCTGGTCGCACTGGGCTTGTCGGCGTTCGTGAAGTCTCCTGCGGAGAAGGCGTCGGAGGCTCAACCACCGGCGGCGAGGGTGATTACGGTCCCCGTTCGCAGCGAAGTGCTGACGGCAGCGGTCGTCGCGCGGGGAACCGTTGTTGTGGGGAGTTCCGTCCCGGTCGTCGGGCTCGCATCGGGCGGGGACGCGAGCCGGATCGTGACCTCGATCGCCCGGAAGGCCGGCGATGAGGTGAAGTCCGGAGACGTGCTGGCTCAGGTGTCAGGTCGTCCCATCTTCCTGCTCCAGGGACGCACTCCCGCGTTCCGCGATCTCACCCCTGGAATCTCCGGGACGGACGTCCGCCAGCTCCAGAAGGCACTGCAGGCCCTCGGCTACTCCCACCGGCCGGATGGGGGAGGGTACTTCGGACGCGGCACGCAAGCTGCCGTGAGCCGGTTCTACCGCGCTTCGGGCTTCGTTCCCCTGGCCACCGGCGATCTCGATCCCGCTCAGGACTCCGCGATCGACGCCGCGGGCGATGCCGTCACCACCGCCCGGAGGGCCCTGGCTCGAGCCCGGGCCACGGCATCGTCGCTGAAGGGCGCTGAACTCAGGGCCGCCAAGCTCGAGATTCGCTACGCCCGCGAGGATCTTGCCCAGGCCCGTGCGAGGTTCGCGCGCCTTCGGAGCGCGGCCGGCACGGCGTGGCCGCTGGCCGAACTCGTGTTCGCGAGCAGGATGCCGGCTGCGGTGGGGAAGATCAGCGCGACGGTCGGTACTGATCTGTCATCGAGCGAGAGCTCGCAGATCATGACCTTGAACACAGGCACGCCTCACGTGCGAGCGGTGATCCCGCAAGGGTCCGAGACCGGCCTCGCGCGTGGTCTGAAGGCGACGATCACCGACGACGTGCGTGGCCTCGACATCTCCGGAGCAGTCGAGAGTATCGGGGCGTTCCAGGCGGCCGCGACGGGCGGCACGCAGAGCGAGCCGGACGACACTCCAGCGGGATACCCGGTCTTCATCAAGGGCGCCGATCCGCTTCCCATCTCCTGGCTGGGGCGGGATGTGCGCGTCCAGATCGTGGTAAGCAGGACCGATCAGCCAGTGCTGACCGTGCCGCGTGCGGCCCTTGTCGTCTCCCCCGACAACACGACCTGGGTCACTGTGTCCAACCCCGACGGTTCGCAGAAGCCCGTGCAGGTGCGCACCGGCATGATCGCGGCCGGCGAGGTCGAAGTCGTCCCGACCGATCCGTCCGCGCTCCACGTCGACACGCAGGTCGTGATCGGATGAGCCCGGACGCTCGTCCGGGGCGTGAGGTCGTGCTGCGCCTCAGCGAGGTCGGCCGGGTGTTTCCTGGGCCGCCGCCCACCCGGGTGCTGTCGGACGTCACCCTGGATGTCCACCGCGGCGAGTACGTCGCGGTCGTCGGGCCGTCCGGCTCGGGAAAGTCCAGCCTGATGAACATCCTCGGCCTGCTGGACACGCCGTCCGAAGGGACCTACGTGCTCGACGGGAACGAGACCGGCCGGCTGGACGACGACGAGCGAAGCGAGTTGCGTGGCCGGACGATCGGGTTCGTGTTCCAGGACTTTCACGGCCTGCCGCACCTCACGGCCACCGAGAACGCCGCGATGGCGCAGCTCTACAGCGGAGTGCCGCGGCGGACGCGCATCAGGGACGCGCGAGAGGCCCTGACCCGCGTCGGGCTCGCCCACCGGCTGGACGCGGAGCCCACGACGCTGTCCGGTGGTGAGCGCCAGCGCGTGGCGATCGCGCGCGCTCTCGCCTGCTCCCCGGCTGTTCTTCTCTGCGATGAGCCGACCGGCAATCTCGACTCCGAGAACACGCTGAACGTCCTGGACCTGTTCGACGAACTCCATGCGGCGGGCCTGACCCTCCTGGTGGTCACGCACGATCCCGTCACCGCGTCCCGGGCGCACCGGAGCATCACCTTGAGGGACGGCCGCGTCCGATCGGACAAGGACACGCATCGTGCGACGACCTAGCCGGCGACGGCAACCCACCATCGGCTGGCGAGCCACGATCGGCGAGGCGGTGGCCGGGGCGACGCAGCGACCGAGCCGCACCGCCCTCACTCTCGCGGGCATCGTCGTCGGTGTGGCAGCGTTCGTCGCGGTGCTCGGACTCACCGCGACCGCGTCCGGCCAGATCTCCGACTCGTTCTCGGTTCTCCGCGCGACCAGCGTGACTCTTCGCGACACCCCACAGGACGCCACGGTGCTCACCGCGAACGACTTCCCCTCGGACGCCGAAGCGAAGGTCCGGCGCCTCAACGGCGTGGTGGGTGCAGGCATCGCCTGGCCGCTGCCCGGCGGAACGATCCCGAAGGTCACCACCAGCCTGGACCCACGGGCCGACTCGCAGAGCATCGACGTCGTGGCCGCGTCGCCGGGCTACGTGGATGCTGTGGGAGCCCAGTTCGGCCAGGGCAGGTCCTTCACGTCCTTCGACGAGATCCGACGCGAGAACGTCGCCATCCTCGGAGGGGGCGCGGCTCGCACGCTGGGAATCACCCATCTCTGGCCGACGCCAACCGTCTACATCCGAGGCACCGGGTATGCCGTGATCGGCATCATCGCGGACGCCATCCGCGCCCCAGAGATCATGAGCCAGGTGGTGATACCGAGCCGGGCTGCGGAAGCCAACTACGGGCGACCTACGACTGAGCGTGCGGCCTGGATGCTGATCACGACGGAACTCGGCGCGGCGGCGCAGGTGGCACGTGAGGCGCCGCTCGCACTCCGTCCGGATGCTCCCGCGCTTCTGGTCGCCGATCCGGTGAACGACGGGATAGCCATCGAGAGCCACATCACTGATGCGCTGCGGTCGCTGCTTTGGGGCCTCGCCGCGATCACGCTGTTCATGGGTGCGGTTGGCATCGCGAACACGACCTTCGCCACCGTCATCGAACGGACGCACGAGATCGGACTTCGCCGCTCGCTGGGAGCGCGCCGCCGGGACATCCTTGCCCAGTTCCTTGGCGAGTCCGGCGCCATCGGCCTGATCGGCGGTCTGGTCGGTACCGCGATCGGCACGGTGATCGTCCTCCTGGTCGCCGTGATCAACCAGTGGACGGCACTGATTGATCCACTGGTGATCGCCTCCGGCCCGGCGGTCGGTGCCCTGACGTCGCTCTTGGCAGGCGCCTACCCGGCCCACCTCGCCGCGAAGATCCAGCCCGTGGAGGCGCTGCGCCAGATGTAGGGGAGCGGGTACGAGACCGGTCGCGTCTCAAAGAGCACCGCCGCATGAACGCGCAGCTGCCGGCCTGATCACGCCCGGCAGTGGTCCGAAGGTGATAGCTCCCAGCGACGTGGTCGTTCCCGGCCAACGGCGCCGCCGTGCTGGGAGGTCGAACCGGAAGCCGAGGTAGACCTCGCACCAAAAAGCATGGTGCCGTACGGGATGTCAAGTGATGATTGACTAAATGTCGCATCATATGTAAATATGGCTGTGGTCCAGCACTGGACCGATACCACCCCGGGCTTCCACCCAGCCAAGAACAGGAGACACAGCCATGGCATTTGAAACCAGACGGATGTGGGGCGGGCTCTGTCTTGTCGCCGCCGCCGCACTTGTCGCGCCGACCAACGGCGCGTGGGCGGCGCCACGCGATACCCCGTCCAGTTCTGCCGCCTTGGCCGACAGGCTCGACCCGTTGGCGAAGGGCGAACGGAAGGCCGCCAAGATCACCGCGAACAAGGTCACCGCGGGCAAGGTCGAGGTCGCCCTCCAGAGCGGTGGCCGGCAGGCACAGGTGAGCGGCTCGACCGTGGTCGAAGGCGACGACACCGATTTCGTGGTCCGCGGTCTCGATGATGGCGCCCAGATCCTGGCGGTGGCCCGCGACGCCGATTCGCTCACGCAGCACTACACGTTCACCGGTCGCTACCTGGAACTTCTCGACAGCGGTGCGGTCGTCGTTCGTGCCTCCGACAGCACGAGCGAGCCGCTCGCCTACATCGAACCGGCCTGGGCTAAGGACAAGACCGGTGCGAGGCTGCCCAGCAGCTACACCGTTGACGGCAGCACCCTGATCCAGACGACGAGCGCGTCGTCAACGACAGTGTTCCCGGTCGTCGCCGATCCGCGGGTCCGATCCACCTGGTACGGCTGGTCGGTTGATTTCACCAGGTATGAGACCGGCCGCATATCGAAGAGCACTGCCAGTTGTAGCGCTGTCGCCGGCCTGGTTGCGCTCGGCAGCGGAGGTGTCGGCATCGTCGCCACAGCGATCGTTGCGGCGTGCGGAGCCCTCAGCGTGTTCGCTGATACGGCCGTCGAGGCGGGAAAGTGCGTCTCGGTCAAGGTGCTGCACGGCGGCTTGGGCGTCGTACCGTGGATGCCAAAGTGCTACAAGTAAGGGTGATGTCATGACCGAGGTGCTGATCTGGATTATCACGATTCCTGTCGCGGCATTCTTCGGTTGGGCAATATGGACGTGGCCAGCGATGGTGCTTCGGATCACCTCCGGTGTCCTTTTCGGCGGGCTCTGGCTTTCAGCCCTGTGGCTGGCCAACATGGATCTGGCGTGGCGGCTCGCAATGGGAATCTTCACGGTTGCCGCGATGACCGTGCGGCTGGTGAAATGGTCAGGACAGAGCAGAGGAACCGTCTAGCTTCATGCGTCAACCGCGACCGACCGCAGCGCCGGAGCTTGGAGTGACGCCCGTGGACACCCCGACCCAGCCGCCAGGCGGGCTGCGCACCCGACTGTTGGGCTGGGCCGTGTTCCTGCTCGTCGTGTTTGCCGTCACCTGGCTGGTCGGGCCGATCGCCCTTGCGGCGTGCAGCCTTGTGGCGGGCGTCGGGCTCATCGTGACCGGGGCCAGGGTCAGGGGCTGGGTGCGTCCTGTCCTGATCGTGGCCGGGGCTCTTCTGGTGATCGCGCCGGTGGTTGTGCTTCTCGACATCGCGTTTGGGCGGCTGGCAGGTCACCGTCAGGTAGGACGGCGCGCGAACTCGGCGATGAGGAAGGTCTCATCGAACCCTCACGGCCACTTCACCGAGGCCCGGTCGAATGAGTGTCACAGGCAACCACTCGCAGGAGGCAGACATGACCAGGCTCATTCGCACCACGATCACCGCGCTCGCCACGATCGGCGCCGGCGCAGGGCTCGCCCTCATCAATCCGGGCGTGGCTCAGGCAGCCACCTATACCTGTCACGGGTACGCGGCGACGATCGTCGGCACCAACGGCGCGGACGACATCGAGGGCACCAACGGCCGGGACGTGATCGTCGCGCTCGGCGGCAACGACGACATCGACGGCAACGGCGGCAACGACGTGATCTGCGCCGGTGACGGCCATGACGAGGTCGACGGCGGCTCCGGCAACGACTGGATCAGCGGCGGCACCGGCAAGGACCGGATCGAGGGCGGCTCCGGCAAGGACGTCCTCTACGGCGGCAGCAACAACGACCACCTCGAGGGCGAGTCGGGCAACGACAAGCTCTACGGACAGTCCGGCCACGACCTGCTCGAGGGCGGCTCCGGCTCCGACAAGCTCAGCGGCGGCTCGGGCAAGGACATCCTGCGCCAGGGCCACGCGTCCGACCGGGTCGAGGACCGCTGGGAGGACCGCTACGGCTACGACGACTGACGCCTCCCCGACGGCGGCCCCGTCTTCCATTGAGCGCCACCGTTCCGGTCAAACGCCACAGCCTGCGCTGGAGCGTTTGACCGGAACGGTGGCGCTCGGCGTGGTGGCGCGGCTTGTCCCCCTACAAGCTCGCCGCCGCCACCGCTACCTTCGCGCTCGTCCTGGGCCTGTCCGGCGTGCCCGCAGACCTGGCCGAGGCCACGACGCCCCCGGCCGCGGCGGCCCAGGCCGGCGCGCAGCCACGACTGCTCCCGACGGCGGTGAAGTTCAAGAACTGCACCAAGCTCAACAAGAAGTACCGCCACGGCGTCGGCAAGAAGGGCGCGAAGGACCGCGTCAGTGGCAGGAGCAAGCCGGTGAAGAACTTCACCCGCAACAACGCCGCCTACGCCGTGAACCGCCACCTCGATCGTGATCGCGACGGCATCGCCTGCGAGAAGCGCTGACGGCGCGCTACAGCTGCTTGCGCAGCAGGGCTCGCCAGCCGATCAGGAACAGCGCGAGGACGGCTGCGGTCATGCCGATGAAGGCCGGCGCAACGGTCCCGCCGCTGACCAGCCGCAGCAGGGTGCCGCCGATCGTGGTGATCAGCCAAGCGGTCAGGGCCTGCACCCACCAGGTGCCGCGCCGCCAGCTGGAGACCAGCGACCCGACGATCGTGGCCATCAGGAACGGCCACGCGGTGGCGCCCAGCAGGGACAGGTCCTCGCCGTGCGCGAGCCGTCCCACCGCGGCGAACACGAAGACCAGGACGATGTCGTAGGTCAGCGCCCGCAGGATCCGCATGCGCCGACCTTAGCGAGAATCATCCTCCAGGATGACCCGATCCGCCGCGGGGGACGACGTGTCCGGACCGCCGCGTCCCCTAGCGTGGCGGCATGAGTGAGAACCAGTCGGTCCCGGACGAGAGCCCGGGGGCCGAAGTGCCGTCCGTCCCGGGAATCGAGGCCATCGGCCTCAAGCGCGCCTTCGGGGAGGTGCGAGCCGTGGACGGCATCACGTTCACCGCCCCGGCCGGTGCCGTGACCGCCCTGATCGGCCCCAACGGATCCGGCAAGACCACCCTGCTCCTGCTCCTCGCCGGCCTGCTCCGCCCGGATGCGGGACGGGCGAACATCGCCGGCCGAGACGTCGGGACGGCCAACCTCGAGGCGCGGGCGCGGGTCGGCTGGATGCCGGACGTCTTCGGCACCTGGGACGCACTGACCTGCACCGAGATCCTGTGCACCTTCGCCCACGCCTATGGCATCAGCCGCTCCGAGAGCGGCGCCCGGGTCGCCGCGCTGCTCCAGACCGTCCATCTGTCCGAGTTCGCCGCCAGCCCGGCCCGGGTCCTCAGCCGGGGCCAGAAGCAGCGGCTCGGCCTGGCCAGGGCCCTCGTTCACGACCCGGAGGTGCTCCTGCTGGACGAGCCCGCCTCCGGCCTCGACCCCCGATCCCGGATCGAGTTGCGCGACCTGCTGCGCTCGCTCGCCGCGTCCGGCAAGACGGTGCTGGTGTCGTCCCACGTCCTGTCCGAACTCGAAGAGGTGTACGACCACGCGGTGTTCCTCTCCCGTGGCCGGACGGTCGACGACGTCACCACCGACACCGAGCCCGTCCAGCGCGGCTGGCGCCTCGACGCCCTCGACCCGGTCGCGCTGCGCACCTTCCTCGACCATGCCGGCATCCCGTGGGACGGGCAGGCGAGCGGCGAGGTCACGGTGGCGCTCGGCGGCTACGACTCGGCCAGGGAGCTGATCCGCGCCGCGGTCGCCGCCGACGTCCCACTGCACACGGTCACCCCGGTCTCCGGCCGCCTGGAGGAGACCTACCTGTCACTGAACGAGGAGCGGGTGTGAACACCTGGAGCCTGTCCTGGAACGGCGTCCGCACGGTCGCCGAGCTCGAGCTGAAGCAGCGGATCCGGTCTCGCCGGTGGATCTGGGCCCTGGGGGTCTGGTTCGCCTTCATCGGCGTGATCACCGCCCTGGTGATCTACGCCACCGACCTGGTCACCGACGACCGCGCGTACCAGAACGACTACTCCGGTCCGGTCGCGTTCGCGGTGATCACCTTCTTCGTCCTCGGCATGGGCCTGCTGATCGCGCCCACGTTCACCGCCACCTCGATCAACGGCGACCGGTCGTCCGGCACGCTGGCGATTCTGCAGGCCACCCGGCTGAGCGCGGTCGAGATCGCGACCGGAAAGCTGATCGCGGCCTGGCTGACCTCCGCGGTCTTCCTCGTCGTCGCCCTGCCGTTCGTCGCCTGGTCGATGGTGCTGGGCAACATCTCCGTCGTGCAGGTGCTGGTCTGCTTCGTCGTGGTGTTCGCGCTGGTCGCGGTCGTCTGCGCGATCGGGCTGGGCTGGTCGGCGCTGTTCTCGCGGACGGCCGGGTCGGTCGTGATGACCTATCTCAGCGTCGCGTTCCTCACCGTCATCTCCACCGGCATCATGGGCCTGCTGGTCCCGCTCATGCAGACCAGCCACACCGTCCATGTCTGGGGACTCAACGACGCCGACGAGCTCGGGTGGCAGGCCCAGATCGACCGGTACTGGACGGACAACCCCGACGGCGACGGCACCGGCGCCCCGGCCCCGCCGATCGGCAAGTGCACCTGGACGGAAGAGGTCGAGTCGACCTACCGCACCGACCGGGTCTGGTGGATCGCCGCCCTGAACCCCTTCGTCATCGTCTCCGACGCCGCACCGCTGCCGCCGAAGGCCCCCGGCGGCGACGAGGTGCAGGCCCGGCAGGCCAACCCGCTGGCCGCCCTCGGGATCGGCATCCGGATGCTCAGCATGCCGCCGGCGACCGAGCGCGACGACTGCGTCCAGCTGTACGGCTACTCCGGCGCCTACAACCTCAGCTACGACCCGGCCGGCAACGTGACGGTCACCACGGTCTCCGGTACCCCGGTGAACGTGGACAGCCCGGTGAAGCGCCGGGCCGTGGACCTCAGCCAGCCGATCTGGCCATGGGGTCTGGGTGCGAACCTGCTGATCGGCGCCGGATTCTTCGTCCTGGCGGTCAGCCGGCTGCGGATCCCGTACGGGACCCTGCCGAAGGGCACCCGCGTCGCCTGAGCCGACGACCCAGCCGTCTTCTGTCATCCCGGGCTTGACCCGGGATCCCCGCGCTTGAGTTGCCGGGCCGGTGCAGGGATCCCGGCGTTCGCCGGGATGACGCGGGCCCAGTCATCCCCACCCGCTCCCTGAGGAGCGTCCCGGTGAGGAACGAGCCGGGACGCGTCACGAAGGGCCCTGAGGAGGCCCTCCGCCCACCGGTCCCTGAGGAGCGTTCGTGAGGAACGAGCGAACGCGTCACGAAGGGCACCCGATCCCCTGACTGCCAGCTTTCCCGGCATACCAGCGGTGTTGCCGCCAGGTTCTCGGCTGACCACCAGGTTTC
>NZ_JARKPQ010000260.1 GCF_029975155.1 Propionicimonas sp. | reverse complement strand
CGCAGTTCGTTCCTCACTGCTCATCAAGACTCCTCAGGATCCCGTCGCTGACGCGCCGGGGGCGGTCGTCGTCTGTTCTTCGCAGTTCGTTCCTCACTGCTCATCAAGACTCCTCAGGATCCCGTCGCTGACGCGCCGGGGGCGGTCGTCGTCTGTTCTTCGCAGTTCGTTCCTCACTGCTCATCAAGACTCCTCAGGATCCCGTCGCTGACGCGCCGGGATCTCTTCGTCGTCTAGGCTGTCGCGCGTGCTCCTCGCAACCTTGCCGACCGGCCACTGGCAGGCGAACTGCTACGTGGTCGCAGCGCCCGGGGCTGCCGACTGCGTGGTGATCGACGCAGGGCAGGACGCGGCCGCGGGCGTCCGCCGACTCCTCACCGAGCACCAGTTGAGGCCCAAGGGCGTCCTGGCCACGCACGGACACTTCGACCACGTGGCGAGCGCCGCGGAGATCGCGGACGAGTACAACGTCCCGCTGTGGATCCACTCCGCCGACCGCGACCTGCTCTCCGAGCCCGCGGCCGGCCTCGGCCCGGACGGGGCTGCGTTGCTCAAGCAGCTCGGCATCGGCCTGCAGTCCGAGCCCGCCCGCGTGGAGGAGCTGGACGGGCTGACCGAGCTCAACCTCGCCCGGCTCCGGTTCACCGTCACGCACGCACCGGGCCACACCGCGGGCTCCGTCCTGCTGGGCCTGGACTACAACGGTCGCAACACCCAGATCAACCGGATCGTCTTCACCGGTGACGTGGTCTTCGCCGACTCCGTGGGCCGCACCGACCTGCCCGGCGGCGATCCGAAGGTGATGAACCGGACCCTCCGCGAGGTCGTCCTCGCGCTGCCGGACACCGCCGCGCTGCTCCCCGGCCACGGCCCGCAGACCACGATGGCCCGCGAGCGGGCCACGAACCCGCACCTGCAGCCGGCAGCGGTGATGGCCTGATGAGTTCCGCAACCCCGCGCCGTGGCCGCCCCACGGCGCTGTCCGGCTTTCCGGAGTTCACGCCGGCCGGCCGGATCGTCGAGCAGCGCGTGCTGGCCAGCCTCGCCGACACGTTCGAACTGCACGGCTTCGGCTCCGTCGAGACCCGCGCGGTCGAGCCGATGGAGCAGCTCACCCGCAAGGGCGAGATCGACAAGGAGGTGTTCGTCGTCCGCCGGCTGCACGCCGCGGACGACGCCGCCGACGAGCTCGGCCTGCACTTCGACCTGACCGTGCCGTTCGCCCGGTACGTGCTGGAGCACTCCGGCCACCTGCAGTTCCCGTTCCGGCGCTACCAGATCCAGAAGGCCTGGCGCGGCGAACGCCCGCAGGAGGGCCGCTACCGCGAGTTCACCCAGGCCGACATCGACATCGTCGGCGCGGGGTCGCTGGCCGCGCACCACGACGTCGAACTGCCGCTGGTCACCCTTGAGGCGCTGGAGAAGCTGCACGTCGACGTCGGCGTGCCGCCGGCGACGATGAGCGTGAACAACCGCCAGCTGAGCGAGGGCTTCTACCGCGGCCTCGGCGTGGACGACCACATGGCCGTGCTGCAGCGGGTGGACAAGCTCGACAAGATCGGTCCGGACGCGGTGGCCGACCTGCTGGTCACCGAGGTCGGTCTGAGCCGGGCGGCGGCCGCCACCTGCCTCGCGCTGGCCGGCATCCGCACCGCGGACGCGTCCTTCGTCGAGAAGGTCACGGCCCTGGGCGTGGAGCACCCGCTGCTCACCGCGGGACTCGAACTGCTCGCGGACGTGGTCGACGCCGCGTCCCGACTGGTGCCCGGACGGCTGGTCGCCGACCTCAAGATCGCCCGCGGCCTCGACTACTACACCGGGACGGTCTACGAGACCACGATGGCCGGCTACGAGGCGATGGGCTCGATCTCCTCCGGTGGCCGGTACGACTCGCTGGCCTCCGACGGCCGCAACACCTATCCGGGCGTGGGTCTGAGCATCGGCGTCAGCCGGATCCTCGTCCCGCTGGTCGGCAAGGGCGTGCTGACCGCGTCCCGGCCGGTGCCCGCCTGCGTCCTGGTCGCCGTGGACACGGAGGAGACCAGGGCGGACGCGATCGCCACCGCGGCGCGGCTGCGTGCACGCGGCATCCCCTGTGAGGTGGCGCCGAAGGCGGACAAGTACGGCAAGCAGATCCGCTACGCCGATCGCCGGGGGATCCCGTTCGTGTGGTTCGGCAGTGGCGAGGTCAAGGACATCCGCTCCGGTGAGCAGGTGCCGGCCGACCCCGACGCCTGGACCCCGCCCGCGGCCGACCTGCGTCCGGTCGTCGTAAGATCGCCTCTGGCCTGATTCGCAGGCCTTCGAAAGGACCAATCTCGTGATACGCACTCATCAGGCGGGCTCGCTGCGCCCGGAGCACGTCGGCACCACGGTCACCCTGGCCGGCTGGGTGGCCAAGCGCCGGGACCTGGGCGGTGTGGCCTTCCTCGACCTGCGCGACGCCAGCGGCATCGTGCAGGTGGTGGTGCGGGACGAGGTGCTCCAGACCTCCGGTGCGCACGCGCTGCGCAACGAGTACTGCATCGCCGTCACCGGCGTGGTCGAGGCCCGGACGCCGGACACGGTCAACCCGGCGCTGGCCACCGGTGAGGTCGAGGTCGCCGCGCAGACGCTGGAGGTGCTCAACGCGTCCGCCCCGCTGCCGTTCCAGATCGACGAGCGGGTGTCCGTCGGCGAGGAGGCGCGCCTCAAATACCGCTACCTGGACCTGCGCCGGCCGGCCCAGGCCGCGGCTCTGCGGCTGCGCTCGCGGGTGAGCGCCGCGGCGCGGAAGGTGTTGGGGGAGCGTGACTTCTACGAGATCGAGACACCGACGCTGACCCGGTCGACCCCCGAGGGCGCCCGCGACTTCGTGGTGCCCGCCCGGCTCTCGCCCGGCTCGTGGTATGCGCTCCCGCAGAGCCCGCAGCTGTTCAAGCAGCTGCTGATGGTGGCCGGCATGGAGCGGTACTACCAGATCGCGCGCTGCTACCGGGACGAGGACTTCCGTGCCGACCGCCAGCCGGAGTTCACCCAGCTAGACATCGAGATGAGCTTCGTCGACCAGGACGACGTGATCGAGCTGGCCGAGGCCGTGCTCGCCGAGGTGTGGCGGACGATCGGCGTCGAGCTGTCCCTGCCGCTGCCGCGGATGACCTACCACGAGGCCATGGACACCTACGGCGCGGACAAGCCCGACCTGCGCTTCGGCCTGCCGCTGGTCGAACTCACCGACTTCTTCGCCGACACCACCTTCCGGGTGTTCCAGGCGGCCTACGTCGGCGCGATCGTCATGCCGGGCGGAGCCTCCCAGCCGCGGCGCACCTTCGACGCGTGGCAGGAGTGGGCCAAGCAGCGCGGGGCCAGGGGCCTCGCCTACGTCACGGTCGGCGAGGACGGCGAACTCGGCGGTCCGGTGGCCAAGAACATCACCGACGCCGAGCGCGCCGGGCTGGCCGATCGGGCCGGGGCGGCTCCCGGCGACTGCATCTTCTTCGCCGCCGGTGCGCGGAAGTCGTCCCAGGAACTGCTGGGGGCTGCCCGCAACGAGATCGCCCGTCGCCTGGAGCTGGTCGATGAGGAGGCATGGTCACTGCTGTGGGTGGTGGACGCGCCGCTGTTCGAGCCGGCCAGCGAGGCGGTGGCCGCCGGTGACGTGGCCGTGGGGGAGGGCGCCTGGACCGCCGTCCACCACGCGTTCACCTCGCCGAAGCCCGAGCACCTGGACACGTTCGACACCGACCCCGGCTCCGCGCTGGCCTACGCCTACGACATCGTCTGCAACGGCAACGAGATCGGCGGCGGCTCGATCCGTATCCACCGCCGGGACATCCAGGAGCGGGTGTTCAGGGTGATGGGCATCGGCGAGCAGGAGGCGCAGGAGAAGTTCGGCTTCCTGCTCGACGCCTTCGCCTTCGGTGCTCCGCCGCACGGTGGCATCGCCTTCGGCTGGGACCGGATCGTCGCCCTGTTGTCGGGGTCGGAGTCGATCCGCGACGTGATCGCGTTTCCGAAGACCGGCGGCGGCTACGACCCGCTCACCGGCGCGCCCGCGCCGATCTCGGCGAAGCAGCGCAAGGAGGCGGGCGTGGACTCGGTGCCGTCGCCCCCGAAGCCTGTCGGCTGAGGGTGCCAGGCGGCCTGACGCCCGTCCGCGAGGCTCCTCACACCACAAGGTGGAGAGTTTCCGGCGACCACGCCGGGTAGCTCTCCACCTTGTGGTGTAGCAGGGACGTCCTGCACCTCAACGTGCAGGGTTTCCGGTCACGACGCCGGGAAACCCTGCACGTTGTTGTGTAGCGAGTGGGGGGACGGGACGGTGTCAGCGCAGGTCGTCGCCGTTGTGGACGTCGTCCTCGTCGGGCTCGTCCGTGGCCAGGAGGCCGTAGAGCTTGCGGCGGGTCTCAGCCAGCAGTCCGGTGGCCGCCTCGACCTGGGCGGCGCTGCCGTTGCGGGAGAGCTCCTTCAGGGCTCCGGCGAGGGTCGTGAACTCCCTCCACAGGACCTTCACCTGGTCGGGACCCCAGCCGGCCATGGCCTCGTTCACCATCTCCCAGGGCTTGGTCTCCACCCGGTCGGCGGCCTCGCGGCCGGCATCGGTGAGCCGGAACGCCTTCTGGCCCTCGTTGTCGAAGGCCTCGATCAGGCCTTCGTCCTCCAGCTGCGCCAGCGCGGGGTACACCGCACCGGGGCTCGGCTTCCACGCGCCGTGCGTGCGCTCGGCGAGGCTCTGCATGATCTGGTAGCCGTTCAGCGGCTCGTCGGCCAGCAGCGCCAGGATCGCGGAGCGGACGTGGCCACGGCGGCCGCCACGACCCCTGCCCGCCGGACCCATCGGGCCGCCGGGGCCGAACGGGCCACCCGGACCGAACGGTCCGCCAGGACCGAATCCAGGGCCGAAGCCCGGACCGAACAGGCCGCCCATCGGAGGCACCTGGTGACCGCCACGTCCGCGGTGGCCGCGGCGGCGGGCCCTCGGGTCGTCCGCCCACTGGTTCTCGTCATATCCGAAGTCGTTCATGATCTACTCCTCTTGTTCGTATCGACGGTAGGTCATCGATATATCGAGAATAGCTCGGAGGATTGAGATGTCAAGTTCGTCGGTGGCGCGGTGTAGCGTCCCTTCGTGATGGACACGGACCTGTTCGGCAACCCGGTGGGGGGACCGGCCGCCCCCGCGCCGGGCGGCTCGCTGAGCACGGCCGGCCACGTGGACACCCCGCTGGCCGTCCGGATGCGCCCACGCACCGTGGACGAGATCGTCGGCCAGGACCATCTGCTCGGGCCGGGCTCGCCGCTGCGCCGGCTGGCGGAGGGCCGGACGGCGATGTCGGTGTTCCTGTGGGGACCGCCCGGGGTGGGCAAGACGACGATCGCCGCGGTGGTCTCGGCGTCGGGCGAACGCCGGTTCGTCGAGCTGTCCGCGGTCACCGCAGGTGTGAAGGAGGTGCGGGCGGCGCTGGCGGACGCGCAGCGCGAGCTGGTTCGCGGGGTGGGCACCGTGCTGTTCGTCGACGAGGTGCACCGGTTCAACAAGGCGCAGCAGGACGTGCTGCTGCCCGCCGTGGAGAACCGCCTGATCACCCTGATCGCCGCCACCACGGAGAACCCGTCCTTCTCCGTGATCTCGCCCCTGCTCAGCCGCTCGCTGCTGCTCACCCTCAAGCCGCTCACCGACGCGGACATCGGCGTGCTGCTCGACCGCGCGCTCACCGAGGAGCGCGGCCTGGGCGGGGAGTACCAGCTCACCGACGACGCCCGCTCGGCGCTGCTGCGGTTCGCCGGCGGGGACGCCCGGCGCGCGCTCACCTACCTGGAGGAGGCGGCCGCCGGCGCCGCCGCCCAGGGCGGAGCGGAGATCGACACCGAGATCGTCTCGGCCGCGGTCGACAAGGCCGCCGTCCGCTACGACCGCGCCGGCGACCAGCACTACGACGTGATCAGCGCGTTCATCAAGAGCCTTCGGGGCTCGGACGTGCAGGCCGGGCTGCACTATCTGGCCCGCATGCTGGAGGCCGGTGAGGATCCGCGGTTCATCGCCCGCCGGCTGATCATCCTGGCCAGCGAGGACATCGGCATGGCCGCGCCGTCGGTGCTGCAGACGTGCGTGGCCGCGGCCCAGGCCGTCCAGCTGATCGGCATGCCGGAGGCCCGGATCAACCTCGCCCAGGCGGTGGTGGCGTGCGCGCTGGCGCCCAAGTCCAACGCCGTGATCAAGGCCGTGGACGCCGCGATCGCGGACGTGCGCGCGGGCCGGATCGGCACCGTCCCGGCGCACCTGCGGGACGCGCACTACCCGGGTGCGAAGACCTATGGCCACGGGAAGGGCTACCAGTACGCCCACGATGCCGAGCACGGGGTGGCCGCCCAGCAGTACCTGCCGGACGAGCTCGCCGACGCCCGCTACTACGAGCCCACCGAGCACGGCAACGAGGCCGCCCTGGCCGAGCGGCTCCGCGTCCTCGAGGGGCTGCTGGGCCGCGGCGAGGGTACCGTTCGGGCGGAATGAAATCGGGTCCTGAGAGGTTCCCCCGGGACGTGACCCACGCCTACAAGCCCTGGCCGGCCCTCTGGGCATTGGTGGTGGGGTTCTTCATGATCCTGGTCGACACCACGATCGTCTCGGTGGCGAACCCGCGGATCATGCAGGGGCTGCACACCGACATCAACTCGGTGATCTGGGTGACCAGCGCGTACCTGCTGACCTACGCCGTGCCGCTGCTGGTGACGGGCCGTCTGGGCGACCGCTTCGGTCCCAAGCGGATCTACCTGCTGGGGCTGGTGGTCTTCACCCTCGCGTCGGCCTGGTGCGGGTTCTCGAGCTCGATCGAGATGCTGATCGCCGCCCGGGCCGTGCAGGGTCTGGGCGCCTCGCTGCTCACTCCGCAGACGATGTCGGTGATCACCCGGACGTTCCCGCCGCACGAGCGCGGCCAGGCGATGAGCCTGTGGGGCGCCACCGCCGCCGTCGCGACCCTGGTCGGTCCGATCCTCGGGGGCTTCCTCGTCGACGGGCTCGGCTGGGAGTGGATCTTCTTCGTGAACATCCCGGTCGGGATCGTCGGCTTCGTGCTCGCCTGGCGCCTCGTCCCCGACCTGGAGACCCACAGCCACCGCTTCGACATCCCCGGCGTGGTGCTGTGGGCGATCGGCATGACGTGCCTGGTCTTCGGCATCCAGGAGGGCGAGACCTACGCATGGGGGCAGATCTGGGGACCGATCAGCGTCTGGGGGCTGATCGTCACCGGCCTGGTGGTGCTCGGCATCTTCGTCTGGTGGCAGCGCGTCGGACGCGGCGAACCGCTCCTGCCGCTGCGCCTGTTCCGCGACCGGAACTTCTCCCTGGCCAACACCGCCATCGCCATGGTTGGCGTCGCGATCACGTCCAACTCGCTGCCGCTGGTGTTCTACTACCAGCTCGTTCTGGGCTTCAGCCCCACCCGGGCCGCGCTGCAGCTGGTGCCGATGGCGGTGTTCTCCGGCGGTCTGGCACCCGTGGTCGGACGGCTGGTCGACTGTGTGCACACCCGCTACCTGGCCGGCGCCGGCCTGTTCGGCATGGCAGCCGCGATGGTCTGGTACGCGGTGTGGCTCGTTCCGGACGAGAGCCTGTGGTGGCGGCTGCTGCTGCCGAGCGGCCTGATGGGCATCGGCAGCGCGTTCACCTTCTCGCCGATCAGCGCGACGGCCACCCACAACCTGGCCCCGGCGGACGCCGGCGCCGGTTCCGGCGTCTACAACTCGGTGCGGCAGGTCGGCGCCGTGCTCGGCAGTGCCGCGATAGCCGCACTGATCCAGGCCCGGCTCGCGGTGACCCTGCCGGGTGGTGCGGCCGCCGGCAGCCGCGCGGAGGCCGCCGGCCGCCTGCCCGAGGCGCTGCAGGCCGGCTTCACCGCAGCGATGGCCTCCAGCATGCTGCTGCCGGCCGCCGCCGCCCTGGTCGGTGCGGTGGTGAGCCTCTTCTTCGTCGAGCGCACGGTGAACCGCGCCTGGCGCGCCACCCCGGCCACCACGACGGAGACTGCGAACGCCGACAGCGCCCCCGCCGAGGCCTGACACCCAGGCCAGCGAACGCCACCGTTCCGGTCAAACGCCACACCGCAGGCGGTGGCGTTTGACCGGAACGGTGGCGTTCGGCGGGAGTGCGTCGTCTAGTCTTGCCCGTGAACCTTTTCGAGACAGCGAGGTAGCCCATGAACGCCGGAGAGATCGCCGGCCTGATCGCGGCCGTGGCCGCGGTGGCGTTCGTCGTGTTCTGTGCGGTCCCGCTGCTGAAGCTGGGCAGGGTCCTGGAGGAACTGCGCCTCGCCGTCCGTGACCTCGGGCACAACTCGGTGCCGATCCTGCAGGAACTGAAGGGCACCGTGACGGCCACCAACACCGAGCTGGGCAAGCTCAGCGTGGTGACCGAGGACGTGGCGAAGGTCAGCCAGCACGCGACCGTGGTCAGTGAGAACGCGGCCCAGCTCTCCACGCTGTTCGCGTCCACGCTCGGTGGCCCGCTGATCAAGACCGCGGCCTTCACCTATGGCGTGCGCCAGGCGGTGACCGGCAGGAAGACCGCCGGCGGCAAGAAGAAGGTCAAGTGATGGGCAAGCGGCTGTTCTGGTTCGCCGTCGGCGTGGGCCTGACCGCGCTGATCGTGGTGAAGGGCCGCGAGTACTACGAGCGCTTCACCCCCAAGGGTGTGGCCGACCAGATCGAGAAGAGCCGTAGCGGGCTGGTCGACTGGGTCGGCGAGTTCCTCACCACCATGGGCGACGCCATGGACACCCGGGAGGGCGAATTGCGCGAGGCTCTCGGCCTGGACGAGTGAATCCGTCCGGCACGCCGGACCGTCTCGTCCAGGAGGACCATCCGCTTCCGCAGTACCGGCGCTCCGCGCCGCTCCCGACAAGGACATTCGACCATGAAAACAGCTGACATCCGCCAGCGCTTCCTCGACTTCTTCGCGGCTCGCGACCACGTCATCGTGCCGTCGGCGCCGCTGGTCTACAACGACCCGACCCTGCTCTTCGTCAACGCCGGCATGGTGCCGTTCAAGCCGTACTTCACCGGCGCGGAGGACGCTCCCTACGACCGCGCGGCGAGCGTGCAGAAGTGCGTCCGCACCCTCGACATCGAAGAGGTGGGCAAGACCACCCGGCACGGCACGTTCTTCCAGATGAACGGCAACTTCTCCTTCGGCGACTACTTCAAGGAAGGCGCGATCTCCTACGCCTGGGAGCTGGTCACCGGCTCGCCGGCCGAGGGTGGCTACGGCTTCGACCCCGACAAGGTCTGGGTCACCGTGTACCTTGACGACGACGAGGCCGCCGCCCTCTGGCGCAGGATGGGCATCCCCGACGAGCGGATCCAGCGCCGCGGCCTGAAGGACAACTACTGGCACATGGGCGTCCCCGGCCCCGGTGGTCCCTGCAGCGAGATCTACATCGACCGCGGGCCCGAGTTCGGGCCGGACGGCGGGCCGGTCGTGGACGAGGACCGCTTCCTGGAGATCTGGAACCTCGTCTTCCAGACCGAGGAGCTGTCCGCCGTCCGCGCGAAAGACGACTTCGACGTGGCCCGGCAGCTGCCGAGCAAGAACATCGACACCGGCATGGGCCTGGAGCGCACCGCGTACCTGCTGCAGGGCGTCGCCAACATGTACGAGATCGACGAGATCTTCCCGGTGATCACCCGGGCCGCCGAACTGGCCGGGACGAGGTACGGCGCCGACCCGCAGTCGGACGTCCGGCTGCGCGTGGTCGGCGACCACGTCCGGTCGTCGCTGATGCTGATGACCGACGGCGTCACCCCCGGCAACGAGGCACGTGGCTACGTGCTGCGCCGGCTGCTGCGCCGCAGCGTCCGCTCGATGCGGCTGCTGGGCGTCACCGATCCGGTGCTGCCCGAGCTGCTGCCGGTCAGCCGCGACCTGATGTCCGCTTCCTACCCGGAGATCGGCGAGCACTGGTCGCGGGTCAGCCAGGTGGCCTACGGCGAGGAGGACGCCTTCCGGCGCACGCTCGCGGCCGGCACCCAGATCTTCGACCTCGCCGCGGGTCAGGCGCGGGCCGAGCACAGCACCGAGATCTCCGGCGACCGGGCGTTCGCGCTGCATGACACCTACGGCTTCCCGATCGACCTCACCCTCGAGATGGCGGCCGAGCAGGGGCTGAGCGTCGACCAGGCCGGCTTCCGGCGCCTGATGCAGGAGCAGAGGGACCGGGCTCGGGCCGACGCGAAGGCCAAGAAGGGCTCTGCCGCGGCCACCGAGGCGTACCGGACGCTGCGCGGGCAGGGCGAGGTGCCGTTCCTCGGCTTCACCGACCTGGTCGCGGACGCGACTGTGCGGGGCATCGTCGCGGACGGCCGGCTGGTCGACCGGGCCGTCCCCGGCGACATGGTGGAGGTCGTCCTCGACCAGACCCCGTTCTACGCGGAGGCCGGCGGTCAGGACGCCGACTCCGGCCTGATCACCGGCGACGGCCTCAGCCTCGAGGTGCTGGACGTGCAGCGTCCCGTGCAGGGACTGGTCGTGCACAAGGTGCGGGTCGACGACGGCGAGCTCGCGGCGGGCTCGCGGGTGGTGGCTGCGGTCGACGCGCAGGCCCGCGCGGGCGCCTGTCAGGCGCACACGGCGACCCACATCGTGAACGCAGCGCTGCGGCAGCTGCTGGGGGAGTCGACCCACCAGGCCGGCTCGTACAACAAGCCCGGCTACCTGCGCTTCGACTTCAACTCCCCGCAGGCGCTGAGCAACGCGCTGAAGGAGGAGCTGGAGGGCGTCAGCAACGAGGCCATCCGCTCCGACTACGAGGTGACCGCGCGGGAGCTGCCGCTGGCGGAGGCGCGGGCGCTCGGCGCTCAGGCGATGTTCGGCGAGAAGTACGGCGACATCGTCCGGATGGTCGAGCTGGGCGGCCCGTGGTCCCGTGAGCTGTGCGGCGGCACCCATGTCGAGCGCACCTCCCAGATCGGGCTGCTGAGCCTGCTGGGGGAGTCGTCCGTGGGTTCGGGCCTGCGCCGGGTCGAGGCGTTCGTCTCCACCGACGCGTTCGCGCACCTGGCGAAGGAGCGCGCCCTCGTCGCGGGGCTGTCCGACCTGCTGAAGGTGCAGCCGGACCAGCTGACCGACCGGGTCGCGAAGCTCATCGCGCAGGTGAAGGCGGCCGAGAAGGAGATCGCGAGCCTGCGCAGCCGAGAGCTGCTCGGCAACGTGCCCGCGCTGGTCGCGGGGGCCGAGCACGTGGCCGGCTATGAGCTGGTCGCCACGCACCTCCCGGGCACGCCGGCCGACGACCTGCGCACCCTGGCGATGGAGGCGCGGGCGGCGTTCGGCGGGCGTCCGGGCGTGGTGGCGCTGATCGGCTCGGGGGGCGGGAAGCCGGTGCTGATCGTGGCCACCACGGAGGCCGCGCGGGCGCTCGGTGCCAAGGCAGGCGCCCTGGTGGGCGTCGGCGCGGCTGCGCTCGGTGGGCGCGGCGGCGGCCGGGACGACCTCGCGCAGGGCGGCGGCGCGCAGGCGGACGCCGCGCCGAAGGCGCTGGCCGACATCCGCGCCGCGCTGGCCGGCTGACGTGCGCAGGGGCGTCCGATTGGCCCTCGACTGGGGGAAGGCCAGGATCGGCGTCGCGGCGAGCGACCCGGACGGCATCCTGGCCCACCCGGTCACCACGGTGCCGGCCGGCGCCGAGGCCATCGCCCGGATCCGCGACCTGGTCGCCGAGTACGAGCCGCTCGAGCTCGTCCTCGGGCTGCCGCGGAACCTCGCGGGGGCCGAGGGCCCGGCGGCCCTGGCCGTCCGTGACGTCGCCACGGAGCTCGCCGCGGCGCTGCCCGGCGTGCCGATTCGGCTGGTGGATGAGAGACTGACCACGGTGACCGCGTCCCGGCAGCTGTCCGGGGCCGGACGCAGCACCCGCCGGCAGCGTCCGGTGATCGATCAGGCTGCGGCCGTGGCACTCTTGGAGCAGACCCTGCACCACGAGCGCACGACCGGCCGGCCCGCGGGAGAACTGTTTCCGGCGCCGGCGGAAGGAAGGACTCCTGCGGATGAGTAACCGATTCCCCGGGGAGATCAAGGACCCCGAGACCGGGAAGCTGGACTACAAGGAGATCTGGTACAAGGTCCGTTCGGCGTTCGCCGTCCTGCTCTCCCTCGCCGTGTTCATCGCCGGCGGCTGGTTCATCTACTCCAAGGCGCACGACGCGTGGATGGAATACCGGACGGCGGAGGACTACGTCGGCGAGGGGATCGCACCGGTCGAGGTGACCATCCCCAAGGGGGCGGCGCTGTCCGACATCGCCGACATCCTCGTCGAGGCGGACGTGGTCAAGACCACCAAGGCGTTCACGCGCGAGGCGGCGGCGAACGGCAACCCGTCCATCCCCTACGGCAAGTACAACCTCAAGACGCAGCTCCCGGCGAAGGTCGCCCTCGCCATGCTGCTCGACCCCAAGAACGTCGTGCACAACCGGATGACGTTGCGGGAAGGGCTGCGGCTGACCGACTCGGTGAAGGTCATGGCCAAGGCCAGCGGACTGCCGGAGAAGGAGTTCACGAAGGCCCTGAAGGACTGGAAGAAGCTCGGCCTGCCAACCTGGGCGAAGCGGGGCGCCGAGGGCTTCGTGTTCCCCGAAACCTACGAGTTGCCCGACAAGCCCTCCGTCAAGTCGGTGATCAAGCTGACCACGCAGCAGTTCAACAGGATCGCAGACGATCTCGGCTTCCAGGACGGCGCGAAGGCGCTGGGCTACTCGCCGTACCAGGTGCTCATCGCCGCGAGCATCGTGGAGAAGGAGACCTTCAAGGCCGACGACCGGCCGAAGGTCGCCCGGGTGATCTACAACCGCCTCGCCCAGGGCATGAAGCTCGAGTTCGACTCGACCGTGGCGTACGCAGTGAAGAAGTCGGGCGTGCTCAACCTGTCCTCCAAGGACCTCGCCTACGACTCGCCGTACAACACGCGGCTGCACAAGGGCCTGCCGCCCGGCCCGATCTCCAACCCCGGCAAGGCGTCGATGGAGGCGGCCCTCCATCCCGCCGACGGCGACTGGCTGTTCTTCATCACGGTGAACCCGGAGTCCGGAGAGACGCTGTTCACCTCGGACTACAACGAGTTCCTCCAGGGCAAGCAGAAGTATCTGGAGTGGTGCCAGGCCAGCGACGCCAACCACAAGACCTGCTACGGCAAGTAGGCCTGCGATGCTGCGCTACCTGACCGCCGGCGAGTCGCACGGGCGGGCTCTCGTCGCCACGATCGAGGGCATCCCGGCCCATGTCGGGATCACCTCCGCCGACATCGCGGACGCCCTGGCCCGGCGCCGGCTGGGCACCGGCCGGGGCGCGCGGATGAAGTTCGAGGCCGACGAAGTGACGATTCTGGCCGGGGTGCGCCACGGTGAGGCGCTGGGATCGCCGATCGCGATCGAGGTCGGCAACTCGGAGTGGCCGAAGTGGGAGACCGTGATGTCGCCCGACCCGGTGCCCGCGGAGGAGCTGGAGGCGCTGGCCCGAAACGCCGCGCTGACCCGGCCCCGTCCCGGTCACGCCGACCTGGCCGGCATGCAGAAGTACGACTGGGACGAGGCCCGGCCGATCCTGGAGCGCGCCTCCGCGCGCGAGACCGCGGCCAGAGTGGCACTCGGTCGGGTGGCCACCGGCTTCCTGGAGCAGGCCATCGGGATCCGGGTGCTGAGTCACGTGGTGCGGATCGGCTCGGCCGAGAGCACGGCGCCGGTGCTGCCGGGCCCGGACGACCTGGCGGCGGTCGACGCGCATCCCGTCCGCTGCTTCGACCAGGCGGCCGGCGAGGCCATGCTGGCCGAGATCGCCGCGGCCAAGACCGACGGCGACACCCTCGGCGGCGTGGTCGAGGTGCTCGCGTACGGGCTGCCACCGGGCCTCGGGTCGCACACCCAGGGTGACCGCAGGCTGGACGCACGGCTCGCCGGCGCGCTGATGGGCATCCAGGCGATCAAGGGCGTCGAGGTCGGCGACGGCTTCGCCCTCGCCGCCACCCGCGGCAGTCTCGCCCATGACGAGATGCTGCCCGCCGACTCGGGCGTCCACCGGCTGTCCAACCGGTCCGGGGGCACCGAGGGCGGGATGAGCAACGGCGAGGTGCTTCGCGTCCGGGCGGCGATGAAGCCGATCGCCACCGTGCCGAGGGCGCTGCGCACGATCGACGTCACCACCGGCGAGGCGGCCCAGGCCCACCACCAGCGCTCGGACGTGTGCGCGGTGCCCGCTGCCGGTGTCGTGGCGGAGGCGATGGTCGCCCTCGTCCTCGCCGAACTCGCCCTGGAGAAGTTCGGTGGCGACTCGCTGGCCGAGGTGCGGCGCAACCACGCCGGGTACCTGGCGCGGCTGGGCGAGCGGCGCCTCGGTTGAGCCGACCCGACCTCCTCCTGGTCGGCATCCCGGGCTCCGGGAAGTCCACCGTCGCGGGCCTGCTCGCCCGGCAACGGGGGCTGCCCCTGATCGAGGTGGACGACCTCGTCGAGGCGGGTCTGGGCCAGACCGCCGAGGAGGCCTTCGCCGGCGGGGAGGCCGCCTACCGGGCGGTCGAGGAGCAGGTGTCGCTGACCGCCCTGGCCCGTCCCGGCGTGGTGGCCCTGGGCAGCGGCGCGGTGGACTCGGCGGCCGTCCGGGAGGCCCTCGCCGGGCTGCCGGTGGCGTGGCTGCGGACGTCCGTCGCGATCGCGACGCGCAGACTGGGCATGAACAGCTTCGGGATGGCGGCACTGGTCGCCATCCGGGATCGTATGGACGCTCTGCTCGCGGAACGGGCACCCTGTTACGCGGCGGTGGCCTCGCTCGTCGTGGACACCGACCGGCTGACCGCCGTCGAGGTGGCGGCAGCCATCTCCGAGCTGCAAGGAGCCGTGCGATGACCTGGGAGCCGATCGACGTGGCCACCGACCAGCCCTACCAGGTGCTGGTGGGGGCGGGCGTGTCGAAGCTGCTGCCGCAATTCCTGGACGGCGTGGAGCGGGTGGCGGTGATCCACCCGCCCGGGCTGGCGCCGCTGCTGCCGACGATCACGACCGGGCTCGACCAGCAGGTGACCGCGATCCGCGTGCCGGAGGCCGAGGCGGGCAAGACCGGAGAGGTGCTGCAGCGCTGTTGGGAGGCCCTCGCCGAGGCCGGCTTCACCCGCTCGGACGCCGTGCTCGGCCTCGGTGGCGGCGCCACGACCGATCTGGCGGGATTCGTCGCGGCCACGTGGCTGCGGGGCGTCCGCTACCTGGCGCTGCCGACATCGCTGCTGGCGATGGTGGACGCGGCGGTCGGCGGCAAGACCGGGATCAACCTGTCCGCGGGCAAGAACCTCGTCGGGGCTTTCCACGAGCCGTTCACCGTGCTCGCCGACCTGGACTTCCTCACCACGCTGCCGGACGGCGAGCTGCGCTCGGGCATGGCGGAGGTGCTGAAGTGCGGCTTCATCGCCGATCCCGCGATCCTCGACGAGTTCGAGGAGGACCCGGAGGACGCGCTGCGTCCGGCGAGTGAGCGGCAGGCGAAACTGATCCGGCGGGCGGTGGCGGTGAAGGCGGCCGTCGTGGCCACAGACCTGCGGGAGCGAACGTCGTCCGGGGGCGACATCGGCCGGGAGGCGCTCAACTACGGCCACACGCTCGGCCACGCCATCGAGCGGCAGGAGCACTTCCTGTGGCGGCATGGTCAGGCCGTGGCGGTGGGCATGGTGTACGCCGCCGAGCTGGCGCGACGGCTGGACCTGATCGACGGCGAGCTCGTCGCGCGGCACCGGCGGGTGCTGTCGCTCGCCGGACTGCCCACCACCTACCCGGACGGCGCGTGGCTGAGCCTGCGGGAGACGATGAGCCTGGACAAGAAGACCCGCGGCTCGAACCTGAGGTTCGTCCTGCTCGCCGCGCTCGGCGTGCCGACGATCGTCTCCGGCCCGCCGGAAGGCGTGCTCGCCGACGCTTTCCTCGGGCTCAACGAGGGCTGATGTACATACCCGCGCACTTCGCCATGACCGGGGAGCAGATCGCGGCGGTGCTCGCGTCCGCGCCGGCCGGCGACCTGGTCACGTCCGGGCCGGACGGACTCGTCGCCACCTATGTGCCGATGCTGCACGAGGCGGACGGCAGTCCGCACGGCCGGCTGATCGGCCACCTGGCCCTGGTGAACGACCAGTGGCGGGCCGCTGCCGAGGCTCCGGCCGAGGCGCTGTTCATCCTGCACGGACCCGGCGACTACGTGGACGCGGAATGGCTGAGCCGGCCGGGATCGCCGACCGTGCCGACGTGGAACTACGTCACCGTGCACGTCTGGGGCGAGCTCGTGGTCCACCGGGACCGCGAGTGGCTGCTGGACGCCGTCCGGCGGCTCAGCGCAGCGCACGGCGACGCCTCCGTGGACGCGCTGGACACCGCAGCGGTGGACAAGCTGCTGCGCGCGATCGTCGGCGTGGAGCTGCGGATCACCCGGCTCGACGGCAAGGCGAAGATGAGCCAGAACAAGACCCCCGAGGTCGTGAGCCAGGTGATCGCCGGCCTGCGCGACGCCGGCGGCGAAGCGACCGCCGACTGGATGGCCGAGCACTCCCTGCCCCGCGCCCAGGCGAAAGCCGACCTCCTCGCGGGCCTGCGCCGTCCGCCACTCGCCCCCTGAGGAGCCGCCCGAGGAACGAGGACGGCGTCACGAAGGGCTGGTGACCTCGTAGTGCGAGCGCGTCTCGACAAGCTCGACGAGCGATGTCCGAAGATTCGGGCTCAGGGACCGCTCACGTGGATCCAGCGGCCTTGGCTGCGGCAGAGCGGTCGCGATTCTGCCGAGGGCTGGCAGGCCGCTAGACTGAGCGGTCGCGATTGCCGGACGGAACGAAAGCGGGCGCACGTGCCAACCATCTCCACCAACGACCTGAAGAACGGCGTTGTCCTCGACATCGACGGACAGCTCTGGACCGTGATCTGGTTCCAGCACCACAAGCCGGGCAAGGGCAACACCGTCGTCCGCAGCAAGCTCAAGCACGTGCTCACCGGCAAGGTCGTCGACCGCACGTTCAACTCCGACACCAAGGTGGAGTCCGCCAGCGTCGACCGCCGCGAGATGCAGTACCTGTACCACGACGGCGAGGCGTACGTGTTCATGGACACCGACACCTACGACCAGTTGAACCTCAGCGAGGACGTGGTCGGCGACGCCAAGAACTACCTGCTGGAGAACGCCACCGCCACCGTCGCGCTGCACGACGGCAACCCGCTGTACATCGACCTGCCCGCGTCGGTCGAGCTCGAGGTCACCTACACCGAGCCGGGCCTGCAGGGCGACCGCTCCACCGGCGGCACCAAGCCGGCCACCGTCGAGACCGGCCTGCAGATCCAGGTGCCGCTGTTCATCACCACCGGTGAGCGGGTCAAGGTCGACACCAGGGACGGCAACTACCTCGGCCGGGTCTGAGTGACCCCTCCCGAGTCCACCAAGCGGGTGCCCACCCGCACCAAGGCCCGCAAGCGGGCGCTCGACATCCTGTTCGAGGCCGACCTGCGCGGGCTGCCGACGGCGGACGTGCTCGCCGCCCACACCGAGGCCGCCGACCCGCCGGTGCGGGAGTTCACGGCCGAACTGGTCACCGGTGTCACCGCCCACGCCGCCGAACTGGACGCGCTGGTCGGCAGCCACCTGCCGTCCGGCTGGACGCTGGAGCGGATGCCGCGCGTCGACCGCAACCTCGCGCGCATGGCGGCCTTCGAGGCCCTACACGCCGGCACCGACCCCGCCGTCGCGATCGCGGAGTGCGTCGAGCTGGCCACCCAGCTCTCGACCGACGACTCGCCGGCGCTGCTGAACGGCGTCCTCGGCGCGATCGTCCGCGAAGCCCGGCCGTGAAAACACGGGCGTCCCGGGGAGGGCCGTCCCGCTTAGGCTATGGTCGTCCCCGGCCCGATCGCTGAACCGCTCTCGCCCAGCAGAAGGACGTCCATGCCCAGTAGCCTCTTCTCCGCCCAGCAAGTGCCCGCACTCCTGGTCCTTGAGGACGGCAGGTCGTTCCGCGGGATCTCCTTCGGCGCCACTGGTGAGGCTTTCGGTGAGGCGGTCTTCTCCACGGGCATGTCGGGCTACCAGGAGACGCTGACCGACCCCAGCTACCACCGGCAGGTCGTGGTCGCGACCGCTCCGCACATCGGCAACACCGGCTGGAACGACGAGGACGACGAGTCGTCCCGGATCTGGGTGGCCGGCTACGTGGTGCGCGACCTCTCCCGGGTGCGCTCGAACTGGCGCTCGAACCGCTCACTGGACGCCGAGTTGCGCAACCAGGGCGTGGTCGGCATCGCGGAGGTCGACACCCGCGCGCTGACCCGGCACCTGCGTGAGCGCGGGGCGATGCGGGTGGGCATCTCCACCGTCGAACTCGATCCCGAGCGGCTGCTGGGGCGGGTGCTGGAGGCGCCGCAGATGGCCGGGGCGAACCTGGTGGCGGACGTGACCGTCGCGGAGCCGCAGGTGACGCCGGCGGTGGGGGAGCGGCGGTTCACCGTGGCCGCGATCGATCTCGGCATCAAGGACATGACGCCGACGCGGATGTCCGAACGCGGCATCGAGGTGCACCTGCTGCCCGCGAGCGTGGGCATCGACACCGTCCGCGACCTGGCTCCGGACGGGGTGTTCTTCTCCAACGGGCCCGGTGACCCGGCCGCCGCGGACGACGCGGTCGCCCTGCTGCGGCAGGTGCTGGACGCGGGCCTGCCGTACTTCGGCATCTGCTTCGGCAACCAGATCTTCGGCCGCGCGCTCGGCTTCGGCACCTACAAGCTGAAGTACGGCCACCGTGGGATCAACCAGCCCGTGAAGGACCTGACCACGAACAAGGTCGAGATCACCGCGCACAACCACGGGTTCGCCGTCGACGCCCCGCTCGACGCGGGCACCCCGACCCGATGGGGCGAGGCGCGGGTCTCGCACGTCTGCCTCAACGACCAGGTGGTGGAGGGCCTCGAACTGCGCGGGACGGACGGCGAGCTGCGCGGCTTCTCCGTCCAGTACCACCCCGAGGCCGCCGCCGGTCCCCACGACGCCGGCTATCTGTTCGACCGGTTCACCGAGATGATGGCCGCGCGCCGTGACCACGCGCGGGCCGGGGGAGAGGACGCCTGATGCCGCGCAGGACCGACATCAAATCGATCCTGGTGATCGGCTCCGGGCCGATCGTGATCGGCCAGGCGTGCGAGTTCGACTACTCCGGGACGCAGGCCTGCCGCGTGCTGCGCGAGGAGGGGTTCCGGGTGGTCCTGGTGAACTCCAACCCGGCGACGATCATGACCGATCCGGAGTTCGCGGACGCGACCTACATCGAGCCGATCCAGCCGGAGTTCCTGGAGAAGGTGATCGCCGCGGAGCGCCCGGACGCCCTGCTGGCCACCCTGGGCGGGCAGACCGCGCTGAACGCCGCGGTGGCCCTGCACGACTCCGGCGTGCTGGCGAAGTACGGGGTGGAGCTGATCGGGGCGTCCTTCGACGCCATCCAGAAGGGCGAGGACCGGGAGAAGTTCAAGGAGATCGTCGCCTCCCTCGACGTCCCGGGCGCGAACCCGGAGGTGGCGCGCTCCGCGATCTGCCACACGATGGACGAGGTGCTCGCCGCGGCGGGCGACCTGGGCTACCCGGTCGTGGTCCGGCCGTCGTTCACGATGGGCGGCGTCGGCTCCGGCTTCGCGCACGACGAGGACGAGCTGCGCCGGATCGCCGGCCGCGGCCTGCAGGCGTCCCCGGTGACCGAGGTGCTGATCGAGGAGTCCGTGCTCGGCTGGAAGGAGTACGAGCTCGAGGTCATGCGGGATGCGGCGGACAACGTCGTGATCGTGTGCTCGATCGAGAACCTCGACCCGATGGGCGTGCACACCGGCGACTCGATCACCGTCGCCCCCGCCATGACGCTGACCGACCGTGAGTACCAGGCGATGCGGGATGTCGCGATCGCGGTGATCCGGGCCGTCGGCGTCGACACCGGCGGCTGCAACATCCAGTTCGCGATCAACCCCGACAACGGCCGGCTGATCGTGATCGAGATGAACCCGCGCGTGTCGCGGTCGTCCGCGCTGGCGTCGAAGGCCACCGGCTTCCCGATCGCCAAGATCGCCGCCAAGGTCGCGGTGGGCTACACGCTCGACGAGATCCCCAACGACATCACCGCCGAGACCCCGGCGTCCTTCGAGCCGACGCTCGACTACGTGGTCGTGAAGGCGCCGCGGTTCGCGTTCGAGAAGTTCCCGACCGCGGATGCGACCCTCACCACCCACATGAAGAGCGTCGGCGAGGCGATGGCGATCGGCCGCAACTTCACCGAGGCGCTCGGCAAGGCGCTGCGCTCGCTGGAGGACGCGAAGGCCGGCTTCGACTTCACCTCGCCGCTCACCCGTCCGCTGGACGAGGTGCTGACCGACCTGCGCCGTCCCCACGACGGCCGGCTGAACCTGGTCATGCAGGCGTTCCGGCTGGGCGCGACGGCACAGCAGGTGCACGAGGTCACCCGGATCGACCCGTGGTTCGTCGACCAGTTGCAGCTCGTCTTCGAGGTCGCGCAGCTGGTGCGGAGCGCGCCGGAACTGACCGCGGACCTGCTGCGCCTGGCCAAGCGGCACGGCCTGGCGGACGGCCAGATCGCGGCCCTGCGCAACCTCAGCACGGACGTGGTGCGCGGCGTCCGCTGGGCGCTCGGCGTCCGGCCGGTCTACAAGACGGTGGACACCTGCGCCGCGGAGTTCGCCGCCCGCACCCCGTACCACTACTCGTCCTACGACGAGGAGACCGAAGTCGCGCCACGGGAGAAGCCGGCGGTGCTGATCCTGGGCAGCGGCCCGAACCGGATCGGCCAGGGCATCGAGTTCGACTACTCGTGCGTGCACGCCGCCATGGCGCTGCGGGCGGCCGGCTACGAGGCCGTGATGGTCAACTGCAACCCGGAGACCGTCTCCACCGACTACGACACCTCCGACCGGCTGTACTTCGAGCCGCTCACGCTGGAGGACGTGCTCGAGGTGTACCACGCCGAACGACTCGCCGGACCGGTGGCCGGTGTGATCGTGCAGCTCGGCGGGCAGACGCCGCTGAAGCTCGCCCAGGCCCTGAAGGACGCGGGCGTCCCGATCGTGGGCACTCCGCCGGAGGCGATCGAGCTGGCCGAGGAGCGGGGTGCCTTCGGCCAGGTGCTGGCTGACGCGGGGCTGCCGGCCCCCGCCTACGGCATGGCCGAGTCCGCGACGGAGGCTCTCGCGATCGCGCACGAGATCGGCTACCCGGTGCTGGTGCGCCCGTCCTACGTGCTGGGCGGACGGGGCATGGAGATCGTCTATGACGACGCATCGCTGGCCGGCTACATCGAACGTGCCACCGACATCACCCCCGCGCACCCGGTGCTCGTCGACCGCTTCCTGGACGACGCGATCGAGATCGACGTGGACGCGCTGTTCGACGGCGAGGAGCTGTACCTCGGCGGCGTCATGGAGCACATCGAGGAGGCGGGCATCCACTCCGGCGACTCGGCCTGCTCCCTGCCGCCGATCACCCTGGGCAACGAGGTGATCGAGCAGATCCGGCAGTCGACCGAGGCGATCGCGCGGGGGGTCGGCGTCCGCGGGCTGCTGAACATCCAGTACGCCCTGCTCGGCGACATCCTGTACGTCCTCGAGGCGAACCCGCGGGCGTCCCGGACCGTCCCGTTCGTGTCCAAGGCGACCGACACCCCGCTGGCGAAGGCCGCTACCCGGATCTCTCTGGGGACGACCGTCGCCGAGCTGCGCGCCGAGGGCGTGCTGCGGGCCGAGGGCGCGGACGGCACCACCACGCTGGACTCGGCGCCGATCGCGGTGAAGGAAGCCGTGATGCCGTTCAACCGGTTCCGCACCGCCGACGGCTCGTGGGTGGACACGCTGCTCGGCCCGGAGATGAAGTCGACCGGCGAGGTGATGGGGCTGGACGTCACCTTCGGCACGGCCTTCGCCAAGAGCCAGGCGGCGTCCTTCGGCAACGTGCCGGTCACCGGCACGGTATTCGTCTCGGTCGCCAACCGGGACAAGCGGCACGCGATCTTCCCGGTGAAGCGGCTCGCCGACCTGGGCTTCAGGGTGCTGGCCACCGAGGGCACCGCGCAGGTGCTGCGCCGCCAGGACGTGGACGTCACCGTGATCCGCAAGGCATCCCAGGGCCCTGGCCCGAACGGCGAGAAGACCGTCGTGCAGGCCATCCTGGACGGCGAGGTCGACCTGATCTTCAACACTCCGCAGGGCTCGTCCAAGCACGGCAACCCGCGGCGCGACGGCTGGGAGATCCGGTCGGCCGCCATCCTCGCCGACGTGCCGTGCGTGACCACCGTGCAGGGGCTGAGCGCCTGCGTGCAGGGTATCGAGGCGCTGCGGCGCGGCGCGGTCGGCGTCCGGTCGCTGCAGGACTGGAGCGCGGACGTCCGCGCCGAACTGACCACGCTCGACTGATGGGGTTGCCCGCGGCGCTGCTGGACGCCGGCTACACCCGGCTGCTGCGTCCGGTGCTGTTCGGCAGCTACGGCGGCGACCCGGAGGCGATCCACGAGCGGCTGATCGAGTTGCTCTCCGGGCCGGGCTCGATGCCGCTGGTCCGGTCGCTGACCGGGCTGCTGGCGGGGAGCGCCGGGCGGGCCGCCACGGTCGCCGGGATCGACTTCCCGTCCCGCGTGGGTCTGGCCGCGGGCCTGGACAAGGACGCGTCCGCGGTGCTGGCCTGGCGCGGGCTCGGCTTCGGCTTCGCGGAGCTCGGCACCGTGAGCGGGCGCGCCCAGCCCGGCAACGATCGTCCGCGGGTGTTCCGGCTACGGGACTCGCACGCGCTGATCAACCGGATGGGCTTCAACAACCCCGGGGCGGAGGCGGTGGCCGCGACGCTGGCCGCGCGGAACGTCTACCGTGGCAACGGCGTGGCCGGCCTGCCGGTCGGGATCTCGATCGGCAAGACCAAGGTCGTCCCGCTGGAGGACGCGGTCGCCGACTACCGCACCTCGCTGCGGCTCCTCGCGCCGCATGCCGACTACGTCGCGGTGAACGTCTCCAGCCCCAACACCCCCGGCCTGCGCAGCCTCCAGGACGCCGGCGCCCTCGCCGAGTTGGTGGGGGCGCTCGTGGCGGAGGCCGCATCGGTCTCCGAGGAGCCGAGAGGAAGCGGCGTCACGAAGGGTAGCGAGGCCCCGACGCTCCAGCCCACCGTCATCCCGGGCTCGACCCGGGATCCCCGGACCGGTGCGGGGATCCCGGCTTCCGCCGGGATGACAGGGTCGGGCGCCGGGATGACAGGGTCGGGCGCCGGGATGACGGGGTCGGGACCGGCACGTCCCCTCCCCGTCTTCGTGAAGGTGGCCCCCGACCTCAGCTGGGAGCAGCTGGACGAGGTCGTCGCCACCTGCGAGGCCCACGGTGCTGCCGGGCTGATCGCCACCAACACCACGCTGGCCCGCGAGGGGCTCGCCGCGTCCGACCAGGGGACGGCGACCGAGGCCGGCGGGCTCTCGGGTGCCCCGCTGACCGCTCGGGCCAGGGAGGTCGTCGGCTACCTCTGCGCGCACACGAAGCTGCCCGTGATGGGTGTCGGCGGGATCATGACGGCCGCGGACGCGATGGCCATGTTCGACGCCGGCGCGAGCCTCGTCCAGCTCTACACTGGCTTCATCTACGGCGGGCCCGGCCTCGCCGCAGCCATCAACGCCCTCGACGGAGAAAGGCAGGGATCGTGACCACCTACTGGCGCAGGCTCCGGGAGGTGGTCGCCGACCGGGGACCGCTCTGCGTGGGCATCGACCCGCACGCGTCCCTGCTCAAGGCCTGGGGCCTGGAGTGCAGTGCCGCGGGCGCCGAGCGCTGCGCGCGCACGCTGGTCGAGGCACTCGGCGATCAGGTCGCCGCCTTCAAGCCGCAGTCGGCGTTCTTCGAGGCCTACGGCTCCGCGGGGATCGCGGCCCTGGAGCGGGTGCTCGCCGACATCGCGGGCACGGGTGCGCTCAGCATCCTCGACGTGAAGCGCGGCGACATCGGCTCGACGATGGAGGCCTACGCCGACGCCTACCTCGCCGACGGCTCCCCGCTCGCTGCGGACGCGATCACGCTCTCGCCCTACCTCGGCTTCGGCTCGCTCGCCCCGGCCTTCGAGCGCGCGCACCGCTACGAGCGCGGCGTCTACGTGCTGGCCCGCACCTCCAACCCGGAGGGCGGCCAGGTGCAGCTCGCGCTCGCCCAGGACGCGTCGGTGGTGCAGTCGATCATCGATGCGGCGACCGAGGTGAACCACGCGTCCCGGCAGAAGGCCATCGGCCTGGTCGTGGGCGGCACCCACGACAACCTGGGCTGCGACCTGTCCGACTTCAACGGCTCGATCCTCGTGCCGGGCATCGGCGTCCAGGGTGGCCGGATGGAGGACCTGCCGGCCCTGTTCGGCGATGCCGTCGACCAGGTCCTGGCCGTGGTGGGCCGGGGTGTGATCTCGGCCGGTCCGGACGCCTCCGCGCTGCGTGCGCGGGTGGCGGACCTGCTCTCGGCCGCGGTGAGTTAGGTTCGTCCATTCCTCCTAGTGGGATGGCGGCACCGGGACATGGTCGATGGGTGTACGAACATGTCCGTTCTCGTGACGGAGAGGCCTCGCCACCGCTAGGTTGAACCTGTCGGCAACCCATCCAAACCACGAAGGCATCGAAGTGACTATCCCGCAGCTCACCACCGAGCAACTCGAGGCCGCTCGTGCGGCGGCTACCGAAGCGCGGCGTCGCCGCGCGGAACTGAAGAGCAAGGTCCGCACCGGCGCGCTCACGCTCAGCCAGGCACTCGAAGTCGCGGCGGACGACGACGTGCTCGCCCATGTGAAGGTCGTCGACCTGCTGAAGGCCCTGCCCCGCGTGGGCGAGAAGCGGGCAGGGGTGGTGATGGAGCGACTCGACATCGCGCCCAACCGACGTATCCGCGGGCTCGGCCGCCATCAGGTGGCCGGCCTGAAGGCCGAGTTCAGTGACCGGTGACGTCACTGTCATCTCAGGTCCAACCGCGGTCGGCAAGGGGACGGTCGTCCAGGCCCTCCGCGCGCTCCACCCAAAGCTGTGGGTCTCCGTCTCCGCGACGACCCGCGCGCCCCGTCCGGGGGAAGTGGACGGGCAGCACTACCTGTTCGTGAGCGAGGCGGAGTTCGACGAACTGGTCGCCTCGGACGGTCTGCTCGAATGGGCGCTCGTGCACGGCTCCGACCGGTACGGGACGCCCGCGGCGCCGGTGCGGGCCGCGGTCGCCGCCGGGCGGCGGGTGATCCTCGAGATCGAGGTGCAGGGCGCACGGCAGGTCAAGGCGCGCCTGCCGGAGGTGCGGACGGTGTTCATCGCACCGCCGTCCTTCGACGCCCTCAGGGATCGGCTGGCCGCCCGGGGCACCGAGACGCCGGCCCAGGTCGCCCGGCGACTGCGGACGGCGGAGGGCGAACTGGCCGCGGCGGCAGAGTTCGACCATGTCGTGGTGAACGACGATTTGGGCGCTGCGGTGGGGCAGTTGGTAGAGTTGTTGGGTCTGTGACGGCTGCGCGCTTCCCGCGCGGCCGCGGTCCACGATCAGGAAGCCGAATTTGAGCACTCACACTCCCGAGGGGATCACCAACCCGCCGATCGACGAACTGCTCACCAAGGTCGATTCGAAGTACCGGCTGGTGCTGTTCGCTGCGAAGCGTGCCCGGCAGATCAACGCCTACTACAGCCAGCTCGGCGAGGGCCTGCTGGAGAACGTCGGCCCGCTGGTGGACATCGGCATCCAGGAGAAGCCGCTGTCGATCGCGCTGCGCGAGGTGAACGCCGGGGTCTTGGAGTGCACGGAGATCGATCCGGAGGCCGAGGCCGCCGCCCGCGCGGAGGCGTCCGCCGACCCCGACTTCTCGCTGGACCCGTTCGGCGCCGACGACCTGGGCTGAGCCCGCCCGTCGATGAGCCGGATCGTCCTCGGCGTGGCCGGAGGCATCGCCGCCTACAAGGCGTGCCTGCTGTTGCGCCGGTTCACCGAGGCCGACCACGAGGTGCAGGTGGTGCCCACCGCCACCGCGCTCTCCTTCGTCGGCGAGACCACGTGGGCGGCGCTGTCCGGACGTCCGGCGCACACGTCCGTCCTGGCCGACGCCCACGAGGTGAGCCATGTCCGGCTCGGCCGCGAGGCCGACCTGGTGGTCGTCGCCCCGGCCACCGCTGACCTGCTCGCTCGCGCGGCGTCCGGGCGGGCGGACGACCTGCTCACCAATGTGCTGCTGACCGCCACCTGCCCGGTGGTGATGGCGCCGGCGATGCACACCGAGATGTGGCTGCATCCCGCCACGCAGGCGAACGTCGCGACGCTGCGGTCCCGCGGAGTGGTCGTGCTGCGGCCGGCGGAGGGCCGGCTGACCGGAACTGACTCCGGACCGGGACGCCTCCCGGAGCCGGAGGACATCGAGGCGTCCGCGCTCGCGGCTCTCGCCGATGCCGGGGCCGTGCGGCGGATGGCCGCCCAGGACCTCGCCGGAAAGAAGGTCGTGATCAGTGCCGGGGGTACCCGCGAGGCGCTCGACCCGGTGCGTTTCGTCGGCAACTCGTCCTCGGGCCGGATGGGGGTCGCGTTGGCCCGGGCCGCCGTCCAGCGGGGTGCGGACGTGACGCTCGTGGCCGCCAACCTCGCCATCGAGCCGCCGGCGGCCGTGGAGGTCGTTCCGGTGGTCTCGACCGCCGACCTGGCTGCGGAGATGAACCGGCTGGCGCCGTCCGCGGACGTGGTGGTGATGGCGGCCGCACCGGCCGACTACACCCCGGTCCGCCCGAGTGCCACCAAGCTGAAGAAGTCCGGTGACGCCGGGCTGACCGTGGAGTTCACCCAGACCACGGACGTCCTGGCGGGGCTGGCCGCTGCCCGCCGTCCGGGCCAGGTGGTGGTCGGGTTCGCCGCGGAGACCGCGGCGGACGAGGCGGAACTGGTCGAACTCGGCACGGCGAAGCTCGCGCGCAAGGGTTGTCAGCTCCTGGTGCTGAACAATGTCTCCGGCGGCGCCGTGTTCGGTGCGGCGGACAACCAGGTGCTGTTGCTCACGGCGTCCGGGATCGTCGGCCGGGCGGCCGGTGCCAAGACGTCGGTGGCGCATGCGATCCTTGATGCCGCCTGCACCGTCGATGAGAGGAACCCCGAGTGAGCCGGCTGTTCACGTCCGAATCCGTTACCGAGGGCCACCCGGACAAGGTCGCCGACGCCATCTCCGATGTCGTCCTCGACGAACTGCTCGGCAAGGACCCCAGGTCCCGGGTCGCGGTGGAGACCCTGGTCACGACCGGCACGGTGGTGGTGGCCGGTGAGGTGACCACCAAGGCGTACGCCGACGTGGCGAAGCTGGCGCGCAAGCGGATCCGGAAGATCGGCTACGACTCCTCGGAGAAGAGCTTCGACTACCGCTCGTGCGGCGTGCTGGTCTCGATCGGCACGCAGTCGCCCGACATCGCCCAGGGCGTCAACCACGCGGAGGAGGAGCGCGCCGAGGGCTCGGTCGACCTCCTGGACGCGCAAGGGGCCGGCGACCAGGGCCTGATGTTCGGCTACGCCTGCACCGACACGCCGACGCTGATGCCGCTGCCGATCGACATCGCGCACCGGCTCGCGGAGCGGTTGGCCGAGGTGCGCAAGGACGGCGAGGTCGACTTCCTGCTGCCCGACGGCAAGACCCAGGTCACCATCGAGTACGACGGCGCCCGTCCGGTGCGGGTGGACACCGTGGTGGTCTCCACCCAGCACGTGGAGGCGGTCAGCCAGGCCACGATCGCGGCCGAGGTGCGCCGCCGGGTGGTCGAGCCGGTGCTGGCGCGCTATGAGATCGCCTCGGACGGGCTGAAGACGTACGTGAACCCGACGGGCAAGTTCGTCATCGGCGGGCCGATGGGCGACGCGGGCGTGACCGGCCGGAAGATCATCGTGGACACCTACGGCGGCATGGCCCGGCACGGTGGGGGAGCGTTCTCCGGAAAGGACCCCTCGAAGGTGGACCGCTCGGCGGCCTACGCGATGCGGTGGGTGGCGAAGAACGTCGTGGCCGCCGGCCTGGCCGAGCGCTGCGAGGTGCAGGTGGCCTACGCGATCGGACGCGCGCACCCGGTGGGCTTCTACACCGAGTGCTTCGGCACGGAGACCGTGCCGGTGCAGCAGATCACCGACGCCGTGCTGAGGGTGTTCGACCTGCGGCCGGCGGCGATCATCCGCGATCTCGACCTGATCCGTCCGATCTACTCCCGGGTGACCAACTACGGCCACTTCGGTCGCGAGCTGGACGTGATGACCTGGGAGCGCACCGACCGCGCCGAGGCCCTCGCCGCCGCCGTGACGGGCTGAGCGCGATCCAAACCGCCCGTCGAGCCTGTCGAGACGCGCGCGAGCGGGGGACCGCGTCACGAAGGGCCGGCGACACCCCGCTAGGGCTGGTCCGGCGATAGCCCCCACGCTGAGGCGCTGGTCGCCGCTGTCAAAGGCTGACGCCGTCACGCAACCTGGACGGCGTCCTTCATCACGGCGGGGACCCGTTCAGGGAAAGAGACCACCAAGTGGCGTCCAAGTGCTGTGGCCACGCGGGCCAGCGTGTCGATGCGGTTGCGAGCGCCGCCTCCTTCCTCGAGGCGGGAGATCACGGACTGGGTCGTGCCCATCCGTACTGCCAGTTCGCGCTGGCTGAGGCCCGCCTCGGTGCGCAGATCGTAGATGAGTTGCCCGAGCGCAAGGTCCTGTTCGATTTCAGCGCGACGTTCCGGGGCCACGGGAGCGCGCGTGTTCCTGACGTCGTCCCAGCGGGAGTAGTTGCCCATGTCGTCCTCCATTACGGGTAGTCGTTTGCACAGCCATCTGCAGCGTCTCGTGCCCGCGCGATCTCATGACGCTCGCTGTTGCGTTGTTTGCGGAAGGTCGTGAGCAGGATGATCCGGCCGTCCTTGGTGAACCGGTAGGTGATCCGCCTGGCCGTAGGGCCGAGGGTGAACCGCAACTCGTACAGTCCCTTGCCAAGGCTGCGTGAGAACGGCATCCGAGCGGTCGAACCCAACTCCGCGAGTCGGTCAACGACCACCGCGACTCGTTCCCACTCTTCCTGGGTCAGGCTGCCGAGCCAGGCTGTGACCTCGTCGTGCAACTCGATCTCAGCCATCCGTCATGATCGCACTCTCGGCATGATCGCACAAGTGCGATCATGCCGAGAGTGCGCCATTGCGGGGGCACATGGCCTCTTGGCCGGGGCAGCGCGAGCGTGGTGAGCCGCGGCCGCCCGGGTCGACTTTGTCTGAATCGGTGCGCGGCCGAGGCGGTTGTGCCAGTCTGAGAGCGTCCATCCCCTGGTTGCGGCTGTTGAGGTCCCTACGATGTCGTTCCGCTCCGCTGTCCGTGTGTTGTCTGCTGGCGTGGTTGTGGCGCTGGTGTCCCAGTTGGCCGTGTGGGGGGCTGTGCCCGCGGCCGCGGCAGGCCTGCCGGACGATCCGGAGGCGGTGGATCCGGCGGCTGCGCCGGCAGCGGTGGTGCCGGACAGCGCGATCACCCGCCCCACGAGCCCCGGCCCCACGGTGCTCACGGACTATCGGCTGACCTCGGATGAGACGTGGGGCCCGGAGGGGTCGCCGTATGTGCTGCGCGGGCAGCTCACGGTTCCTGCCGGGGTGTCGTTGACCCTGCTGCCGGGCACGGTGGTGAAGTTCGACGGGCTGACGTCGTCCATGGTGGTCTGGGGTCAGCTTTTGTCCTTGGGTCTGCCGGATCGACGCGTGGTGATCACCTCTTTCACGGATGATGCCGTCGCCGGTGATACGAATGGTGATGGCGACGCGTCGACGCCCGGCCGCGGGGACTGGGGGAATCTCAACTTCCGTCGGGCTTCCAGTGGTGCGGTCGTGACTGCCTCGGTGATCGACTACACCGATGTTCGCTACGGCAACTACGGTTCGGCGATCGCCTGCCAGGTCGGCATGGTGTCGGTCCAGAACGTCCCGATCACGATCTCGAACTCGAACCTCTCGGACGCAATGATCAGCCCGTTGATCGTCTCGGACACGTCGGACACGGCGCCGGCGGGGATCTACAACAACACGTTCGCCAGGGCGAAGTGCGGGCTGACTTCGTACAAGGCGGTTGCCGACATTGTGGGGAACCGGTTCGAGTCTTCGCTGGGGTGGGCCACCTATATCAGCTTCCCGGAGAAGGTCAGGTTCTGGTTCAACACTTTGTTGTCGCAGCCGGTGGTGAACGGCGGCACGGTGACGCGAGCCGACGCTGACGTGCGGTTCAACTCGTTGTTGGCGGGAGTCCACCATTGGTATCCCCCGTCGCAGGATCTGAAGGACTGGTCGGGCAACTGGTACGGGGTCGATACCCGGACGCCGTTGCCGGAGTGTGTTCTGAAGGCCGACGCGGAGGCGTGGGTCCCGGCGATCGACTATGTCACGAGCAAGTCGTGTCCCAGCGGCCAGGTGCACCCGACCGGGTATCGCAGCGAGGCGGTCGGATCGATGACGGCGGCACCGGCACCCGTGCCTGCGTCTGTCCTGGACGCCCTGTCGCCCCGGGTCGGACGGGTGGACACCAGAACGGGTGCACTGAGCTATTCCGTGACGGACCTGAGCATTCAGGACGCGGGCAAGGAGTTGTCGGCGACCAGGTCGTATCGGTCGGATCGTGCCGCCGCGACGCCGGGGCGCGGCTGGTCGAGCTCGTATGCCGAGGCGGTGTCGAAGGACGCGTCCGGCAACGCGGTGCTGAACCTCGGCGACGGGGACACCCTTCCCTTCCAGACCGATCCGCAGGCCGGCTATGTCCCGGCGCAGGGAGTGGGCGCCGGCTTCTCGACCGGAACGGCGGGGACCTCGATCACGACCGCGGACCGGACCACCTATCAGTTCTCGGCGTCCGGGGAGCTGGACTCGGTGTTGATGCAGGACCCGGACCACAAGGTGACGGTCCGGCACGCCGACGGGGCGGTGAGCGAGGTCGAGGGCGTCTCGGGACGCAGGATCTGGCTCGACCGCGACGCCGGCCGGCTGAGCGTGGTGCGGGACTCGAGTGGCCGCCGAGCCGAGTTCACCTACAGCGGCGACCGGCTGGCGGCGGCCCGCGGTGTCGATGGCCAGTCCGAGACCTACACCTATGACGGTGACGGGCGGCTGACCCGGGTGGTGGCGCCGAGCGGCGCCGTCCGGTTGGCGGCGGCGTACGACGGGCAGGGCCGGGTGTCCTGGCTGGAGGAGCAGGGCTCGGGCCGACTCGAGTTCGCCTATGACCCGGACGGGCGTCGCACGACGACCCGGTACGCCGACGGGCACACGATGGTGCAGCAGTATGACGACCTGGGACGGCTGGTCGTCGAGACGGTTGGATCGGTCAGCCACCATCTGGTCTATGACGCGGAAGGCCGCCAGGTGGCGGACGTCCGCGGTGTCCCCACCGAGGCGATGACCGGCTATTCGGCGCTGTCGACCGCGACGTTCTACAACGGTCGGGGTGATCAGGTATGGCAGACCGATCCGTCGGGGGTGTCGACGGCGACCACGTTCTCGGCCGATCACCAGCCGCTGGTCACCACCCAGTCCGACGGCGGCAAGGTCACCCGTACCTATGACGACGACGGCCGGCTGGCAGCTGTCACCGACCAACTCGGTGGCGAGTATCGCTACACCTACGGCCGGTTCGGGCAGGTCAAGTCACAGACCGATCCGTTGGGCCGGAGCCGGACGCTCACCTATGCCGACAATGGCGACCTGGCCACCAGCACCGACGAGTACGGCGCGACCACTCGGTACAGCACGAACGATCGTGGCAAGATCGTCCAGATCACCGACCCCGAGGGCGGGGTTCGCGCGACCAGCCTCACCAGCTTCGATGCGATCAGTGAGGTCAGCTACCCCGGTGGCGGCGGAAGCAGCATCGGCTACGACGCCGACCGGCGGGTGACCCAGGTCACGACGCGGCTGTCGGCCGGCGAGACCGCCACCACCGGCTACGAGTACAACGCGCAGGGTCTGGTGTCGGCCGTCGTCGACGCTGCCGGCGGACGGAGCACGACCGAGTACAACCAGCTCGGCCTGCCGGTCAAGAACACCGACCCGTCCGGCGCGGTCACCTTGCAGGAGTACAGCGAGGAGGGGTGGCTGGCCTCGTCGACCGACCCGCTGGGTGGCGTGACCCGGTACGAGCGCGATCCGGGCGGCCGGGACTACCGGGTGACCGACCCGCTCGGGCAGATCACCCAGACCGTGTGGGACCGCGCCGGGCGGCCCGCTGTGGTGTGGACGCCCGCGGGCAGCAAGACGACGATGACCTACGACCGGGCCGGCCGGCAGGCGAGCCTGGTCACGCCCCTTGGCTACACCTACACCACCAGCTATGACCTGGCGGGCAACCCCGTCAAGTGGAAGGACACGGCCGGCGCCACGAGCACGGCGACCTACGACGCCGTCGGGCGGCAGCTGACCTACGTCAATGAGCTCGGCGAGCTGGTCGAGACCAGCTATGACGACGAGAGGCACCGCACGACCGTCAGCGACGCCCTCGGTATCCGTGAGCGGACCACGTTGAACTCCCTCGGCCTGGTCGCCTCCCGACTCGACAGCAACGGCGGTACCACCCACTACGGCTACAACGCCGACGGCCTGCCGATCGAGGAGGACGGGCCGGCGGGAACCACCCACACCGGCTACGACCTGGCCGGACGTACTGTCAGCACCACGGACGCGGCCGGGCGGGTGACCAGCCACCACTACGACAGCCTCGGCCGGGTCACGTCGTCCGAACTGGCGGGCAAGACGACCCGATTCGAGTACGACCCGGTCGGCCGGCTCACCAAGCGCACCGATGCCGAGGGCCGTACCAGCCGGTACGGCTATGACCTGGCCGGGAACCTCATCCGCAGCGTCGACGGGCTGGGCCATGCCACCAGCCATGACTATGACGCGCTCCACCGGCTGGTCAAGACCACTGATCCGACCGGGGTCACCACCAGTCGGGCCTACGACCCACAAGGTCGTCCGGCGGTCGTCTGGGACGGACTGGGCGCTTCCTGGGTGACCAGCTTCGACCTCGACGGCAATGTCGTCCAGACCATCGACCCGGCCGGCGTCACGCACGCCTACACCTACGACAAGGCCGGTCGGATGCTCTCGGATCGCAACGACAACACGTACTTCAACTACACCTGGGACAAGGCCGGCCGCCTCGCCACCGCCAGCGACCCCTACAAGACCACCTACACCTACGACGTGCGCGGCCGGGTGACGTCCGTCACCAACGGCCTGGGCAAGAAGACCACCACGAGTTACGCCCAGACCGAGAACGGGCAGACCGTCACTCGCACCACGCCGGCGGGCAACGCCACCACCATCGAGGTCGACCGGGCCGGCCGGGTAGAGTCCGCGACCGATCCGGTCGGGGCGACCGTCCAGCTGGACTGGACGGCGGACTCGAAGCTCGAACAGGTCACCCTTCCACGCGGTGGTACCTACCAGTACCGCTACGACGACCAGGGCAGCCTCGCCAGCGAGACGGATCCGCTCGGCGCCACGACCCGTTACAGCCATGACGCCACGGGCCAGGTCACCAAGGCCGAGTATCCGTCCGGGCGCATCGTGGAACACCGCTACGACGACGCCGGCCAGGCTGTCGGTTCGACGGCCACCAGGCCCGATGCGCAGCCCGACGTCCGCACCTTCGGCTACGACGATGCCGGCAGGCTCACCGAGGCGAAAGCCGCCGGACCGTCCGGCGACATCACCACCACGTGGGAGTACAACGCGCGCGGACTGCTGGCGCGGGCCGCCAGCCCTCTGGGCACGATCGCCTACGGCTACGACCTGGCTCAGCGGCTCCAGTCGATGACCGGTGTCGCCGGGCAGACCACCACACTGGGCTACGACATTCGCGGCTACCCGGCCACGGTCCGCGGCCCGATCAACCTGAACCTCACCTACAACAAAGCCGGTCAGCTGGCTGGGCGCTCGGCGGCCAGCCCCACGACCGGCCTGAGCGAGAGCCGCGCCTATGACAGTGCCGGCCAGATCACGAAGGTCAGCGGAGGAACCAGCCACACCCTGACCTACACCGACGACGGGCTGATCGCGACCGACAAGGGCGCCAGCGACACGACCGGCTACAGCTATGACGCCGCTGGACGGCTCATTCAGGAGAAGGTGACCACGGGTACGACCGTGACGTCCACCATCGACTACGGCTGGGACGCCGACGGCAACCGCGTCACTGTGCGCGCCGGTCAGGATGAGGCGATCGACTTCGGCTACGACCTGGCGGATCGGCTGATCAGTGACTCCGGCGACACCGCCTATCACAGCGATGCTGACGGATTGATGACGCAGCTGGGTGATCTCGCTCTGGCCTACAACGCGTTCGGCGAACTGGTCGGCAGCCAGACCGAGGACGGCTCGACCGGTTTCGTGCGGGACGGGTTGGGCAGGGTTGCTAGTCAGAGCGTTGGGGGCGTGACGGCGGGTCTGGCCTATCAGGGTCAGGGTGCCGTGGTCGGCGTCTATCGTCCGGGCAGTGGTGATCCGGTGGATGTGTTGTCGGGGCCGGACGGGTTCTTGCTGGGCTACGTCAGCGCTTCGGGTGTGAGCCAGCATGCCTTCACCAACAGTCATGGTGATGTGGAGAGGGTCTACACCGGGAAGACGGCCGCCAGCCAGGCCCGCTATGACGGGTTCGGCCAGGTGCTGGCCAGCAGCGGGTCGGCCTTGGTGCCGCTGGGCTATCAGGGCACGATCAGTGACCCGACCAGCGGGCTGCTCGGGATGGGTGCTCGTGCGTACAGTCCGGGGTTGGGTCGGTTTGTGCAGGCGGACACGATCGCTGGGGATCCGACTGTTCCGGTGTCGTTCAATCGGTATGCCTATGCGTTTGATTCGCCGACGAATCTGGTGGATCCCTCTGGTCGGTGGCCGGACTGGCTGGATCGTGCGGTGGGTGCGGCGACGAAGTTGTTCAAGGACTCGGTGCGGGCTGCGGGTCGGGTCGCGTCGGCGGCGGCGAAGGCCGTGGCCAAGGCGGGGGCGGGTGCTGCCAGGTCGTTGGGGTCGGCGGGCAGGTCGTTGGGTTCGCAGGTGCGGAAGGTGGCGGGGCAGGCGGCGAAGTGGGCTTATGACAATCGGGAGGAGCTTGCTGCGACTGCGGTGTCGGTGGCTGCGGATGTGGTGGTGACCGGTGGTTGTGGGGTGGTGACTGCCGGTGTCGGCTCGGTGGGTTGTGTGCTGGCCGGCGGGTTCGTTGGTGGTGCGGTGTATGGGGCGATGAGTTGTCCTCATGATGCTGGTCAGGCTGAGTGCATTCTCAATAATGGTGAGGTTGGGTTGGCCTCGGCCGGGTTGGGTGTGGGTGCGGCGAAGGTGGTCGGCAAGGCTGTTCGTGGGTTCGCTGAGAC
>NZ_JARKPQ010000254.1 GCF_029975155.1 Propionicimonas sp. | reverse complement strand
GGATCAGGATATGGGGTGCCACCGACAAAGTGTCAGCGGCGGCTCGAAGTGAGCGACGCGTTCACCCTGGCGGGGAGGGTTCGGAGTCGGCGGCAGCGCCACCTCGTCGCACCCAGTCGTCGATCTCGCTGGCTTGAAACTTCCAGAGGCGTCCGACCTTGTGGGCGGGCATGGCCTTCTCGGCGATCCAGGTGTAGACGGTGTCTTTGGTGACCCCGAGGTGGGCGGCGATGTCGTCTGCGGACAGCCACGGCTCGACCACGTTGGTCCTCCCTCGCTCTGGCCCAGGCAGGCCAACACACACGATGTTACCGGCGGAGGTACGGCTTGAGTTGGGTTTCTCCGGGCGTGGCCGAACGAGATGGGTGCCGAGGGTGGGACTTCTGCTCGGGCATTCAGCGCGAGACGCGCGCTCGGAGCCAGGAGGTGACGGTGGCCTGCCATCGGTCGGGGTCGGTGTTCCAGGAGAGTGTGTGGGCGGCGTCAAAGGCTTCCAACTCGACAAGTTCGGGTCGTGCGTCTCGGAGTGCTTGTGAGAGCTGGATCGGCACGGAGTCGTCCTGCACACCGTGCAGGATGAGCGTTGGCGTGCTGAGGTCTGCGGTTCTGGCGGTCCAGTCGAAGGATCGGAGCGGGATGCTGCGCGGTAGGCCGGCGAGGCGAGCGAGCGGCCGGATGCTGAGCCACGGGACAGCGAGGTAGCCGACTACTGCGGGGAGCCCGCCACGGGCGCAGTTCGTCTTGATGACTTCGCTCCAGTCGAGGACTGGCGAGTCGAGTACGAGTGCAGCGATCAGGCCGTCGTGTCGGGGTCGGTCGGCGAGCTGCAGGGCGATCGCGGCACCCATTGACCAGCCGAAGAGCACGATCTGTCGGGCACCTCGTCGGACGGCGTATCCGATGGCCTCGTCAACGTCTGCGGTCTCGGTGTGGCCGAGGGTGGATCGGCCGGTGCCGACGTGGGGGCCTTCTTCTGTGTTGCGGTAGGTGACGACGAGGGAGGTGTAGCCGAGGTCGGTGGCGGCGGGGACGCCGCGGAGGGTGCCGGCGCGGGTGCTGCCGAGTCCGTGGATGTGGATTGCCCAGGTTGATGGGTCGCCGTCGATGCGCCAGGCCGGGCAATGCCCTGCGGGGGTCGTGATGGTGATGCTGCGTGAATTGAGTCTGGCCTCGTGTGGGGTCGCGTGGTAGATGCCGCTCCACGAGGCGCGATCGCCAGCCTTCGGCGCGAGGCCGGGTGATGTGCCCGTGATCCTTCGCGCGAGGAGGATGGGCCCGCGATCGTGGACTTCTGTTGAGAGCTGTGCCCAGCCGCCGTGTTCGAACCAGAGGTTGTAGATGCCGTCTGCTGTGGTCTGGTCGGTGCGGTCGAGGACGATCAGGTGGCCGTCGTCGTCCTGCTCTATGCCGTGGACGGTGAGGTCGAACCTTCGTGGACCGACGGGTGCGGTGAGCCGTCGCGCGATGGTCCAGCCGACGCCTCCGGCAGCCGCGGCGACGACGGCGACCCCAAGAGCGAGGCGCTTCACGGGGCGCGCTCCTCGTCATGGGAAGCCTGTGTGGACACGGTTCGGTCGCGTCCGAGGAGGTGGCTTTCGGCGCGTTCGAGAAGGGCGATCTCGGCTCGGCTGGTGTCGAACGTGATGCGGGGGTCGATCATGGCGTCGCGGATTTCTACGATCTCTCGGTGTAGGCGTCCTTCCACGTCGTCGGCGCTGGTGGCGAGGGGGTCTGCTTGGCTGAGGCCTGGGCGCGCAGTTGTTGCCCGATTCCAGAGTGGCTCCAGGTCAGCGGCGAGGGCGGCGGTGCGCTTGTCGCGCAGGTAGTGCTGGACGCGGCGGACGGCCGGTTGAGCGGCGAAGCCGGCGCAGAGGAACAGGAACGTGAGCAGCGAGAGTGGCCCGTAGGTCGGCTGGACGGCGTGCATGAGGTCGAGTTGCCCGGTGACGTGGGCGATGTCCATGACGATCACCGCGAGACACAATGCAACCCCGAACACCGATCCCAGAGTGAGCAGCGCGGCGGGGAGGCGTTGGATGCCGGTGCTGTTGCGGTACTGCTGGGCGGCGAGGGTCAGCATGGTGGCGATGACGATGCCGCCGTAGACGAAGTTGATGATCGAGTAGGCCGCAGCTGCTGGCTCGTCTCCGAGGTCGCTCATGAACTGGGTGGTGGTCGTGCCCCGGTCGATGAACAGGAACGTGACGGTGATCGCGACCAGCGAGACCGCGAGCATGGGGATGCTGACGACGGCGCGGACGAGGCGGGGCCGGTATTCGCCGGTTCTCATGACGCCGCGGCCGAGGAAGAACAGCCCGGTCATCAGCAGCGCGTCCGCGATGAGGGTGGCGATGTTGGTTCCACCGAGGAGCGGGTCGACGGCGGTGTAGATGGCGTCTACGTTCAGGGTCATCGCGATGGCGATGGTGATCGCGGCGTAGGTGACGCTGCGGTCGGCACGTTTGCGGCGGAAGATGAGCAGGCTCGCCACGAGCGCCCACATGAGGGCCGCGACGAGCGTCTGGATCATCCGAAGACCTCCGAGTAGCGGGTCTCGGCGAACACCGATCCTCGGATGCCTGCGGCGAGGCGGTCGGCGAGGGACTCGGCGGCGATCTCTGTTTCGCAGTCGATGTCTTGCCGTTTGAGCAGTCGCCCGCGGGTGTAGGGCGGGATGTCGTCGGTGTCGGTGACGAGCCAGACCGCGCAGATGCCGTCTCGGGTGTCGAGGTCGGCGAGCTCGACGACGCGAAGCCTGCGGTGCCGCCGCTGCTGAACAGCGGTCAGGAGGTCGTCGAGGGTGAAGGTGCTGCCGAGCTGTAGGCCCGCGACGGCCGCCGATACTGTCTGTTCGATGTTCACGGTTCGCCCCTCTCTGTGGGGAGCAGGGACCGGTATCGGCACCGTGTCGCGCGACACCTGTCAGTGCTCGGGCATGTGGCTCATTTCCTCGTCCAGGAACTTGGTGATGGCGTGGAGTGCTTTCGGCGAGATGTCG
>NZ_JARKPQ010000247.1 GCF_029975155.1 Propionicimonas sp. | reverse complement strand
GTCGTCCCAACGGTCAGCAGTCAGCATGGTCGCCTGCCCCAGCAGGAGATCGACCTTGGCGATCGACTCGATGGGGATCTGCACTTCGGTCATGATCGTGATCCTTTCCTTCCAGATGTCCTCGGATCGTGGGCACGAATCCCTTCGCCCGTACAAGTCACCTGGCGCGCGGGCGAGCGCCACTGTCCACAGGGCTCAGGGCCACGCCGCGGCGCAGAGGTGCAGGATCGGCGTCCGGCGTGGGTCGCGGTGGGCCGGACGGGCAGCACGACCGGACGCCGCGTCGCCGGCGGGGCTGGCGTGGCCGACGACCGTTCGAGGTCCGCGAGTGCCTTCGACACCAGGCGCTCATGGCGGGCGTCCGTCCACGGCAGCAGGTAGGTCAGTCCGATCACCACGACGATCCCCACGGTGGCCGCGTGCTGCCCGGAGACTACGGCCTGCCAGACCGCAATGCCTGCGACTACTATGCGCATCCGCCAGGCGAACCCGATCAGAGGCAACCTGGTCATGCCGTGCGCGAACCCGGAGGCAGAAGCGGCCAGCAGTTGCCACGGCCAGGTGAACCACTGGTAGGCGACGTCGAACCGTCCCGCCGACACCAGCTGACGCTGCCACGCACTGGCGATCAGCGCGCATAGGTCGGTCCGACCGACCCAGGCCGCTGGCACGACGAGGTGGCGGCGTCCGGCCTGCCCGACGCCGGCGGCCCGTCGACCGGTGACCCAGATCCGAACCCCCGGGTCGCCGGGCACCGCGAGCTGAACCGAGGGCCGCCGGGCCCACCACACAAGGCGGATGATCACCGGTTCGGCGACGACCCCGGCGACCGTGCCTACGACGACGACCGTCAGGACGCCCCACGCCGTGGGAACGGGCAGCGCTTCGATGGCCAACAGCCACGCCACCGCGGAGATCACCACCCGCGGCAACCTCATGAGCACGCCCGCTCGGCGAAGTTGGCCGCTTCGGAACGGGTAATCCGTTGACGTCGTCATGATGGTCCTCCTCGACCTCCCGATACTCGGGAAGCTACCGGTCGCCACTGACGGTTTCCCTCGCCGTCGAGGCACCCTCGGGGGTGGCAACCTGGGCGGCGAGCTTCACC
>NZ_JARKPQ010000215.1 GCF_029975155.1 Propionicimonas sp. | reverse complement strand
CGCGGACGTGCCAGTCCTGCCACGTGGAGCGCGAGCCTTCCATGGTCGCGACGATCTGCGCCGACTGGGTGCGCACCCAGCCGCGGGTGACGAACACAGGACGCCGCAGCGTCCGGGCGGTGAGGGTCGAGGCAAGCATCGAGCGGACGCCGTCGCCGCCGCCGAGGACGGCTTCGGCTTCGGCGCGCCAGGCGGCGCGTTGTTCGGCGAGAGTGCGGGGTTCGTGCTTGACCTGCCGGGTCTCGAGATTCGCCTGCTGCGCCAGCGCGCGGGCCTCAACCATGGTCGGGGGCCGGTGGTGCTCGCGCTGGAACGCGGCCGTCAGTTCGCTCTGGCGGTGCTCGATGGACGTCCGCCGCTGCGACCAGCGCGCGTTGAGCGCGGGGTCGACGCCGACCAGTTCGCGGACCGGTCGCTTGCCGGGCTCGGTGGAGGGCCGTTCGGCGAACCGGACGGGGAGGGCTTCGGAGAGGCGGCGTTCCAGGGCGGTGTTGTAGACCTCGGAGGCGGCGACGATGGCCTTGAAGAGGAGGCGTCCGTCGATGGAGAGCCAGCGTCCGTCGAGGGTCTGCACCTTGTTCGCGACGGGGACGTGGGTGTGCAGGTCGGGGTCGCCGGCGCGGCTGTCGCGGTGGGTGAACCGGGCGGCGACGAGTCCGGTCACGTCGACCTGGCGGACGCCGTTGTGGCCGGTGCGGGTGTAGAGGGCGTGGGTCTCGATGAACCGCAGCGCGTCGCCGATCGCTGCGAGGTGGGCGCGTTCGATGGTGGCCGCAGTGCTCGGGTCGCGAGCGCCCAGAGGGTTGAGACGCTCTTGACCGGGGAGAAGGTGAGGTCGTAGCCGGCGACGGCGGTGGTCTGTGGGCGGGACGCTGTGGCGATCAGCCCGGCGAGTTCGCGGGCGTCGACGGGGTCGCGTCCGAACGTGGCGCGGAACGTCTCGCGTCCGACCTGGGTGCGGATCGCGGCGCGAACCTGCGCGGGGACCGACGCGTCGTGCGGGGCGCCGACCTGGGCGTTGTAGGCGGCGAAGCGCTTGGCGACCTCGATCCGGAACTCGGTCCAGTCGTGGGCGAAGACCTTGAACGGCTGGCCCAGCCGGATCGCGTCGCGGGCCTGGGCGACGGTGGCGTCCGGGGGGAGGGCGTCGCCGCGCTGGCGGGCGAGGGGGTGGTGGCCCGATCCGAACAGGAACCGCATCTGCTCGGCGGTGACTGGGTGGCCGGCGTCCAGGCCTTCGATGCCGGCCATCCCGGAGCCGACCCACACGCCGGGGGTCTCGCCCTTCTGCGTGTAGTAGGACGCCAGCCCGGTGTGGCCCTTCTCGGTGGAGTCCATCGCAGCCACCTGCCGGGTCAG
>NZ_JARKPQ010000204.1 GCF_029975155.1 Propionicimonas sp. | reverse complement strand
GCTCTTGCCCATCTCGGTGTTGGTGAACGAGGCCGACAGCGGCAGGATGCCGGCGAGGATCACCAGCATTCCCCCGCGCGCGACCATGAGCACGATCTGGAACGCGGCCGCGAGGATCGCGATCAGGCCCAGGATGATGATGAGCAGCGCGCCCAGGCCTCCGGCGGCCGGATTCGTCGTCAGGGCAAGCAGCGTCAGCATGTTCTCGCCGAAGCACGCCGAGTCGGTCGTGACGTCGCAGCTCAGCGAGCCATTGATCATCCACACCGAGAACGAGTCCGCAGCCGTCACGAGCAGACCCACCATCGTCACACCAGCACCCGCGACGACCACGAGCGTGAGCAGGCTCTTCACGGTCTCGCGACCCGGCTCAGCTCGCTGCTCCCACGCCATCCGGGCGCCGCCGATGATGACGGACACCACGGCGGCCGCACCCATGTACCACCAGAGTCCTGACTGCAAGAACAGCACGGCTCCGCCGGCATTACGCGGCCCGGACGGCATCAGACCCGCCACGATCGCGCTGGCACCCGCGATGAGCACGACGGCCGAGAGCACCAGGCCCACGCGGCCCACGGCCGCGATACCCTCGCCCGCCCTCATCCGCGTAGCAATGAGCGCGCCGAGGATGAACAGCGCCAGCACCGCGATGCCCAGGCTGATCCACATCACGTAGCCCATCACCGACGTCACGTTGGCCGAGTCCGGCGCCGACGACCCGGCGTCGATCGCGGAGCCACCGCCGGAGCCCGTGAGGTTCGGCGTACCGATGTGCACCCACACCGTTCCCAGCGACGCGATCGCCTTGCCGAACGCCTCCATCACGGCGTTCGCCATGTTCTCGATCGCGTCACCGATGGCGCTTGACGCCAGGTCGCCGGCGCAGCCAGCGGGGTCAAGCGCCCAATCAATCGGGGAACACGCCATATCAGCCTCCGAAGTTCACATAGCCCGCAACATCGGGGATCGTGGCGACGTCCAGCGGTGACTCCGACTCAGCACTCAGCTTCCAATCCCCATCCGACCAAACGAGGTTGTAGATCATCGAGAGCGTGATGTCGGAGCCGTCGGCGGACGCTCTTACGGCTAGGTCAACGCGCGCGGAGCTGCCGTCGTACGACAGGAGACGGAAGCCCGCGATTCTAAGTCGAGCCGACGTCGACGACGCGCTACCGCTGCCCTCCTCGTCGAGGAGCTGCGCGCGGTAGGGGCCAGGAGCCAAGAAGTAGTCGATCCAAGCCGCCGTGAGCGTCTGATCAGTGCCGGTTGCTAGTGCGTTCGCGGCCGCGAACAGGGCGCCCTCTGGGCTCCGCTGGAAGCAGTACCGGAATCCGCTGTCATCGGTTGCGCCGGGGCCGAACTCGTCCGAGGTCGGGTACGCGACAGTCCCCTGGTACTCCCACTCGGCGGCCGGCGCCGCGGTGAGAGTGCCTTCCAGCACTTCGCCGGGGAGTCCGCACACACTCGCGCCGCCCACGGCCTCCGGTGGCTCGGAGGTCGGGGCGGCGCTGGTGGGCTCCGTCGACGTCGAGGTGGGCGGCGCGGGGTCGGGATCGTCGCGATTCATGTTGACGATGACGATCACGAGCCCGAGCACGACGATCAGCGCGATGACCACCGTGGCGGCCACGAAACCGGGTCGGGTGAACGGACTTTGCTGCTCGTTGTCCTCAGCCATGTTGGCCCTCCCGAGTAGGTGGTGAGGAAGCCGACGAGCGCGGCGGCAGCGGAGATGATGATGACGCCACCGAGCGCCATGCCGATCTTGCCGACGTGCTCGCCGCCCTCACCGCGGCGCGACTGGATCGCCATGAGCGCACCCGCGGCGAACAGGCCGAGGATGCAGACCGCCAGCGCGACCCACTTCGCCCAGCCCATGATCGAGTTGAAGCCCTCCGTGCCCGGCGGCTGGATCGGGTCGGGGTCAGGCACCTGCGCGATGACCTGCTGCGGCGCGGTGGCGAGGAAGTCGCCCACCGATCCGGCGATGGTGAGGAGCGTGCTCATGGAGATTCCTTTCGGTTGACGGTGCCGGCGGCACCTGGTTCGAGGATTGCGTGCAGCTCGTCGACGAGACGGCGAACGGCACGCGGTGAGTCGGCAAGCGTGGGAGTTTCGCCCAGCCGCCAAGAGTCGATCCACGGCACCGTCCAGGTGCGCGGGAGCCCGCCGCTGACGAGCTGCGCGAACTCGCGGAGCGGGCGAGGAAGGCGGCCAGGAGCATCGGAGACGATCACCAGGCCCAGGACCTCGACGTGCGGCACGATGCCCGAGGCCCACTGCGTCGCCGCGGCCTGAGCTGCACGCAGGCCACGCATGTTCGACCTCGCGGTGAGGACGACCCGTGCGGGCGGCGAGCCGGGCTGCCGCGGCCATCCGTGATCCGCGGCGCGCCACTCCGGCACGAGCGCAGCCAGGCTCGACTCCCCCGCTCCGCCGTGCACGCCCAACCACCACAGATCAGCGCGGCGCGCCTGGTCATACGACGCGAGCTGGTCGGCGCGATCCGGGGCCGGAACGCCGCGCTGCGGCGCCACCGGACCGGTCGGCCGCGCGGGTGCTCGCTCCGTCACCGCTGCGGTGGGCGATGGCGGCTCGGCAGGTCGCGAGAGCCACGGGTTGCTGCCATCTGACACGCCCTCAGCCTCCCCTCGATAATGGTGTACGTAAGTTCCTACACGGCGATCCTAACCGTGTCAGAGGATCAAGACAAGAGAGGGTGATGGAGAATGTTTCCATGCGAAGGGTGGCGACCGTGTATCGTCACGTATAACATGGGTGCATGCGGACGACGGCGCAGGTGCTTCCAGTGACCGACGGCCTCGATGCGCTGTTCGAGGGCCGGGACGCCACGCTGTCCGCGCCGGAGGTGGCCGAGATGCTGGGGATGACGAAGCAGGGCATCTACCACTGGCTGCGCGACGGAGTTATCCCCGGCTACAAGGTCGGCACGACGTGGTTCATCTTGCGCGACGAACTCAAGGAGACCCTGCGCAAGGGCGCCAACGCTCCGCGAGAGCGTGGCTCTAGGACTCAGCGGGATGAAAGCGAGGGATGACATGCGACGTGTGGCGATCGGGGGCGTCGCCCTGGCGGCCGCCCTCGTCCTGGTCGGCTGCACCGGTCAGGACGAGGGGCCTACCCCAACACCGACCACCACGAGCAGCCCTAGTCCCACGATGCCCGACCTCGACCAGTTCACACCGCCGCCGAGCGGGCTCGTCGACGAGGACACCGGCGAGACGATCGAACCCCAGCCCGTGCCTGAGTGGGACGAGGCATCGCGGGTCGCCGTCGTCGAGGCGGCCGAAGCAGCCATGACGGCCTTCGCCCGCCCGGACCTCGACTACGACACCTGGTGGGCCGGCGTCGAACCGCTCCTCACACCCGAGGCGGCCGAGGACTACGCCTACGTCGACCCCGCGAACATCCCGGTCCGCGAAGTCACCGGAGAGGGCTTCATCGTCAACGACGCCAGCGCGTACGTCGCCACCGTCGAAGTCCCGACCGACGCCGGGCGCTATCAGCTCGTGCTCAACCGCAAGCACGCTGACCCCCCGTGGCTGGACAGCCGCATCACCCCCGTGGAGGAGGTCAACTAGTCATGCCCGAACGGAAGTCAGGCGGCCTCGCCGTCGCCGCGCTCGTGCCCGCCCTGGTCCTGGGCCTCGTGCTCAGCCTGATCCTGCTGGGCGGCGACGACAGCGACGACCTGTGCCTGCCCGGCTCGCAGCAGCCGGGCATCACGATCGACCCTGACTCCGTTCCTGACACGCCGATCGCCGGCTACGAGCACGAGCAGCTCGTCAACGCCGCCTGGATCATGCAGGCCGCGAACGCGCTCGGCCTGTCCGCACGTGACCAGACGATCGGCGTCATGACCGCCATGGGCGAGTCCAGCCTGCGCGTCATCGACTACGGCGAC
>NZ_JARKPQ010000195.1 GCF_029975155.1 Propionicimonas sp. | reverse complement strand
GCGAAGCCGACCGTCCCCTCCGGCCCGACCAGCCAACTGCCACCCTCGGCGGTCAGCTCGGCGCCGCACTCGTCGCCGTCGACCAGGCAGACACGTCCCGCCTGCAGTCTCGCGCCGTCGTGGGCGGTGTCGTTGCCCAGCACGTCCACCGTCGTGGTCCGGCCCGAGCCGCCGTCGGCGGCGTCGTCCACGGCGGTGGGGGCCTGCGGTGGCGTCACTGTGACGACGAGCCGGCGGGACACGGTGGCCCCGGCGGTCGTGCTCACGGCGTAGTCCACGACGGAAGGGCCGGTGAAGCCACGATCCGGCGTGAAGCTGACGGACCCGTCGTCGTGCACCTCGTAGGTGCCCTCACCGGCGATCTGGAGGACGGTGACCGCCTCGCCGGAGACCGGATCGATCAGGACGAGGCTCCCCGGGTCGAGCGGAGCACCGTCCTCGCCCTGCGGGTCGTCGACCAGGCTGAGGCCGGTGACCGCGGTCAGGTATGGCGTTGTCACCTCGCGGTCCGTGGCGGTCGGCCTCGCGTACACCGTCACGGTCAGCGTGCCGGTGGCCGACCGGCCGAACTCGTCGGTGAGCCAGTAGTCGACCGGCGCCGGGCCCGTGTACCCGGCATCGGGGGTGAAGGTGATCCGCTGGCCCTCCACCTGCCAGCCGCCGGCGGCGGTCGTGGTGCTGGTGTCGCAACCGTCCGCGGGACCGGCCAGGCACACCGTGAGCGTCAGCGGGCTGCCGGGGTCGGCCGGCAGGACGGACGTGGTGACGGGGTCGCCGGCAGTGGTGGTGGCGGTGACGGGGGCGGCGACCGGGCCGGCCGGCCTCTCGACGTGGACGCTGATCCGGGCGGTGTCGGTCTCGTCGTCGGCGTAGGTCACCTGGTAGGTGACCGGATCCACATCGCCCGAGAACCCTGACTCGGAGACGAAGCTGACCCCGTCGTCCGCGTCGATGGTGAACGTTCCCTGCCCGTCGACGACCACCTGCTTGCTCTGGGTCGCGGAACTCGGGTCGATGAACACGAGGCTGCCCGGCACCATGGCGGGGTCGGTGCTGTCATTGGCGAGGACGGCGAGCGGGGTCGGCGTGCGATAGGTCGCGTCGAAACTGTCGTCGACCGCACGGTCCTGCGGGGTGGCGGGGGGGTCCTGGGGTGGTTCCTCACCCTCCTCGTCGGACGGGGTCTCGGTGCCGGGGTCCGCCGCCGCGGAGTCATCGGACTCCGATTCAGCGCTCGGCGAGGCCTCGTCCGGCCGGCTGAAGGCGACCGGGTTCTCCAGACTCACCCGGTACACGGGATAGACGGCCGCGACGCCGGCCACCTGCTGGATCTTCTCCAGCTGCGTGTCGGTCGCCGTCACGCTGAAGCCGCTCCACAGATCGGTGAAGGTCTCGTCGACCGTGGCGCCGGAGTCCTGGATCGCGCGCAGGAGTTGCGCGGAGGTCGCCGTCCGCGCCTGCACCAGATAGCGGCCGGGGACGATCACCGAGCCGGTCGCGGGGTCCTCGGCCGACGTGGCAGAACCCGCCGAACCCGGCGGAGGAGCGCTGGGAGGGTTCTGCACGGTGACGCCACCGACGGCGACGAGCACGAAGGCAGCACAGAGCGCGACGGCGCCACGCCGCGTGCGTCCGTCCATGCCAAACCCCCCATTCGGGCGGCGACCCCGAGCCTCCCGACTGCGAACCCGGCTGATTCTACCGGCCGTGGCAACCGTTGGCTCGTGCGGGGCCCGGCACCCTCAACGCCCACTCGACACCTGTCCGACGCCGAACGCCACCGTTTCCGTCAAACGCCCCAGCCCGAGCGGTGGCGAATGACCGAAACAGTGGCGTTCGGTGACGAGCGTGGGGAACTGCTCAGATGAGGCCGAGCTCCTTCACGGCGTCGCGCTCCTCGACCAGCTCGGCGACGGACGCGTCGATCTTCGCCCGGCTGAACTCGTTGAGCTCGAGGCCCTGGACGATCTCGAAGGCGCCGTTCTTCACCACGCACGGGAAGGAGGAGATCAGGCCCTCGGGCACGCCGTAGGAGCCGTCCGACGGCACCGACATCGAGACCCAGTCACCCTCGGCGGAGCCGAGCACCCAGTCGTGCATGTGCTCGACGGTCGCGTTCGCGGCGGACGCGGCGGACGAGGAGCCACGGGCGGCGATGATCGCGGCGCCGCGCTTGGCGACGGTCGGGATGAAGTCGTTCTCCACCCAGGCCTGGTCGTTGATCACCTCGGCGGCGTTCCTGCCGTCGATGTCGGCGTGGAAGATGTCCGGGTACTGGCTGGCGGAGTGGTTGCCCCAGATCGTCATGTGCTTCACCGAGGTGACCGGGACGCCGGCCTTCTGCGCGACCTGGCTGATCGCCCGGTTGTGGTCGAGGCGGGTGAGGGCGTTGAACCGCTCGTTGGGGATGTCGGGAGCGTTGTTCATCGCGATCAGCGCGTTGGTGTTCGCCGGGTTGCCGGTGATCAGCACCTTGATGTCGCTGGCGGCGACGGCGTTGAGGGCCTTGCCCTGCGCGGTGAAGATGGCCCCGTTGGCGCTGAGCAGGTCGGCCCGCTCCATGCCCGCGGTGCGCGGGCGGGCGCCGACCAGCATCGCCAGGTTGACGCCGTCGAAGACGGTGTTGGCGTCATCGCCGATCTCCACCTTGCTCAGCAGCGGGAACGCGCAGTCGTCCAGCTCCATGACGACCCCTTCCAGGGCCTTGAGCGCGGGGGTGATCTCCAGCAGGCGGAGTTCGACGGGCTGGTCGGGGCCGAGCAGCGCGCCACTGGCGATCCGGAAAAGCAGGCTGTAGCAGATCTGGCCGGCTGCGCCGGTCACCGCTACCTTGACGGGGGTCTGGCTCACGATGTGCTCCTCGGTGAGATTTGTGTGTGCGAAAGCGTCCAGTCCCGACGCTAGCAGTTGGCCGGACCAACCGGTGACCGCTTCCGCACACCGCCACAACCGCGACCGTGGCCAGCCGTTGTGCCGTTCGGTATCTATGCTCGGACCATGCGTCTGATCCTCGTCCGTCACGGCCGTACCGCCTCCAACGTCGGGTTCCTGCTGGACACCGCCGAGCCCGGGGCCGACCTCGACGAGGGTGGGCTCGAGCAGGCCGCCGAGTTGGTGGAGCGGCTCTCCCACCACGAGATCGAGGCCGTGTACACGTCCAGCCTGGTGCGCACCCAGCAGACCGCCCGTCCCGTGGCCGAGCATCGCGGCCTGCAGCTGCAGGTGCTGCCCGGGCTGCGGGAGATCTCGGCCGGCGACGACGAGCTCTCCAGCGACGCCACCCGCTACATCGGCACCATGATCGCCTGGGGACACGGCGACCTGGGGGCGCGGATCCCCGGCGGTGAGGACGCCCACGAGTTCTTTGCCCGTTTCGACGCCGCCATCGAACAGGTCGCCGCGTCGGGGAGGCAGGTCGTGATGGTGGTCAGCCACGGGGCCGCGCTGCGGGTGTGGTCGTCGGAGCGCGTCCACGGCTTCACCGAGGCGCTCGGCCGCGCGCACCTGGACAACACCGGCGTGATCGTGGTGGACGGGTCGCCCGACGAGGGTTGGCAACTGGCGGAACTGGTCGGCGTCCGGCACTGGGAATGACCGGACGGGGGAAGCGGACGGCCGCTGGTGCCGTGGTCGCCGTGGGGGTGGCGGCCGCGGTGACGATGGCGTCCGCGGTCGGTGCCGCGCAGGTTGCGCAGGTGCCGGCTGGCGCGCCCGTGGTCGTCTCGACCGCGGTCCCGTCCCCGTCGACGGTGGGCACGCCGTCCGCCTCGCCGACGCCGTCCGTCGTCGCGGCGACGGTGCTGCGTGTGTACAGCAACAACATCGAGAACCTCGTCGAGAACGCCGCGGACGGAGCCTGCACGCGGGTGAGCGCCGCGGAGCACCTGGCGTCCATGCTGGTGGACGAGGCGGGTGCGAGCGGCACGCACGCCGTGGCTGCGCCCGACCTGCTGCTGCTCCAGCAGCTCAGCGGTGCCGCGCAGGCCGAGGCGTACGCCGACGCGGTCTCTGCGGCGTTCGGCTACCCGGCCGGCACCTACCGCGCCCTCGTCGCCTGGGACGACCCGGAGCCGTGGGGGACCACGCACGGCTGCCGCGACCGGTCGCTGGGCGCGCTGAAGAAGCGCCAGACCAACGGGATCGTCTACAACACCAGGACGCTGACCGTCGCCGGCGTCCCGCCGACGTGGAGCGCGGGCTGGCTCAGGCGCGGCGCGGCGTACGCGTCCGGCGCGGGTTGCACGGCCTATGCGCCGCCGAGCGTGGACGCCGATCCCAAGCGCGTGGCCAAGTGGAAGCGCACCACGCCGATGGCCGCGCAGTTCACGGTGAACGGCAGCGGCACGACGGTGTTCGCGGCGTCGCTGCACCTGCCGCAGCAGAACCGGAAGAACGCCTGCGCGGGCGAGGGCGACGCGGGATTCGGCGGGACGGGGATCAGCCTCGGGCCCGAGGCCAAGCGGCTGCTGCAGTCCTCGCAGGTACGCGTGCTCGGCGTGGACGCCAACCGCACCGGGATCGAGCCATCAGCCCTGAGCCTGTTCGGCGTCCAGGGCTACGGCACGGGCATCACCATCGGGCGCAGCAAGATCGATTACCTGTTCGTCCGTGGCGCCGTCCGCCCGTCGTCCGTCGGGCACACCGTCGCCGGCACCCGGTCGAACCACCGCGCGCTGTACGGCTTCATCGACCTCTGATCCGCCCCAACCGCTCGTCCCACCGCACCCGCCCGTCGAGCCTGTGGAGACCCCACCTGAACGGCCGGGGACAGGTCCCATTCCCGTTCACCCGACCAGCTGAACGGGAATGGGACCT
>NZ_JARKPQ010000173.1 GCF_029975155.1 Propionicimonas sp. | reverse complement strand
GTCCGGCCGGTGCGGAGGATCGGCTCGGCCGCCTCCAGCAGCACTCCCGCCAGCTTCCAGGTACCGGCGTCGTTCAGCCACAGCACGCTGGTGCGGGCACCGTCCGGCAGCGGCCACGGGTCCATGCCGACCGCGGCGAGCGCGGCGTCCAGTTCGGCGTCGCCGGCCGCGAAGCCCGCCGACAGCGCGGCGGTGACGATCGCGTCGCCGGCGATGATCGGCCACGTCCGGTCGGTGGTGAGGCCCAGCGACTCCAGCAGGTCGGGCACGTCGTGGTAGCGCGACGCCTGGAAATGCGTGCGGGCGATCACCACGTCCTCGGCGTCGGGATGCCCCGTCGGGGTGGCCAGCAGGATCAGGTCGTACCAGGCGCCGGGGACCAGGTCCGCGGTCACCTCGCCGGTGGTGCCGCCGAGCGACGGCTCCTCCAGGCAGGGCGCCTCGCGGATCGCGTCCAGGAACCGCTTCTGGCCGCGGGACCGGAAGATGTCGAACAACGGTCCCCACTCGACGCTCAGGTCCTCGTCCGGCGGGTGCGGGACGTCGGCCATGCTGCCGGGCGGCGGGTCGGTGCGCCGCAGCCGCAACGTCAACGCACGACCGTAGAGCCCGGCCAGCTGATCGCCGTGGTCGACGGCGAGGTGGACGAGCAAGGTGTCATCGAGCAGGTGCGGCGCCGCCCCGGTCTCGGGGTCGAACGCGATCAGGTAGCGCAGCAGCGAGCGCGGGTCGAACGCCTGCTCGTCGACCAGTTCTGCGGGTGGTGTCCCGGTGACCACCGCGTGGTCGGCAGTCCGGAAGCGGTAGAACACGTCGGGGCCGTCGTTCCAGTCCCCGCTCGGCGGGACCGTCGGCGGCAGGGGCTGGGACTCGGTCTTGATCCAGCCCTGCCAGGCCCAGGAGACCTTGATGGTGTAGCCCTTCCCCGGCTGCAGCAGGTCCTTGTGGGCGGGCACCGGGTCGTCCGCGTCGATGGCGTGGGCGTTGACCACCTCCAGCAGGTGCTGGGCGAAGCCCGCGTTGGCCTCGGCCTGCGCCGCGGCCGGGCCGCTCACCCCGCACAACCGGACGATGCCGACCTGGCCGGCGTCCCCCTTCGCCGTACCTGCCCACTCGCGGATCCGCACCTGCGACCACAGCCGCTTGCCGTCCTCGGGCGCGTAGCGGACCAGCTGGCAGATCCCGGTCCCGGTGCGCGTCCGGGCGAGCACGGTGCCCGGCCAGTCCAGCTCGCCACCACCGGCCAGGGTGCCGCGCACCTGGGGCAGCTCGCCGGTGCCGGCGGGCCGCCCGACGTCCGGGACGACTGCCCAGCAGACCGAGACCAGGCTGGCCTCGGAGACCCCACCGCTGATCAGCACCGAGCGGATGTCGGCGGCCTCGAAGGTCACCATGAGCAGCACCCGCTGGTCGTTCGGCGTCTGCTGGGTCTCGACCTCGCGGCCCTGCGAGTCCAGCGCGGTCACCTTCAACTGCCCACCGTGCTGGACGAACGCCAGCCGCACCCGCTGGGCGGTGACCGGCAGGCTGACCCGCAGCCCGTCGTCCGGGAACCGGATGCCCAGCCCACCCGGGGCTGCGCTCTCGTTCACGGTCAGCATCGACCGATCCTGCGTGCTCAGCCCGACCCGGCCGAGGTCCGCGCTCGCACCCAGCTCGACGCCCGCATCGTCGTAGTGGTCGGAGACCTGCTCGCAGGTGAAGCTGGGGTTGGGCTCGGGGCGCTTGCGGAAGTCGCGGCAGACCACGAGCAACAGTTCGGGCTCGGTGATGTCCGGCGCGATCCGGCCACGGAACTCGGTGGTGCGCTCGGTGAAGCCGTACCGGGTGATCCGCGCCAGCCACCACACGTCGTCGCCGAACACCCCCGCGCCCACCTGACCGGGCACGAGGGCGAGGCCGGTGGCGGCGAGCACCGGCGCCAGGTCGCCGAGCAGCCGGCCGAAGGCCCGCTCGCGTCCGAGCAGGTCGAAGCGGGACGGGAACGGCGGGCTGCCGGCGTCCGCGGTCGGGATCCGGACCGCGTCCACGCC
>NZ_JARKPQ010000168.1 GCF_029975155.1 Propionicimonas sp. | reverse complement strand
GGCGGGGTGGGCGACGGCGGAACATCAGCCGACGCAGCCGTCGCCGAGGATGCCGTTGAGCATCCCGTAGCCGCCCATCAGCACCACGGCGAGCACCAGCACGCCGGCGAGGCCGATGATGCCGCCCTTCGAGAGGTGCGGTGAGTGCGTGGCACGTCCGACGAGGATCGCCCCGACGGACACCAGTGCCGCGATGCCGAACAGCCAGAGCACCGACCACAGGACCAGGCCCGAGATCTGGTCGGTGTAGGCGGCGACGCCCGTGGGCGCCACCGGGCAGATCTTCAGCGGGACGATCAGCGGGTTCATGTCGGTTCCTTTCGGAGGAGGGCGAGGACGTTCTGGGCCGCCTTGAGCAGCGGGGCGGGCAACGGGTCGGGAGTCAGGCCGGTGACCTGCAGGCGTGGGTCGAGCGGGAAGTCGGCCAGGTGCACGTGCGCGGGGATCCCGGCTGCGGCGACCTTGACCGGACGCGGCCAGCGCGTGGCCGTAGGCCCCACGACCACCCCGAGCGCGTCGCGGCCGAGGAGTTCGGCGCAGGACTCCAGGCGGCGGATCCCGGGCACGGTGGCGTTGGTGACGAGGACGATGTCGTCGAGTGTGCTGAGCACTGACCCCAGCCACCCGGTGCCCGGGCCTGACTCGGTCGTCCAATGGGTGTCGACGAACGTCCACTCGACCGATGACTCGGGCGGCACCGGCAGGGTCGCGTCGGTGCCGGTAGGGCGTTCCAGGAGGACGTCGCCACGGCTGCCGCGGCGCCACGGGCCCTCGGTCCCCAGTTCGGCGTTGGCTGCGGCGGAGAAGCCGGACGCCAACGGAGGGCAGCACTCGACCACCCGCGCCGGCACCCGGGCTGCGGTGGCCAGCGCGAGCGCCACCGTGGACGTCCCCACTCCGCCGGCGCAGCCCACGACGGCGACCACCCGCTCACCGGGCGCCGGCGTCCAGACGGTCCCAGCTCCCGGGGCCACGGACACAGACCGGAGCCCGTGGGTGAACTCGCCGGCCTCGATCGCGCGCCACGCGTCGCGGAGTTCTGCCACGCTGTGCGCGGTCACGACGGGTCACCGCCCCGAGGCCGCCGGTCCAGCAGTCCGGACAAGAGCATGTCCGGGGGCACCTTGGCCAGTTCACGCCGGGCCCGTTGCACGTCGCGGAGCCTGCGCAGGCAGCCGTCCAGGTCGTCCAGGGTCTCCGGCTCCATGGCCGCGATCTTCAACAGGGCGGCCACCTCGGCCGGGGTGCTGGTCATCTCGGCGTCACCTCCGCCAGCCCTAACGGGCCGCGCACGTCGTCGGTGGACAGTCAGCCGACGGCGTTCAGGTACTCGCCGGCGGCTCCGCTGAGGGCCGCCACGCAGCGAGCGGTGCGACGCCGCACGGTCCGGGCGCACACGCCCCACTCCTGGGCCACGACGGCGCTCAGCTGGCGGCTCGACAGGCCGGCCACTCCGCCCTCGCGGGCGCGACCCTCGGCCTGGAGGGTCTTCGCGGCTTCGATCAGACTGACCAACAGCTCGCGGTCCTCGTCGGTGATGACGTCCTCGGCGCACGCCCAGGCGAGCAGCTCGGCCAACTCGGCCGCCGGGTCGTCGTCTTCGACGAGCCGGTCGTCGGCCGGATCGACGGGGCCCAACGAGACGGTCGAGAGCCGGCGCGGCTGGTGGTGCGTGGACGCCCCACAGTCGAGCAGCACTCCCTCACGCAGCTGACCGGCGACCTTCGCCGCCACCCAGTGCGGACGCCGCCACGGCAAGCCGCGGACCT
>NZ_JARKPQ010000161.1 GCF_029975155.1 Propionicimonas sp. | reverse complement strand
CGATCAACGGCTCGACGAGGCCGGCCAGGTCGCGCTCAGCTTCACCGACCCGATCTGCGGCCACCAGGTGGCGGCATGACCCGCCAGCGCGTCGGCGCCTGGGGAGTGTCGATCACCCGGACGGCGCCCACCAAGAACCGCATCACGCTCGAGGTCCGGATAGCGCCGGCCACCCTCGTGGTGCCGGCCAAGGAACGCGTCACGGCATCCGCGCGAGAGGGAGTTCCCTTGTGATCACCACTTTGCTCACCACACCGGCGCTGCCGGACGAGATCACCTGCGCCCTGGAGGACGCCGGCCTCGATACCGCCCTCGTCCTCGAGGTCATCAACCGGACCCTGGACGAGGACCTGTCCTGGGGTCCGGACGTCACGACCGGTGCCATCTTCGGGCCCGCCCAGCGTGGCCGGGCGCGGGTGGTCTCCCGGCAGGCCGGCTGCCTGGCCGGGGTCCCGGTAGCCGCTGCTGCCCTGCATGTGCTCGCCGACCGCAATGGCGACGACGCGTCCACCTCGATACTGATCGGCGACGGCAGCAGGGCGCGGCCAGGAGACGCGGTCTTGGAGATCGAGGCCCCGCTTCGGACCTTGCTGACCGACGAGCGCACGCTGCTCAATCTGCTCGGACAGTTGTCGGGGGTGGCCACCGCCACCGCTGCGTGGGTCGACGCACTCGGAGACTCGGGGGTCCGCGTGCGGGATACCCGCAAGACCGTCCCGGGGCTGCGCGTGCTGCAGAAGTATGCCGTGCTGTGCGGTGGCGGCGTCAACCATCGGATGGGACTGGGAGATGCGGCCCTCATCAAGGACAACCACGTGGCCGCCGCCGGGTCGATCACCGCGGCTTTGGACGCAGTCCGTACTCGTGCTCCCGGCGTGACCTGCGAGGTGGAGTGCGACACTCTCGACCAGGTACGCGAGGCTGTGGCAGCAGGCGCCCAGTTGGTGCTGCTCGACAACATGCCCGCGGACGAGATGACCCAGGCCGTGCAGATCGCCCGGCCGGCCGGCGTGATGACCGAGGCATCCGGAGGGCTCACCTTGCCCGACGCCCCCGCGGTCGCAGCTACCGGCGTCGACTACGTCGCGGTGGGCGCCTTGACCCACTCGGCCGTCGTCCTTGATCTCGGCCTGGACATGGTTTGAGGCCCAGGCCCCGCTGCTGTCTGCCGCAGAGCCTGCATCGACGAACGGGCACGGGTCGATGG
>NZ_JARKPQ010000339.1 GCF_029975155.1 Propionicimonas sp. | reverse complement strand
TCGGCGCGGGGGCGGAGGTGGGCAAGTTGAAGGGTATGAGCGCTCATGGAGGGTCCTCAGCGTGTTGCGATAGTGGTAGTCAGTGCGAAGTTGCGGTTTCTGGTGCGGACGACGGACGTTCCCCGATTCGGGAGCGGTTCCCGGATTCGAGACCGGTCGATCCGTCCGAACGGGACAAGGACGGCCGGCGGATATCCGCGCCGACCGTCCCTACGTGCTTGTCCTGTCAGGTGATGATCAGGTCAGTAGCCCAGCGAGTTGTGGTCACTGCGCCAACGAGGTGATCGTCAGAGTCGTGCGGTAGCTGCCCGACGAGACGGTGCCCGGAATCTTCAGATCCAGCGCGGCGCCCAGGACTGCTTGACCGATGTCATGACCCTGAGCTGCCGCTCCGAGGACGCGGGAGGACGAAAGCCCCGAGCCGCTGTCATAGCCGGAGGCGACGGTGTTGCCGGCGGTTGCCCCAGCGCCCGCTTCGTTCACGCTGGGAGTCCAGCCGAGGTACTTTCCGCTGAAGGTCTTGTCCCCGTCGCTGAAATCACCCACCTTGCTGGACAGCGACCACGGCGACTTCGGGCGTCGGGTGTCGGTAACGGTGATCGGGTTGATCTGGCCGCTCGCCTGGTAGTACTCGGCATTGTGGTCCTCAGCGGTCCCCAGGTCGACCAGCCGGTTGGTGCCGTTGATCGTCCAGCCGAACTCGCCGGGGGTCTCGTTGACGCTGACCTGGATGGTCTGGCTGCCCTCGCCGTTGTTCGGGTAGGCGGTGAACTCGTCGACGATGGTGCCCTTGGCGAGGGTCTGCGACTGGCCATCTTGGGAGACGGTGCCCTGCCACTTCACGTTGCCACGGTCAAAGGCCGGGTTGACGTCACCGGTCGCACTGGCGCGGATGTTCTGCACGGTCAGGGAGTCGCCCTTCACCGCGACCTTCACGTAGGTGCGCACATTCTCTTGATTCTCGACCGAGTTCGCCCAGTGGCGAGTGTGGCCGTTGGAGTCCGGG
>NZ_JARKPQ010000143.1 GCF_029975155.1 Propionicimonas sp. | reverse complement strand
GCCAGGAGTTCGGAGGCGGTCGGTTCGTCCTCGGGTGTGGCGCGCAGCTGCAGCGATCGCATGGCCTCGGGGCTGTACCCCGCCATCTCGAGCACCAGCGACTGCAGCGCAGCATGGTCCATCGAGCACAGGAACCGCTCGACGTCTGGCGTGACCGGATACCGCACGCCGCCGGGCCCGATCACGTTCTTCACCCGCTGATTATCGCGAACCTTTCCGCACGTGGCCGGTGTGGCCGCGTGGTTGCTTCCGTAAGGGCCAGGCCGACTTCTCACGCGCTAGGGCATCTCCAGCCTCAGGCCGGGCGTGTCAGGGGCTACGCGGGGCAACACGGGGCCGACTAGGCGCTTTGGTCGGTGTTGGCCGCGTCGTGGGTCGCGGTTCGATGCCGCGAAGCCCTGTGGACTACGAAAGGAACAACGTCCGATTGGTGATCTTCCCGCGTACCCACGCGGAAGGACCACGGCAATGAAGATCACCGAGATGTTGGGTTTGCAGGACGAGCGGATGGCGTCCGTCGTCAAGGAACACTGGGCAGGATAGGTCGCCTTCGAGCCCCGGTTGGGGGTCGTTGACGACCCGGCCGGGCTGGACGCCTGGAGGCGAGCGGCCGATCCCGCGGTCGCCAACGATGTCCTGCTCGGCCTGGCCCGGTTGGCGGCGTTCGACGGCGGCGACGACCGGGAGGCAGCGCTGGTGCTCGCGTGGCTCCTGCTCCCGACGGCCCTGCGCGTGCGCCGCCGGTTGGGACTGGCTGATGATCGGGTGGACGAGGTGCTGGCCGCGCAGTTGTGGGTGGAGGTCCGCGGGCTGCCGTGGCGGCGTCCGCACTGGGTGGCGGCGAAGGTCGCCGGTCAGCTGCGTGAGGGGGTGCTACTGGACTGCGGCGCTTCGACGCACCACGTGCCGCGCCGGCTCTCGACCGTCTCGCTGGGGCCCGTCGACCCGACCGACGATCGGCTCGTGGAGGACGACGACCCGGCAGCTGAGTTGGCTGAACTGCTCGCCTGGGCGTGCGCCGAGGACGTCATCACCGACGAGGACCG
>NZ_JARKPQ010000131.1 GCF_029975155.1 Propionicimonas sp. | reverse complement strand
GCGAGGAACGGCGAGAAGAAGTTGCTCCAGGCGTGCTTGCCCCAGCCGGGCGAGGAGATGTTGAGGTGTACGTCGCCGGGCCGGACGCCGAGCCAGTACATGGTCGAAAGATGTCCCACCGGATAGGAGATCTGCGTGTGCTGCACCAACTTCGGGTGCGCTGTGGTTCCGGAGGTGAAGTAAAGCAGCGACGCCGAATCGGCTGGCGTGGGGCCGGACGGCTCGAATCCTTCGGGCGCCCCCAAGGAATCCCCCCACCTCGTCCAGCCGGCCACGTCGTCGCCCACGGCGATGAACTGCGTTTGCGGGCGGACGAGGTGGAAGCGCCCAGCAAGCGCGGACGGCGCAATCGCGAACTGCGCGTCCGCGGTCTCGACACGCCAGGCGAGATCGACGTCGCTCAGCAGTGTCGAGGTCGGGATCGCCACGGCGCCCACCTTCATCAGCGCCAGCAGGATTTCCCACAGCTCAATGGTGTTGTTGAGCATCACGATCATCTTTGCGCCAGGACATACTCCCAGCCCGACCAGCCACGTCGCGACCTGATCGGAGCGGCGGGCCAAGTCGCCGTAGCTCCACGACGTGGCGACGCCGCTGGCTTCCTCGACGATGGTCACCGCCGCCCGGTCCGGATGCTCGCCGGCGACCACGTCGAACCATTCGAGCGCGAAGTTGAACTCGGAAAGCTGGGGCCAGCGGAAGTCGCGAACCACAGTGTCGTAGTCGTGCGGGTGGAAGATCAGAAAATCGCGGGCGGCGCGGACGGCAAGCGTCGCGGCGGTCGCGGAACGGCCGACGTTGGTCATGGACGACACTCTACGCCCTTTACCTACGGTTGCGTAGGTTGGGTTGGCGCGGTGTTCGGATCTGGCTCGGTGGCCGACACCGCCGCGACCGACGCGTTGAAGCGATCGATCACTGCCGCAGCCACGACCGCCAGCACGGCAGCGGCCGCTGTGAGCCACAACCTCTCGATTCCAAGCCCAACACCATCGCCCAAGCTTCCGCCCGAGCCGAGCAGCAGCACGACCGGCGTGGAGAACAGCGCTTGCCGCTCGACATCTTGGGCGACGCCCCAGCCGGTCGCCAAGAGGGTGCATGCCGCAGCCGCAGCCAATGCGACCGGTCCGGGCAGCAGCATCACAATGCCGATCGCGAGGACGACCCCGGTTACCGTGCCGGTCATCCGGCTGCGGGCGGCGATCCGGGAATCGTCGGGCGCTGGGCGCAAGACCGCCGCCAGCGCGAGGACGAGCCAGTACCCGTGACCCAGGTCCAACGACCGCGTCAGCCAGCTGGCTGGACCTGCCAGCGCCGCGAACACCAGCGCGTGACGCCAGGCAACAGTCCGAGCCACGGGCGATACGGTGCGCGGCAGCTTGAGGATCAATGCCAAGACGATGACGAACACATAACCGACAGCCACTCCAACCCCCAGCAACCACGGCTCGGACGAGAAGGCAACCGACGAGAAGACCGCGGCAAGGACCGGAGCGAAGATGCCGATGCCGGCGACGCGCTGAGTCAGGGGACCTTGAGCGATCGACAGCCCAGCGATCAGCACCGCGCTCGCGATCGGTGGCTGAGCGCCGGCGAGCGCGCCCCCGACTGCCGCTGCGACGCACAGGACACCTGCCGCCCCTTTCACCGCCGGGGCGGTGGATGCCGTGGCTGCCGGGATGCCGGCCGTCACACCCATGAGGAAGGCCAACGTCACGACGACCCCGGCCAGCATCCACATCGCTGTCGTGGCCACAGCCAGGGGCGCCAGCAGCATCACTGCCACCACGAGCGCCTTGCTCGGCGGCAGCAGGCGGCGGACGATGCGGGCCACCAAGTTCACGACGTCAGCCTATCCACAGCGGTCATCCCGCTATAGGACGAGGCCGCAGGACAGCACGGCCCCGTGAAGTTGTGCGCGAGCAGCCCACGCCACCCTCGAGGTCACAGGACAGAATGGACGCATGAAGGATGGCACTGGGGATGCGAGTGACTTCGACGCTGCGACGCAAGACCCGCAAGCGTGGCCGCAGATCGCGCCGGTCAGCTACTGGGAGGAACGCTACACCGGCGTCGACCGCGTCTGGTCCGGCAAGGTCAACCAGGTACTGGCCGATATCGCCGGCCCGCTCGTCCCGGGCCGCGCTCTCGATCTGGGCTGTGGCGAGGGCGCCGACGTCATCTGGCTCGCCCAACACGGCTGGCAGGCCACTGGCGTCGATATCTCGCCGACCGCGATCGGCCGCGCCACAGCCGCCGCCGAGGCGAGCGGCCTCGATGCCGACCGCGCGCGGTTTCTTGCCACAGACCTGGCAGCCATCTCGGTCGGCGCCTATGACCTCGTGACCGTGAGCTTCCTGCACTCGCCGGTGGGCCTGCCTCGCGAGGCCATCCTGTGCCAGGCGGCCGACCGTGTCGCGCCCGGCGGGCACCTGCTGATCACTTCCCACGCGGACGCGCCGCCTTGGGCTGAGGCGTCCCACGGCCACGAGCATCGCTTCCTCGGTCCGCTGGAAGAACTCGAGCAACTCCAGCTCGACCAACAGACCTGGGATGTCGTCCTCGCCGAGGTCCGCGCCCGGCAGGCCATCGCGCCCGACGGTCAACCGGCGACTCTCGACGATGTGGTCGTGCTGGTCCGCCGCCGCTGACGCAAGCGGCGGGCGAGCATGAGTCTCGTCGTCAATTTGCGTGGGTCGCGGATGGCGGTTAGGCTGCCCTCATGATCACGATGCGCTTTGCAACCATGTGTTGTTGCCGTGCGTCGATGGCATGTCCGGCCTGCTGACTGTTCCTACCGAACGTTTGCACCACAAGACGATGCTTTCCAAGTAGCATCCGTCGTGGACGCTCCCACCCCGACATCTCAATCGTGATCCCTATCACTGTTGATCGCGCCCAGCCGGTGCATGCAGACTTCACATTGCCTCGACCTAGGCAGCAAAGCTGCTAGTCATTGCACATCTCGTCCAAAACCGCACAATCGAAAGAAGGCAAGGCAAATGGCGTACTTCGAAGACGCGACCCAACTCATCGGTCGCACACCCCTGGTCAAGATCAACCGGCTCTATGGCGATTCCGAAGCCACGGTGCTCGGCAAACTCGAGTTCTACAACCCCGCCAACTCGGTCAAGGACCGCATCGGCGTGGCCAACGTCGACGCAGCGGAGGCCGACGGCTCCCTGAAGCCCGGCGGGACCATCGTCGAGGGCACGTCGGGCAACACCGGCATCGCCCTGGCTTGGGTGGGCGCCGCCCGCGGCTACAAGGTGATCATCACCTTGCCGGAGAGCTTCTCGAAGGAGCGCCGCGCTCTGCTGCGCGCCTTCGGTGCCGAACTCGTGCTGACCCCGGCCGCCGAGGGTGTCCCCGGTGCCACCACACGCGCCCAGGAGATTGCTGCGAACACCCCGGGTGCCATCCGGGCTCGCCAGTTCGACAACCCGGCCAACGTCGAGATTCATCGCAAGACGACGGCCGAGGAGATCTGGGCTGACACTGACGGCCAGGTCGACATCGTCGTGTCCGGTGTGGGTACCGGTGGCACGGTGAGTGGCATTGGCGAGGTGCTCAAGAAGTACAAGCCCGAGGTCAAGATCTACGCCGTCGAGGCAGCCGAGTCGCCGGTGCTGTCGGGTGGCCAGAAGGGCGTCCACAAGATCCAGGGCATCAGCCCCGGTTTCGTGCCCTCGATCTTCGACCGCGACGTCGTCGACGGCATCCTTCAGGTGGCTTCCGAGGACGCCCTCGCGTGGGCTCGCCGTTCGGCCAAGGAAGAGGGCCTGCTGGTGGGCATCTCGGCCGGTGCCGCTTTGCGCGCCGCCGCCGATCTGGCGGCCGATCCCGCCAACGCCGGGAAGACGATCGTGGTGATCGTCCCTGACTGGGGCGAACGCTACCTGTCGACCCCGCTCTACTCCGACCTGCTCGACTGAGCGACACGTCGCTGATCGATTCGGCCGTCCCGGCCGGCGTCTGGCCCCCCATCGGTACTCCAGGCGTCCCGGGACGGCCGATCGTTTTTGTCGTGATCGGCCGACGATTCTGTCTACCCTGGTGACAGGCTCGTTCCTCGAACTGCTTGTCGGAAGGACGATCATGACACCGATGACGGTCGCTGACCCGAGAACCCGCCCTATACGCCGGCGCCCCACCGCACGGCGTGCCCGCGATCTCTTGGTCACCGCGGTGGCCGCTGTCCTGCTGGCCTCCTGCACCGTCGAACCCGACCGTGGTGCCGGCACAGCTGGGCCGGACGCCACAGGCTCGGCGGCGCCGGATGCCACAGGCACAGCGCCGCCGGGCACCACAGGATCGGTGAGCGGCGCGGTGGAGATCATCTCGACCGGTCTTGCTGCGCCCTGGTCGATCGCCTTCCTGGACGACACGCCCCTGGTCAGCGAGCGCGACAGCGGCCGCGTCCTCGAACTCGATGGCGAGGGGAACGGCCGCGAAATCGCCACCATCGCCGGCGTCGTGGCGCGTGGTGAAGGCGGGCTGCTGGGGATCGCCGTGCACGACGGTTACCTGTATGCGTACTTCACCGCGAGCGGTGAGAACCGGGTCGAGCGCTTCGAGCTCATCGGCGAGCCCGGCTCGCTGAGCCTGGGTGAGGCCGAGACCATCCTGGATGGGCTGCCTGCCGCAGGCGTCCACAATGGTGGCCGCATCGCGTTGGGCCCGGACGGCATGTTGTATGTCACCGCGGGTGACGCCAATGATCGAGCCAGCGCCCAGAGCCTCGACGCGCTGTCCGGGAAGATCTTGCGGCTGACCCCGAGCGGGGACGTGCCCGACGACAACCCGTTCGCCGGATCA
>NZ_JARKPQ010000123.1 GCF_029975155.1 Propionicimonas sp. | reverse complement strand
CGACGTCGTCGCGCGCCTCACGCACGCCGCGCTCACCCGGCACTCCGTCGCCCTGCAGGCCCCCGCGGACGGCATCACCGAACCCGCCGCGCTGCGCCGAACCGCCGGCGACAGCGTCTACACCGTCGCCGGCGCCACCTGCTGTCGGTCACCACGTTGGCGATCGCCGAGCCCAGCAAGCCGAACGGATCGATGGGCATGGTTGCTCCTTCAGTTGGGGGCGACCGGCTGCCAGCCGGCCTCGACGGAGGCGTCCGAACCGGGCCACGTGGAGGGGGCCGGGGCGGGTGGGGCGCCGGGGCCGATCAGCCAGCGGTCGTCGGTCCACTGCATGCGCTCGCAGGTGCCGTAGCCCATGCGGGCCTCTGCCTTCAGGGCGGCGCTCACGTCGAGCAGCACGCACGCGACCACCCAGTCGGGGCCGTCGGTCCCCTTGATCTGGATGGCCGCGGGGGTGACGCTGACCAGGGTGCCGGGGTCCAACTCGTTGGACGACTGCCGGGCGTGGGTCAAGAAGGATTGAACGTTGCGGGTCTGGGACCAGTCCGAGGCGCCGACTCCGCCGGGCATCGCCCAGTCGCGGTAGACCTCGGTGGCCAACGGGAGCGACATCGCGGACAGCACGCGCGCCTCGATGGCGGCGAGCTGCGCGGCCGCGCCCTCAGGGGTGCGCGGGAAGCCGGATGACACACCGCTGACGCCGACGGTCGTGGCGACGGGCAGCCTGATCGCGGGAGGCAGGGTGATCGCCACCCCCGGCGTAAGGCCGGCGTCCTGCGCCACCGTCGCCATCGGCGCCGCAGCAATGAGGTCGCGCCGCTGGGCAGGGTCGGCGTCCGGGTGAGCGCTGCTTTGGACGCCGTCGGGCGCGGTTCCCGCCGTGAAGCTGGAGACCAGGGTGTAGCCCAGCCCGTACAACAGCACGCCGCCCACCAGCAGCAGCCCCGCGAGGAGTCCCAGCAGCTGAGCGCGCGAGAGCGGGACGACCTCGGCTGAGCTCGCCGCGTGGGGTGGACGACGGCGGAACATCAGCCGACGCAGCCGTCGCCGAGGATGCCGTTGAGCATCCCGTAGCCACCCATGAGCACCACGGCGAGGACCAGAACCCCGGCGAGGCCGATGATGCCGCCCTTTGAGAGGTGCGGGGAGTGGGTGGCACGTCCGACGAGGATCGCCCCGACGGACACCAGTGCCGCGATGCCGAACAGCCACAGCACGGACCACAGGACCATGCCGGAGATCTGGTCGGTGTAGGCGGCGACGCCCGTGGGCGCCACCGGGCAGATCTTCAG
>NZ_JARKPQ010000115.1 GCF_029975155.1 Propionicimonas sp. | reverse complement strand
GAAGACGGCTCGTTGCTTGCCCGCCCGCATGTGCGTGTACACGGCTGCGGTGACCGTGGGGGAGCTATGCCGCAGTGCCTTCGACACCGCGAACAGGTCGCCGGAGGCATCCCACATCATCGACGCTGCTTGGTGCCGAAGGCCGTGCAATGTCAACCGGGGGAGCTTGACGCCGAGCTTCTCCTCGGTCTTGGTGCGGAGCCTCTCGAACAGGCGGGTCAGATAGGCAGGGTCTACGGGGCGCCCGTTTTCCATCGTCAGGACGTAGCCCGAATCCACCCACGGCACGCCCAGCTTCTCCCACTCGTCGCGCTCGAAGCCCTGCCGCAAGCGCCAGACCTCCAGTGCAGCGACGGCGGCAGGGGACAGCTCCAGCTCCGCGGTGCTCGATGCGGTCTTGGTGGTCTTGGCGATGGTCTTGGCGTCCAGCTTCACCCGGTTGTTCGAGATCTTCGCGACGCCCCGGTCTAGGTCGATGTCCTGCCAGCGCAGCCCGCACAGTTCGCCGCGGCGCAGCGCGGTGTGGAGTGCCAGCTCGAACGCCGGTCCGAGGCGGTGCGCACTGGCCACGGTGAGGAACGCCGCCAGTTCGTCGTGGCCCCAGATGGTAACCGCGGCCTTCTCGACAGTCGGCCCTTCCACACCCCGGGCGACGTTCACCGGGACCAGCTCATCCTTCACCGCGCTGGTGAGGATGCTCATCACGACGGCCAGCACGCGGTTGACGGTCACGGCGCCGCGCCCGGCCTTCACGAGGCCGTCCCGGAATGACTGCACGTCCGCACGGCGGATATCGGTCAGCTTCATCTTCCCGAGCCGCGACGGCGCGATGTCCTGGTCGATGTAGCGCTTGTAGTTCAGCGCGGTGGTCGGCGCCAGCGGGTGCTTGCCCATCGTCTGCCTGCGGGGCAGCCACTCGGCTGCATAGCTCGCCAGCGTCACCTGCGCGGGTTTGGCCAACATGCCCTGGTCCTTCTGCACCCGGGCCCTGTTGAGCGCTACTTGGGCGGCCTTCAGGGTCGGGAACGACCCGCCGTTGATTTGTATGCGCTTGCCGGTGGCTGGATCGAATCCGCGCGACAGCCGCCACGAGAACGTGCCGTGCTTCGTGTCGGTTGACATCAGGGGGCAGGCCCGTGCCTGCTGAGCTGCGGTGGCGTTCTTCACGGGCAGGACGCCGTACGTCTTGCCGTGGTCGTCACGGCAGCCGCAGCGTCGGAAGATCGCGGTCATTCGGTCTCTCCTCGATAGTCGTCGTAGTCGTCCTCCCAGCGGCGCCGCACCGGACGCGGCGTGGTGCTGTACGGCGCGTAGTCCTGCATTTGGGCCATGGCGGTCCACGTGTCGTACATCGCGTCCATACGCTCGTCATTGGGCGGGGCGGTGGCCAGCATCACGTCCTTGAAGTGGCTGGTGTAGTCGATGTTCAGTACCGCGTCGCGCAGTGCGTCCGCGACCTCGGAGCGGTTGACACGCGCTCTGTATCGATAATCTGCGCCCGGCACGATGAAGACCTCGGCGCCGGGGCTGGTCGCGGTGATGTCTTCGGGCACCCGCGCTCGAACCTGCAATAGGGCGGGGTCGTCGCGGTCTTCGACCACGCTCACGAATCCGTTTATTGACACTATCCACATGGATTAGTCCCTTCTTTGTGTGGGGGGCAGGTAGCCGTCCCGTCGTGCTCGCGCAATGGCCTTCTTGGCCTGATCGGTCGTGACGCCCCCGTCCGGTCCGGCCCCTGGGTAGCCCGCCGCGCCGAGCGCGGCCTGGACGTTGCGGATGCTGCCGCGCCCGCCTGTCGTCACCGCGTTGGAGACGAGTTGAAGCACCTCGGGAGTGAGCGCGGAGTGGCGACCGGTGCGTCGGCCGTCCTCGGGGGAAGCGTTGTCGAGTCTGCGCTGCGCGTTGTCGTCCAAGGTGGCCGCCGCAGTCCAGTAGTCCTTTCGGATGGCTTCGATGGCCTCTTGGGACAGGGTGCCGAGCTTGATCAGCCGCCACAGTTCGACACCGACCGGCAGGGGTTCGACGCGGGGTGCGGGCATCGGCCAAGGCTCGGTGTAGTCGGTCGGCACGGTGGTTACCTCGACCCGGCCGACATACAGCCGCCCTGATGCCTCGAACACGTCAAGCCGAACCTCCAGCTGCGCCCCGTTGCTCCACGGGTGCTCCGCCAGCACCGGGTGCTGTGGGAGGCGTGTCAACCGCCCGTCTTCCAGCCGGAACTGGACGGCATGGGTGCCGACCCGAGTTGGTTTGTCACTGTCCATACAACAAGAGTAGCACTAATCTGTCACAAAAGGTGCCGGTGCCACATGATTGGTCAGCGTAAACGGCCCTTTTATCCGGCACTAAGCCGACAATGAAAGTGCCATGATATGTCCATGAAGTTGTCAACCACAAGCGAAGCAGTCTGGCGGGCGCAGCTGCACGACCTCATCGCGACCAACCGTGCCCGCGAGATCCGGGAAGGCGCGCGGCTCTCGCGGGCGACAATCGCCCGAACGGTCGGTGCGGATGTCAGCACCGTTTACCGCTGGGAGACCGGCGAGCGCCGCCCGAGCGGTGATGCCGGGCGGCGCTACTACGAGACGCTGGTCAAGTTGGCCAGGATGCAGGCGCAGGGGGTGGCGTGATGTCAACCGCCGCCGCCACCGTCGCGCTGCTGGACAAGGCGACCCTGACGGTCCCCGAAATGGGCGCCGTGCTGGGCATTGGGCGGAACGCCGCCTACCAGCTCGTGCGCGAAGGACGCGTCCGGTCCCTTCACATCGGAAGGCGAATCATCATCCCGTCGTCGGCCGTCCGCGAACTGCTGGGCGAACGCTGACTGCACGCACACGTGCACGCACGCCCCCAAACCACCTAGTCAAGGGCTGGCCCCTTGATTCCCGAACAAGTGAGGAAGACATGAAAACCAACTCCGACCCCGGCAGTCCGGGGCATTCCACCCCGAAAACAACGGCTCCCGGGTCGCGTTCGGCGACCCCGAGCAGTTCTGCCCGTTGATCGGCTGGCTGAGCGACCCCGACGGCAAGTCCCGGCCCGTCGCCCTGCTGCCGGACGGCAGGACCGCGGTCGTCCGCGGCGAGCACGAGATTGTGCCGATGCGCGAGGTGCCGCGTTGGCGCACGGAACAGCGGCAGCGCGTCGCTGCGCGGTGCTATGCGGACCTGCTGGCCCGTGTCGAGCGCCAGCTCCGCCGTGAGCGCGTGATGCTCGAAAGCACCACCACCTGGCCGGACCAGCCCCGCGCACTGGCGCAGCTCGGGCGTCAGGGCAGTGCGCGGCTGCTCGGCGCTCGCGCCTGGGCGCTGGCGGTGCCCGTGGACGACTTCGAGCCGGCAGAGGACGGGCGGCTGCTGTGGGTGACCGGCTCAACCGTGGTCCCTCCGGGCGAGCGGCTGCTGCTCGGGGCCGAGGGCGGGGCTCCGGTGGTTATGTACCGGCAGCCGGGTGTCGTGCACGGCGTTGTCCTGACAGACGGTCGCTGGACGGAACCGCTTCCGGGCATCACGTTCCGCGAGTGGCGGCTCGGAGTTGAGGACGAACTCCGTCGCGCCTCGCAGCCGGACCCGGCAGATGTCCGTGCGGCCATGTTGGGGCGCCTGCGGGACCAGTTCGCGGTCGTGCCTGCCAACGACGCCGAGCGCGCAACGCTGGACGGCCTGCGCCGCGACGGGCTCGCCTGGCTGGCCGATGACCACCGGACTTACGTGGTGGCGTGATGCCTGCGCTGGTTGACCGGAACAACACGCTTCACGTCGTAACGCGGGTTCGGGGCGGACGCCTTGCGACACTTACATACCCCGGCCACCACCTCTCGCCGGCCTTGGGAGCCCTGCTCGCGCGCGCCATGCTCGCAGCCCGGGATGCTGGCCCCTGCGCGCATCTGAAGCCGGACAGCGCCCGGGTGCTGGTGCTGGCACTCGGCCGGGCGATGTGCGTGGACTGTGCTTTTGGGGAGGCTGCGGCGAGCTGGCACCGCGGTGCTCCGTGCGTGTTGTGCGAGTTTCCCGTCGCAAACCTGGTCATGCACGACCAGTGGCCCGAAGGCAAGGTCGTTGGTGTGACGCGGTCGGTCTTCACGCTCTGCCCGGACTGCATCCGGGCAGAATGCGGCGCCGAGGTCTGCGTCTGAGACGGACTACAACTGCCGCCGTTTTTAGCGAAAGGAATGGTCGAATGACCGCCGAAATAGCGGCGCCCCCGCTGGTGAACGGGAGCGACGCAAACACAAACAACAACCGACATACCAAGCATATCGCGGCTGTCGCCACGCTCCCACCAACCTACGCGACCGCTGCGCGCGAGTATTTCGACCGCGGCTGGCAGCCGCTGCCACTGTTCGGCGGGAGGGGCATCACCCCTCCGGGGACGACCGGCTACGCCGGGGCGCTGGTATCGACTGAGGACGTGGCGCGGTGGTCGAAGTCCAGCGGCGTCGAAGGTCTGACATTGCGCCTGGTCGGCTGCGTCGGACTCGATGTCGATGCCTACGACGCGGACAAGCACGCCGACAAGTTGTGGGCCGCGCTGGTTGACAAACTCGGCCCGCTGCCGGAGACCTGGCTGTCCTCATCCCGCGTGGGCGAGGACGACTACGACGGTTTGTCTGGCATCCGGTTGTACCGCCTGCCTTCGGAGTATCTCCCGCGCGAGCACGAGGCGGTATGGCGCGGGAACCTCGGGCCGGGCATAGATATCGTCAGGTTCGGGCACCGCCAAGTGAACTCGTGGCCGACCGTCCACAAACGCGGCACGCGCTACACGTGGCTGGACCAGGCGACGGGCGAACTCGTTGACGGTCCGTTACCCGCACGTCCGGAGGACTTGCCCGTGCTGCCGGAGGCATGGGCCGCGGAACTGCTCAAGCCCGAGCACCCGCAGGCGGACAAACAGGTCACCGCGCAGCGAGCTAGGCCGAAGACGCTTCCCACCGAGCAGCGCGCGGCGGCGGAGTCGTGGTGGACGCCTGGGGACCCGTGCCCGGCTGTCACCAAGGCGTTGGACGGGATCCTGGATGCTCTGCCCGACAACCGGCATGACACGGCGGTGCCCGGCATGCTCCGGTTGACAAGGCTGGGTGAACAGGGGCACCGCGGGGTACTGGCCGCCATCACAGAGCTTCGCGACGCGTTCATTGCGGAGTTGGACGGCGACCCTTCCCGGACCGAGCCCCCGGAGGACGAATGGTCCCGTGCAGAGGCAGGCATCTACGCGCAGCTTGTCGCGCAGGGCTTCACGCCCGACCAGGACAAGGGATGCTGCGGGACGCAGGCGCTGTCGTTCGCGGTTGACATGACTCGCGAACACATGTTCTTCAGCGCGACCCCTGGACTCGCCCATATCCGCCGAGCTGCCGAAGCGCGGATGCTGGAGCCGTGGGCTGTGTTCGGTGCGGTGCTCGCTCGGGTCATTGCGGAGGTACCACCTTGGGTCGTGCTGCCCGCGACGATTGGGGCTGCCGCGTCTCTGAACACTGCCGTGCTGCTGGTCGGGGACTCGTCCGGGGGTAAGTCGGCGGCATTCTCGTGCGCCGGTGAGGTGCTGCCCGGGACAACTGCGAAGCTCGTCGGGGCACCTACGGGGGAGGGCCTCGTGCAGTCGTTCTTGACGTGGGACAAGACCGACAAGAGGAACGTGCTTGTGGACGACCCGCGGGCGCTGATGTTCGTGGACGAGATTGGCCAGCTGGACGCGGTGATGTCTCGGCAGGGCGCGACGTTGGGTAGCACCTTCCGTTCCGCCATCTCGGGCGCGAAGCTCGGCAACCAGAACGCTGATGTGACGCGGAGGCGCGACCTTGCGGCGCACAGCTATCGGCTCGCGGCGGTGTGTGGCGCCCAGCCGCACTTGACGGGCGTCCTGCTGCGCCAGGACGAGGTTGATGCTGGTACGCCGCAGCGCTGGCTGTTCCTGCGCGCCAAACCCGCGACGTTGCCGAACGTGGAGCCGGAATGGCCGGGTGCGCTGGCGTGGAAGCCTCCCGAGTTCACCCGTACCCCGGGGTTGGTGTTCGCGGAGGTAGCCCTGCCGGATGAGGTCAAGGCCTACGTCAAGGCCCAGCGCCGTGCGGCTGTTTTGGAGGATGTGTCAGCCGTTGATGGGCACCTCGTGTTGACCCGGCTGAAGGTCGCCACCGCGTTGGCGTGGCTGCATGGTGAACGGGATGTGTCGATGCAGTGGTGGGACCTTGCCGGGTTGGTCGTGGACGAGTCCTGCGCGGTGCGTGACGCGTGTTCCAAGGTCCTCTCGTTGGCCCGCGCTGAGGAGGACCGGGCGAAGGGCCACGGCGACGCACGTCGGGCTGCTGGCGCCCGTGAGGCCGCGATGGAGGCGTGCGACTCCAATGCTGAACTGTTGGCTGCGACTGTCGCGAAAGGTGCGCACCCCAACGCCAAGCACGGCCCGGACAAAGGCTGTACCCGTCGGTGCTTCACACGCGCCCTGCGGAACAGGAAGGGGGCCGACAGAGAGTGCGCCATCAATCGCGCGCTTGACCTTGGATGGATAGAAGAAGCGGCGGACGGCCACTTCTTCAAGGGAGAGTCATGGCCCGCGTGACTGGGACCTGCGCAGGGGACCTGGGGACCTTAAGGTCCCCAGCCCCTACGTCGAAACGAAACTGGCCTCGTACGCGAGTCAAATATAAGGTAGGTATTTATGCTAGTCAGAGCCGTTTTGGTCTCTTGTCGGCATGTATGTTTGTCTGTCTGACATCCCCCAAATCCCCTGTTTTCGACGCACCCCACCAGGTCCCCAGGTCCCCAGGTCCCCTCCACACGGCACACCCCGCTGCACCTTCGGGGCGCGGTGGTGCGGGCAACACACCAACAGCTAAGAAGGGACTCCAATGAAGAAGAACAACAACACAACCGCTACCGCACCCGCCGAGCTGGAAGAACTCGCCGGGCGGCTCGCCGCGGAGGGCTGGCGGGTGGAAACGTTCGACGGCCGCGGAGGAATCTTGCCCCCGGGCCGTGCCCCGCGACGCAGGCTGCTGGTGCCGCGGGTGCTGGACGCCGAGGGGCGCGCTCTCGGGTGCCTCGTGCTGGACGAGCGGGGTACGGTGCGGGTGCTCGGGCCGTGGAAGGCTCGCGTCTCGGGGCCGGGGCCGGGGCCGGAGGTGGAGGCATGACCGGGCCAGACGACCTGATGGTCGAACTCGGGCCGAAGGGGCTGGCGGCGGCGGCGAAAGCTCGTGACGCCGCGCTCGCCCGCGGTGTTCCGGGAGAGCCGCCCGGGGTGACCGAGGCCCGACGGCTGCTGGCCGAGGGGGCGGACCGGATTCTGTTTGAGCAGGCGGCAATCCGCGAGGGGTGCCTTCCAGCGGACTGGCGGGAGCGGGACGAGACCCGCCAGAGCCCCGAGAAGGCCCCGAGGAAGCCCGCGCCCGCCGCTACCGCCCCCCGCGCCGCCAGGGCCGCACAACGCCGCCTGGAGGCCGACGCGGCCCGCGCTGCCCGCAAGGCACAGCGGGACGCCCGCAGGGCTGAAGAACGGCCCCCTGTCGAGGGGCAGTGCTCTGGGCTGACGAAGTCCGGGCGGCGATGTCGGCTGATGGCCGACGGCGACGACGGACGATGCGCGCTGCACCGGGACCGTGCGCTGTAGCTGGTAAACGATGTCTATCTGCCAAACTGGTTGACATGGGACGAGGGCTTGGCGTGAAGCAGCGCGCGCTGATGGCTGCTCTGGAGGAGCACGAGGTCGTGTTCGTGGTGCCGGATGATGTCAACCACTCCGAGGCCGTCTCGCTTGGTCGCGCTGCCCGTGGTCTTGTGCGGCGCGGGTTGGCACGGGCAATCTACCTGCGGAGGCTGGACCGGTTGGGGAGGTATTCGGGCCATCTGGCGCTGACCAGCGTGGACAGCAAGTTGGGCGGCGATGCTTACCCGCTGCACGGCGCCAGATGGGTGGACCCCGGACTCGGGCGGTTGTGGGAGTCGTTGAGCGGCGAGCTGCAAGCCGCTGTGCTGGAGCACGTGACCGGCAGGGCCGTCTCCCCGCGCACAGCAGCACGAATTGCCCGCGAGATGCGCGAACGCGAGGCCGCAGCGTAGAAGCGCGCTACGCCTCGGGGTCCTGCGGCACCGAGGTCAACTCGCCAATGATCTCCGCGGTGGTGACGCCGCGGGCGGCGAATGCCGCCACGACCGCCTCAGCGGCGTCGAGAAGGACGCGTTCCGTGTATATCGCGTCCCATGACCAGATGACTGTGCCCGCCTCGATTAGCTCGACTCGCACGCGCCGCTTGCCCGTGGACAACCACTGCGCTGTGACACCACCGAATGTGATGCTCCCATGGCGTCCGCTGGTGGCGGCGGCGTCCATTGCCCACGCCAGCTCGACCACCGCCTGGTCCGTGGTGGGCGGGGTCGGCGGTGGCAGTCCGATCTGCGCGATGACGCTTCGCACCTGCTGGTCGTTGAGCACGATGCTCGGCGGCGGGTCCTCACCGTCGAGCTTCGCAGCCAACTCTGGGCTGGGTCGCCAACCGACGTGGGGGACGAGTTCCTCGACTGCCCCGCCGCTGGTGCGACGGACGAGTGCGAGGACGGCCATGAGGTCGAGCGGGTCTACCACCGCCACGTAGGTCCAGTTCGTCACTCATCCTCGCTTTCTTCTGTGTGCACATTCGTGTGCACAGTCTTCCAGGGAAGGGACGTGACGACACGGCACCAAACGGGATATCGACACATCCGGGAAGCACTCGCTGAGCGTAAAAGGGACGCCCCGGGATAGCCCGGGACGTCCCTTCCCACACTGGTGGTCAAGGGGTCGCAGGTGCAAATCCTGTCAGCCCGACTAGGGGAAATAGTCGCGAATAGGGGTCGATTTACCGGGCCCGCACACCTTTTCTGCACACCATTTGTCAGGCCAGCGCTGCGCCGAGCTTCGCGAGAGCATCCGTCGCAACCTCAGGCGCTACGTGCCCGTACACGTCACCAGTGATCGCGATCGAGGAGTGGCCGAGGACATCGGACACCACCTTGAGCGGGACGCCGTTCGTCAACATCGCCGTTGCGGCGGAGTGCCGCAGCGTGTGCAGTCCGACGGCCGAGGGGAGCCCGGCCTTCTCTGCGGACACCTTCAAGGCCCGCAGCGCGTTCCGGGGGTCGCAGGGCATCCCGAGTTCCGTCGTGAAGATGAAGCCGGTCTGGTGCCACTGGGAGCCCGCGCGAAGGCGCTCCACGCGCTGCCGCTGCCGCAGTTGCCGCAAGACCTCCTGCACGGTCGCAGATATGGAGACGACCCGTCGCGACCGGGCGGTCTTCGGAGGGGTCACAACGAGCTCGCCTGCTACCCGTGCCAGGGTTCCGTCAATCCTCAGCACGCCCTCGTCCTCGTCGACCTTGTCCCACGTCAACGCGAGAGCTTCGCCACGCCGAAGGCCGGTATTCACCATCATCTCGAACAGGGGTCGGTACCTCGTTGTATCCGACGCCGCAAGTAGCGCCCTGACCTGATCGGGGGTGAGGTACGCGGCCTCGTGATGCTCGACCCTGGGTCGGGTCGCTTTCGCCGCCGGATTCTCTGCGATCACCTTGTCACGGACGGCGGTGTCGAGGATCGACCGCAAGACGATGTAGATCGACCGCCTCGACGACTGCGACAGCCCAGCACGTCGAAGATCGGCAAGCCACGCATCGCAGTGCCGGCGGCGCAGTGGAGGGACCGATTGCCGACGAAGCCCGTCGGCTCGAGGAGCACGGCGAGCGGGTGCTCGCGGTGGCGTTTGGCCCTGAGCGCTCGCTGAGACTGGCCGGATTGATCGGCTTGAGCGATCCGCCGAGGCCCGACTCCGCGCCGCTGGTCAAGCAGCTGTCGCAACTGGGCGTGCGCACAGTAATGGTGACCGGCGATGCGCCGGCAACGGCTGCCGCGGTGGCCCATGAAGTCGGCATCGAGGGCACGGTGCGCGCCGGTACGCCGATACCGCCAGGCGTCGACATCGAGCACACGGGCGTCTATTCCGGCGTGCTCCCCGAGGACAAATTCTCGCTGGTCAAGCAGCTGCAATCGGCGGGGCACATCGCGGCGATGTGCGGCGATGGTGTCAATGACGCGCCAGCGCTGCGGCAGGCGCAGATGGGCATTGCGGTGTCGACGGCGACGGACGCAGCGAAGTCGGCGGCGGGCGTCGTACTCACCAAACCGGGCCTGGGCGGTGTGATCGCCACCATCGAAGAGGGCCGGTCCACCTTCCAACGCATCCTGACGTTTACCCTGCGGTCGGTCATTCACAAAGTGGTTCAGGTGCTGTTCTTGTTCGTCGGACTCGTCGTCACCGGCGGCGCGATTCTGACGCCTGTGCTGATGGTGCTGATGATGATCCTGGGGGACATGCTCGCGATGTCGTCGTCGACCGACAACGTGCGGCCGTCGTCGCATCCCAATGTGTGGCGGATTGGCAACCTCACGCTGGCCAGCGTCGTGCTGGGGCTGTGCGACCTGGGGTTCTGTGTCTCGTCCCTGCTGATGGGCCACTTCGTGCTCGAGCTTGATCTGGCGAGCCTGCAAACGATGGTGGTGGTCACCTTGGTGTTCAGCGGCCAGGCGGTCTTCTATGTGTCGCGCGAGCGGCATCATCTGTGGAGTTCGCGGCCGAGCATGTGGATGATTGGTTCGTCCATCGTTGACCTCACCGTCGTTATCGTGTTAGCCACCGTCGGCATTCTGATGGTGCCGCTCTCGCCGGTGATCGTCGGGGGAGTAGCGGTGGGCGCGGTGGGCCTTGCGTTCGTGCTCGACGCGGTGAAGGTACTGCTGTTCCGCCGGCTGTCGGTGGTGTGACGACGACCGGGAGGTAGGCCACAACGACCAGGAGACACCATGTCACTCGTTCGGGTTCACAACTTCTCCATTTCGCTCGACGGCTTCGGCGTCGGGGAGGACCAACGGTTGGAAGCACCGTTTGGCCATGCCGGAGCCCGGTTGCTCGAGTGGGCGATTCCGACCCGCACTTTCACAGACATGGGCCTTCACGGCAAGCAGGAAGGCGCTGCCGGCGTTGATGAGGTCTTCGCAAGTCGCTGGAACACGGACGTCGGCGCAGAGATCATGGGCCGAAACAAGTTTGCTCCCAAGCCGGGGCCGTGGCCCGACGACAGTTGGCGAGGCTGGTGGGGCGACAACCCGCCATTCCACACTCCGGTGATCGTCCTTACCCACCGTCCGCGCCCACCGTTGGAGTTGGAGGGCGGCACCACCTTTTATTTCATCAACGCAGAACCCGCCGAAGCTCTTCGGCAGGCCCGTGAACTGGCCGGTGGTCTGGACATCCGTATCGGCGGCGGCACCACGACGATTCGTGAGTTTCTCCAGGCAGACCTCATCGACGAGATGCACATCGCCGTTGTTCCGATCATTCTCGGCCGGGGCGAACGTCTCTGGGACGGGCTGGAAGGACTCGAGAATCGCTTCCACATCGAAACGGTAGCCTCGCCGAGCGGAGTGATCCACCTGACTTTCTGGCGCCGTAACCTGTGAGATCGAGCCCGGGCGCGACCTCATCAAAGCCCCCGTGATCCATTCCCGGCTTGCGGACCGCAGACGAGTGGGAACGCGATTGGGCTCGCCCGGCCCGCGGTCTTCGCCAACCTGACAAGGTGATATCCTTCGCCGGCCCGAAGAGGCGACGAGGCTAGTCGCTGTCGACGGCCAGACGGACCGCGGCCACGGATGGCGCACTTGCTGCGTCCCACACCTGGTCGTAGACCTCGGCGACGAGCGGCCAGATCTTCTCCAGGCCGTCATCGACGGAGTTGACGTCGTCGGCCAGCGGTCCCATCACCACGAAGTCGTGGGGGATCACGCGACCGGCGTCATCTCTCCGACTCAGCGGGTCGGGAAAGCGCAGCGCTACCTGCTCACCGAGTCGTCGGCAGGCAGCTCTCTGGCTCTGTAGGTCGGCGAAGGCGCGCTCATAGGCCAACAGCGGGTCTGGGTAACCCCCGTTGAGAAGGAAGCGAAAGCCCCACGACTTTCCGCGCGTGGCCCAGATGAGGTTCACCATGGGCTCTTGACCAGGAGGCGATCCTTCACGCCCCGGTCCAGGTCGAGTCGGAACTGCGCGAGGGTCGCCGTGAGGTAGTCCCTGTCAGCGATCGCCTGGGCGTGGATCTCCTCGATCTTCGACGTGCTGAACTCCACCAAGGCCACCAGAGCGGGGAAAGCGACCGTGGTGATGACTGGGCCGACCTTGGGCACTCTGGACAAGAACTTCGCGGCAACCTTCGCGACCACGCCAGTGAGCACCGCTGCGAAGGCCTCGGTGTTGTCGACGAACTCGCCCAGCATCTTGAGTGGGATGTTGAATCTGTCGGCCCACTGCGCGATTCGCTCGAGAGGGAGCATCGTGGCCACGGGCAGGATCAGATCGAGTCCTACTCGCTGGGTAACCTCGATTTTTCCGGGCTCGAACTTGGCCGAGGACAGCAGCATGAAGTCCTCCCCGAGCGACAGCGCCTCGGGGAGCTGAACGAACCCCTTGAGCGTCTCGCGCAGCGCGGCGACATCGCCGGCGGCCTTCTCCACGACAAGATCCTGAAACCCTTGGGCGTCGAGTGTCGGGTGCAAATCGGCCTTCGACAGCGCCAGGATCCAGATGCGAGGGAACTCGGCCAGCGGCTTGCCGTCCTCAAGGATGTCGTCCTTGAGCTTCTCAAGTCCGCCTCGAAGATCCCAGAGCATCGACTTGAGGTACTTCTCCTCCTCGCCCGCGTAGTCGAGGAGCTTCTGTCCATCGACCAGCACGAGGGCGACGTCCGACTTCAGGAGTTTGGTGAACGT
>NZ_JARKPQ010000110.1 GCF_029975155.1 Propionicimonas sp. | reverse complement strand
GAGATCGCCGACTCCCAGATTCCCAAGGGATCGGCAGTCCCGCTGGATGCCTTCCGCGACCCGGTGCTACTGGACATGCTCGGGCTGGCCGACACCTTCTTGGAACGCGACCTCGAAGCGGCTCTGCGCCACGACATGGAGGCGTTCCTGTTGGAGGTCGGTCGCGGGTGGGCGTTCGTCGAACGCCAGAAGCGCATGATCTTCGATGGCGACGACTACTACCTCGACCTGCTGTTCTACTCCCGTCCACTGCGTCGGCTGATCGCGGTGGAGTTGAAGGTCGGCAAGTTCAAGCCGAGCTACCAGGGGCAGATGAACTTCTATCTGAAGTGGCTGGACCGGCACGAACGCCAGGCAGACGAGAATCCGCCCATTGGCCTCATCCTGTGTACCGAGGCGAGCCGTGACCAGATCGAGCTGCTCGAACTGCACAAGGACGGGATCGTCGTCGCGGAGTATTGGACGACCCTGCCTCCGAAGGCGGAGCTCCAAGCTCGTATTCAGGCGGTCTACCGGGAGGCACAGGAGCGGATCGCGCGGAGGCAGCTCACCGCAGCGGCGGAAGAAGACATTGATGAGTAGGGATTGGCGGGCGCTGGATGCAGCCTCGTCGGCAGTAAGTAGTGGTTTCTAGGAGACAACGATGGCGATGAACAACCGAGATCGAGTGGGCAAGGCGTTCGACCTGCTCTCCGAGGGGCTCCTGGACGAGGTCGATGAGGTCATGACGCAGGCCTACAAGACCGCTGACTGGCCGGCCGCGTGGGCGAAGGAGGACGCCCAGCGCCGGGGCGGGCCGCTGCGCACGCTGACCAAGCACGATGTGCAGGTGCAGCTCCGCGCGATCACCGAGCAGGGCTATCACTTCAAGGACGTGCTCTCCCGAGCCCAGCAAGGCTTCGCGTCCGAGCTGCGCGAGACCCGGAACCTGTGGGCGCACAACGAGCCCTTCAGCTCCGATGACGCATCGCGTGCGCTCGACACGATTGAGCGTCTGCTGCACGCGGTCGGCGCGGTCGATTCCGCCGAGGATGTACGGAAGCTGCGCGTCGATCTACAGCGCACGGTGTTCGAGGATCAGACCCGCAAGCAGGTGAAGCGTACGAAGGTGTCGCTCGAACCTGGTTCCGGGCTGCGTCCGTGGCGTGAGGTGATCCGGCCGCACGATGACGTGGCGCGCGGCGCGTTCACCGCCTCGGAGTTCGCGGCCGATCTGCACCTGGTGCACACCGGTGAGGCGACGAGCCCGGAGTACGGCGATCCGGTCGAGTTCTTCACTCGCACCTACCTCACCGAGGGCTTGCGCGACCTGCTGTCGCGGGCGCTGCGACGCCTGAATGGTGAGGCCGGCGCGAGTCCGGTGGTGAACCTTCAGACCAACTTCGGTGGCGGCAAGACCCACTCGATGCTGGCGCTGTACCACCTGTTCAGCGGCACTCCGGTCAAGGACTTCCCGCAGGAGCTTCAGGAACTCATCGCCGCGAACGGTAACCCCGACCTCGGCGCGCTCGATGTGCGACGGGTGGCCCTCGTTGGTACCTACCTGAAGGCCGGCTCGCCGATCATCAAGGACGATGGCACCGAGGTTCGCACGCTCTGGGGCGAACTGGCCTGGCAGCTGGGCGGACGCGAAGCCTACGACCTGATCGCCGAGGACGACCGCGCCGGCACCAACCCCGGAGAGGCGCTGCGTACCCTGATCGTGCGCTACTCGCCCTCGCTGATCCTGATCGACGAATGGGTCGCTTACGCGCGCCAGCTCGTCACCGACAAGGAACTGCCATCGGGCTCATTCGAGACCCAGTTCACCTTCGCCCAGTCGCTGACCGAGATCGTGCGCTCCGTACCCGGCGTGATGCTCGTGGTCTCGATCCCGGCATCCGACACCGGCACCGAGGGACGCGGCAGCGACATTGAGATTGGTGGCGCGAACGGGCAGCTCGCGCTGGAACGTCTCCAGAACGTGATCCGCCGTGTTGCGGACCAGTGGCGGCCGTCGAGCAAGGATGAGTCGTTCGAGATCGTGCGCCGCCGGCTGTTCCAGGCGCCGAACGCCGAAGGTCTCACGACGATCTCGGCTGTGGCGCGCAGTTTCACGAACCTGTACCGGAACAACACCGCGCTGTTCCCGCGCGATGCGGCGTCGCCGAACGACGACTACGAGAAGCGCATCCGCGCGTCCTACCCTCTGCACCCCGAACTGCTGGATCGCTTGTATGAGGACTGGTCGACGCTGGAGCGGTTCCAGCGCACCCGTGGTGTTCTGAAGCTCGTCTCGTCG
>NZ_JARKPQ010000106.1 GCF_029975155.1 Propionicimonas sp. | reverse complement strand
CGGTCGAACGCCTCCTGGTTGCGCGCAGACGGCTTGTTCATTCCACTCACCTTGCGCACGAACTGGAGGGCTGCGTCGTATACCTCGTCGGACGTGGCGTGCGGCTCGAAGTTGTACAAGGGTCGAATGTTTCGGCACATGGCGCCAGGATTGCACGGCCGACCCCTTGATCCAAGGACGCATTCTGCGGCCTCGACTACCACAAACCGAGAAAGCGCCTCCGCATTCGGTCCCGGACGCCGAAATCCGCCCTCGGACCCGTGGCTATGGCATGAACTTCCTGCACCCGCTGATCTTGGGTCGGGTTATCCGCGGGCCCTGCAGACAACCCTACCCAAGTCTCACGAGCGGAGCGGTCAGGCCTCAATCGGCGCTCAGTCTCGGGGCCCGGCCTCGGATTCGGGCGCGCCAATGGAACCACCCCGGCGACTGAGACCGCACCGCGAGAAGTGTGCGGCCGGCCTTTTCCCATGGCCTCCCGCGCTCGCCGCGTTCCCCGGCGCTTCTCGCGCCCGTCGCTCCCGCGTCGTCACTCCCGCATCAGCACTCCCCCGCCGTCACTCCCGCGACCCGAATCTGAGGACGCGCGCGATATATCGGGCGCATCTTCAGATTTCGGGCGCGGGAACAGTCCAGACCCGGCGCGGGAACAGCCCAGACCGGGCGCGGGAACGGAGTGACCGCTGGAAGATGACCGCACGATCGACCGACGGGGGCGTCCACGTAGACTGCCCTCAACGCCCACCCGGTCAGGAAGGTCGAGATTCATGACGGACGAGCCATTGTCCAGCGCCGGTGAAGGCACCGGGTCCTCCGTGCCGGAGACTCCGTACGTGCCGAAGCACGAGAAGCGCCGCAACCGCTGGCTGCTGGTGACCGTGGTCGCAGTGCTGGCCGCGCTGTTGCTGGGTGCGGCCGGGATCGCCATCTACTACGGCGTATCGGCCCTCAATGCCCTCAACGAGGTACAGCGCGACCCGGACCTAATGCCCACGGGTCAGCGTCCATCTGCCGTTGA
>NZ_JARKPQ010000096.1 GCF_029975155.1 Propionicimonas sp. | reverse complement strand
CGGTCCAGCTACGAGGGCAAGCCCTACCGGCATGTGCTGATGGAGACGTTCGGGGCCAGCGTGGGCGCGTCCCCGTCCGAGCTGACCGAGGCGGGACTGGCGCTGCGCGAGCAGTTCCCGGACACCACCGGCTCCCTCGGCATGGCGATCAGCGAGGCGGTGGAGGCTGCCGCCAAGGACGAGAACTCCAGCTACTCGCTCGGGTCGGTGCTGAACCACGTCACGCTGCACCAGACCGTGATCGGACAGGAGGCACTCAAGCAGCTGTCGCTGTTCGGCGAGCGTCCGGCCGACTACCTGTTCGCCTGCGCCGGCGGCGGCTCCAACCTGGCCGGGATCAGCTTCCCGTTCATCCGGGAGAACCTCGAGGGCCGCTCGCAGACGACCATCGTCGCCTGCGAGCCGAAGGCCGCGCCGTCCCTGACCGAGGGCGAGTACCGCTACGACTTCGGCGACACCGCGCACCTGACCCCGCTGCTGAAGATGTACTCGCTCGGCGCCGACTTCGTCCCCGATCCCGTGCACGCCGGCGGGCTGCGCTACCACGGCATGTCGCCGCTGGTCAGCCACTGCTACCACGAGGGACTGATCGGCGCGATCGCGGTGAAGCAGCGCGAGGCGTTCGAGGCCGGGGTGATGTTCGCCCGCGCCGAGGGCATCGTGCCGGCGTCCGAGTCCAACCACGCCATCGCCGGGGCGATCCGGCAGGCACGGAAGGCCACCGAGGACGGCGAGTCCCCCGTGATCGTGATCGGCGTCTCCGGATCGGGTCAGCTCGACCTGCCGGCCTACGCCGAGTACCTCGCCGGAGACATGGCCGACAGCTGAACCACGGGGACAGGTCCCGTTCTCATTCACCTTCGTGGTGAATGAGAACGGGACCTGTCCCCGTTTTCGGCCAACTACTCCGGGCGGTCCGGCTTCGGCTGCTCGTCCTCCGGGGTCGGGGACGGGACGGTCGGCGGCTCGTTCGTCGGCTCCGGATAGCCGAGGCCGGGCACGACCTGCGGGGCATCCCAGGGCAGACCCGAGGCCCCGGAGGCCGGCTGCGCCGGGTACTGCGGGACCTGCTGGCCGGGATACGGGTGCTGGGGGTACTGCTGACCCGGATACGGCTGCTGCGGGTACGCCGGCTGCGGATAGGCGCCCTGCGGATAGGCGCCCTGCGGGTAGCCCGGCTGCGGGTAGCCCACCGGCGGCTGCGGGACGTACCCGGGCGCCTGCGGATAGCCCGCCGGCGCCTGTGCGGGCGTGAACTGCGCGGCCCTCGCCCCCGGCATGGTGGCGATCAGCTCCCTCGCCTGTCCGGCGACCTTGTGCTCGGCCAGCACCTCGTACTTGGTCGCGATGGTCTGGGACACCGAGCGGAAGTCACGCTTGCCCTGGCTCATCCAGTAGCCCAGCACCGCGAACACGATGCCGATCAGGATGCCGATCGCCAGCGCGTACACGAACAGCAGCAGGATGTTGGCGGCCGGCATCACCACCCACATCAGCAGCGTGATCATCAGTGCGGTCGACAGTCCACTCTGCACGCCGGCGCCGATCACCGTCCCCCAACTGCGCCGGCCGAGCACCCGCTCGATGGACTTCAGGTCGGTGCCCACGATGCACAGGTTCTCCACCGGGAACCGGGCGTCGGCGAGGAAGTCGACCACACGCTGCGCCTCGTCGTAGGTGCCATAGACGCCCACCGACTGCGGGTACTCGAGCTTGAAGAGGCTGCTGAGCCTCGGAACTGGTTGGCTCATGACTTCTCCTCCATTCCGGCGGCCCGCCCGCGGGCCAGGATCGCGGCGGCCAGCTTGACCCCCGCCTCGTCCACCATCTCCTCGTCCACCACGATGGCGCCCACCGCTCCCTGAGCGAGCTGGGTGGCGTGCGCGTACGCCGCCATGATCCGCTGCGCCCGTTCGAAGTCGGCGGAGTTCGGGGAGAACACCTCATTACCCACATCCACCTGCGCCGGGTGCAACACCCATTTGCCGTCGTAGCCGAGCGCCGCGCTCAGCTCCGCGGAGCGGCGGAAGCCCTCGACGTCACGGATCGCGACGAACGGACCGTCGACCGCCTGCAGCCCGTGCGCCCGCGCCGCGACCAGGATCGACATCAGGACGTGGTGGAAGGCGTCGGCCGGGTAGCCCGCCGGCTGCGCACCGACGTTCAGCCCGCCCATGCCCGCACTGGCCATGAAGTCGCCCGGCCCGAACACCAGGGACGCCAGCCGCGGGCTGGACGCGGCGATCTCGTTGACGTGCAGCAGGCCGACGGCGTCCTCGATCTGCACCTCCAGGCCGATGCCGCCGATCGGCAGTCCGGCCGTGTGCTCGACCTGGGTGAGCAGCAGGTCGAGCGCCTGCACCTGCGCCGCGGACTGGGCCTTGGGGAGCACCAGCGCGTCGATCCGCGCCCCCGCGGCGGTGACGACGTCGATCACGTCGCCGTAGGTCCACGGGCTCTCCCAGCCGTTCACCCGGACGGTGACCAGGCCGGCGGTGAAGCCGCGGTCGTCGGTGAGCGCCGCCACGATCCGCTGCCGCGACTCGACCTTCACCGCTGGCGCGACCGCGTCCTCGAGGTCGAGGAAGATGCCGTCGACGGGCAGCGTCCGCGCCTTCTCGATGAAGCGGTCGGACGATCCCGGGACGGCGAGAATCGTGCGGCGAGGGACGGCGCGGCTGGTGGTCACCACTCCAGCCTATTGCAGCGCACAGACAGCCCGGCCGGCCGGGAGCTGTGGGGTTCCTGTGCACTCGACCCTGCCACGGTGGGAGGGTGCAGGCTGTCACCATGGAGACCATCGACCTGCGTCGCGACCTGCGTCACCTCTACCGGCCGAAGCCCGGCCGATTCGAGCTGGTGGACGTGCCCGAGCTGGGCTACCTGAGCATCGGCAGACGGATCGAGCCCGGGCGCGGCCCGTCCGACTCCCCTGGCTTCGACGCCGCCCTGCAGGCGTTGTACGGCCTGGCGTACACGCTGCGGTTCGCCCTGAAGAAGCGGACGGTCGACCCGATCGACGCGCCGGTGATGCCGCTGCAGGGCCAGTGGTGGCTGACCGGTGGCGACTTCGACCTCGCCCACCCGGACAACTGGGAGTACCGGCTCCTGATCGCCGTACCAGACCGGATCGGCCCTGCCGAGGTGGACGCGGCCCTGACCGAGCTGCGGACGAAGCGTGGCGACCAGCCGGAACTGGGGCTGCTGCGGCTCGAGCGATTCGCGGAGGGCCGCTGCGCACAGGTGCTGCACGTCGGTCCCTACGCGACCGAACCGCACACCCTCGCCGGGCTGCCGGCGTTCCTCGCCGGCCACGGGCTCGTCGACCTCGTCGGCCCCCGCGGCGGCCGGCACCACGAGATATACCTCGGCGACCCGCGCCGGGCGGCCCCGGAGAAGCTGCGGACGATCCTGCGCCACCCGGTCGCCGATCGGGCCGATGCCGGCTGAGCCTGACGAAGCCCGAAGACCTTTCGTCAGGCTCAGGGATCGTTGAGCTCAGCGACCGGTCACTGGACCGGGGTCACGCCCAGCGTGAAGCCGGCGAGGTTGCGCTTGCGGGACGCGAGGCGCCGCGCGAGCGCCATCAGGGCGGCTGCCGCGGGACGGTCGGGCTCGGTGGCGACCAGAGGCACACCGAGGTCGCCGTTGGCGGCCATCGCCGGGTCCATCGGCACCTCGGCCAGCAGCGGCACCTCGTAGCCGAGCCGGGTGCTCAGGGTTCCGGCGACCTCCGCCCCGCCACCGCTGCCGAACACGTCCACGCGGTGGGTCTGGCCGCAGTGCGGGCAGGTGACGTCGAGGTAGGCCATGTTCTCGACCACGCCGATCACCTTCTGCTCCAGCATCGAGGCCATCGTGCCGGCGCGCTCGGCCACCTCGGCGGACGCCTGCTGCGGCGTGGTCACCACCAGCACCTCGGCGTTGGGCAGCTTCTGGCCCAGCGACAGCGCGACATCGCCCGTGCCCGGCGGCAGGTCGACGACGAGGTAGTCGAGGTCGCCCCAGTACACGTCGGCGAGGAACTGCTGCAGCGCCCGGTCGAGGATCGGCCCACGCCAGGCGATCACCTGGTCGCGGCTCTCCTTCAGCATGCCGATCGAGATCACCCGCAGGCCCATCGTCGGCACCGGCATGATCATGCCGTCCACGGAGGTGGGCATCGCGTCCATCAGGCCCAGCATCTGCGGGATCGAGTGGCCGTAGATGTCCGCGTCCAGCACCCCGACGCTCTTGCCCTGCGCGGCGAGCGCCATCGCCAGGTTCACCGTCACCGAGCTCTTGCCCACCCCGCCCTTGCCGGACGCCACCAGCAGCACCTGCGTCAGCGAGTCGGTCCTGGCGAACGGGATCGCCCGCTCCTCCCGGCCACCGCGCAGCTGCTTCTTCAGCGCCGCGCGCTGCTCGTCGTTCATGGTGCCGAGGGTCAGGTTCACCCCGGTCACTCCCGGCACGGACGACACGGCCTTCGTCACGTCGCTCTCGATGGTGTTCGAGAGCGGGCATCCCGCGATGGTGAGCAGGACGGTCACCGCCGCCAGCCCGGACGCGTCCACGTCCACCGAATCGACCATGCCGAGCTCGGTGATCGGTCGGCGGATCTCCGGATCGATGACGGTCGCGAGGGCGGTGTGGACAGCGGTGGTCAGGTCGGACATGCCCGCAACGATAATCCTGCCGGAGAAGCACCCGATAATCCGCGGCCAGTCATCCCACTGTCGTCCCGGAATGACACAGTGCGACCGGGGGCGTCACCCCCACGTCATTCCGGCGAACGCCGGAATCCCTGCACCCGCCCGGCAACTCGGCCGACGGGGATCCCGGGTCGAGCCCGGGATGACACAGGGCGGCCGGGATGACGGAGGGCGGCCTAGGCGGGCCTGCTGGCGTCCTTGTCCTCTTCGCCGTGCTCCTGCAACTCCTCCAGCAGCTCGCGCAGCTCGGAGCGGATGAAGTCGCGGGTGGCGACGTCGTTCATCCGCATCCTCAGGGACGCGATCTCGCGGGCCAGGAAGTCCATGTCGGCGCGGGACTGCTCGGCGACCTCGCGGTCGTGCTCGAGGCTGACCCGGTCGCGGGCCTCCTGGCGGTTCTGGGCCAGCAGGATCAGCGGCGCGGCGTAGGACGCCTGCGTCGAGAAGAACAGGTTGAGCAGGATGAACGGGTACGGGTCCCACGGCCTGAAGATCACCAGGACGGTGTTCAGCAGCACCCAGGCCACGACGAACACCGACATCCAGACGATGAACGTGCCGGTGCCCATGAAGCGCGCCGCCGACTCCGCGAACACCCCGAAGGCGTCGTCGTCGAAGCGAACCCGTGGCACCAGGTTGCGGCGGCGGCCCGGAGTGTCGAGACGGTCCTGTCTAGCCATCGCTCACCTCCGCGTCCAGCCGGTCGAGCTGCACCCCCCGCCAGTCGTTGGGCAGGATGTGGTCGAGCACGTCGTCCACGGTCACCGCACCCAGGAGCCGCCGGTCGGCGTCCACCACCGGCGCGCAGACCAGGTCGTAGGTGGCGAAGTAGCGGCTGACCTGCGCAATGTTGCTCTGCGGGGTGAGCGGCGTGATGTCGGGGTCGATCAGGCCGGCCGCCAGCACCGACGGCGGCTCGCGCAGCAGCCGCTGGATGTGCACGGCGCCCAGGTAGCGGCCGGTCGGGGTGTCCAGCGGCGGACGGCAGATGAACGCCAGCGCCGCCATGGCCGGCGTGACCTCCTGGCGACGCACGGACGCGAGCGCGTCCGCGACCGTGGCGTCCGCGTTCAGCACCACCGGCTCGGGGTTCATCAGGCCGCCGGCGGTGGCGGCGTCGTAGCTCAGCAGCGTCCGGACGTCCTTGGCCTCCTCCGGTTCCATCTGCTCCAGGATCGTCTCGGCCAGGTCCTTGTCGAGTTCGGCGATCAGGTCCGCGGCGTCGTCCGGGTCCATCTCCTCCAGCACGTCGGCCGCGCGCTCGGTGTCCAGCGACGCGATCACCTCGACCTGCTCGTCCTCGGGCAGCTCCTCCAGCGCCTCGGCCAGGCGGTCGTCGTCCATCGCCTGGACGACCGCGGCGCGCAGCAGCGGATCCATGTCGTGCAGCTCGCGCGCGACGTCGGCCGGCTTCAGCTCCGACAGGCGCATGACCTGCTGCTCGGCGTCCCGCGGCGCCGGCTTCTCGATGAAGTCCGGCACCTCCGACCAGTCGACGATCGTCACGTGCCCGCGCTGGAACGGACGCCGTCCCGCCTCGCGCAGCGCCACCTCGGCGAGCACCCAGTCCCGCGACCGGTTGCGCTTGATCGCCACGTCGAAGATCGTCTCGGGCTGGCTCGCGCCGACGCGGGTCACCGTCCGGTCGAACAGGTCGTCGACCGCGAGCATCTCGCGCTCCCGCCGCTGGAACCGGACAGTGTTCACCAGCCCCGAGATGATCACCTGGTTGGCGTCGATGGAGTGCACCCGCTCCATCGGGAAGAAGATCCGGCGCAACGCGAACAACTCGACCACAAGCCCCTTCACCCGGGGCGGGCGTTTCCCCGAGCGGTTCTGGATGACGACGTCGCGCACCTTGCCCACCTGCTCGCCGTTGGGGTCGAGCATGGGCAGTCCCTTGATCCTCGAGACGAAGATCGACGAAGCCGAGGTCACGTCCGGCAGGGTATCGCCTCCGGGTGACGCAACCCACCCCTCGACCGCTACGTCGCCTCGGTGTCGAAGGCCACGGCAGGGCGGACGGGTTCGGGCGCCGGGTTCGGCGGGGAGGACCCACCGGACTCCATCATCGCCTTCACCGGCTCCAGTTCGCCGCGCAGCGGTTCGAGCTCGGACTTCAGCGGCGCCAGCTCCTCCTGCACGGGGTTCAGCAGATGCTTGTTCACCAGCGCCCGCGGGTTCAGGTCGGCCAGTTCGAGATCGGCGAACTCGGGACCGAGTTCCTCGCGCAGACGTCCTTGTGCGTCGTTGGCGATGTTGCGCAGATAGTTCAGGACGCGAGCCGCCTTGCGCGCCAATTCCGGCAGCTTCTCCGGTCCGAAGATGATCACGGCGAACGCCGCGAGGACCAGGATCTCCCAGAAGTTGAAGTCGAACATCGCGCGCGGCCGCTCCCCTACAGGCCCGCGGCGTCGAGGACGGCGACGAAGGTGGCGGCCTGCGCGGCGGTGGCGTCCAGCAACGGCTTGCGGACGGGACCGGGCGCGAACCCGCGGGCGGCGAGGCCGGCCTTGACGAGCATGCAGCCCTGCGTGGCGAAGACGCCGAGGTAGACCGGCAGCAGCGCGGCGTTGAGCGCGGTGGCCCTGGCGACGTCGCCCGCGACGAAGGTCTCGATCATCTCCCGGGTGCGCCGGCCCGTGAAATGGGTGGAGGTGCCGACCACGCCGACACCCCCCACCGCGAGCAGCGGCAGGGTCATCGCGTCGTCGCCGGAGTAGTAGGCGAGGTCGGTGGCGGCGATCACCTGCGCGGAGGCGACCGGCTGCCCCTTGGCGTCCTTCACCGCGACGATGTTCGGGTGGGCGGCGATCCGGATCATGGTCTCGGTCTCGACCGGGATCCCGGCCCGGTGCGGGATGTCGTAGATCATCACCGGCAGCGACGTGGCGTCCGCGACGGTGAGGAAGTGGTCGGCCACCGCGTCCTGCGGCGGACGGCTGTAGTACGGCGTGACCACGAGCAGCCCGTGCACGCCGGCCTGTTCGGCCTGCCGGGCGAGGTGGAGGGTGTGATTGGTGTCGAAGGTGCCGACGCCGGCGACGATCCTCGCCCGGTCGCCCACCTCGGCGAGCACGGCCTCCAGCAGCGCCAGCTTCTCCGCGTCCGTGGTGGTCGGCGACTCGCCGGTCGTCCCGTTCACCACCAGCGCGTCGTTGCCCTGCTCGTCGACCAGGTGGGCGGCGAGGCGGCGCGCCTCGTCGAGGTTGAGGGAGCCGTCGGGCGCGAACGGGGTGACCATGGCCGTCTGGACCCGTCCGAAAGGCAGCGCTGTCATGGGGGCAAGCCTAAGCGGTGACGATCGGGACCAGTGGCCGGCTGTCTCGAACGACGTCGTCCGCGGCATCCAGGACACCCGCGACCAACTCGGCGACAACCACGCGGCTCATGGGACGCAATGGTACGCACCCCACTAGGCTGAAGTCCGTGAATCCCGCACCGAAGAGCTCCGCTCGCACGGCCACCGGCCCGGCGAGCTCCGCCTACGCAGAGGCCTTCGTCCCTGAGCCGGACGGCGCTGCCGCCGCCCGCGGCCGGGCGGACGACCTGGGTCTGGAGTGCATCAGTCCCGGGGTCGCCGCGGCACTCGCCCTGTTGGCCAGGGTGCTGGAGGCGCGGGCCGTGGTGGAGATCGGGACGGGCACTGGCGCGTCCGCCCTGGCGCTGCTCGCCGGCATGGCCGCGGATGGCGTCCTGACCAGCATCGATGCGGAGGCCGAACACCAGTTGGCCGCCCGCGAGGTGCTCACCGCGGAGGGCATCCCGAGCCGGCGGGTCAGGCTGATCGCCGGCCAGGCGCTCGCCGTCCTGCCGAAGCTGACCGACGGGGCGTACGACATCGTCTATGTGGATGGTGATCCGCTGGAGTACGTGGAGTACGTCGCGCAGGCCCAGCGGCTGCTGCGCAGGGGTGGCCTGATCGTGCTGCACCACGCGTTGTGGCAGGGCCTGGTGGCGGACGAGCGCAATGACGACGACGAGCCGCTGATCATCCGCGAGGCCCTGCAGGCCGTGCTCGCGGACGAGTCGTTCACCCCGGTGCTGCTGCCGCTGGGCGACGGCCTGCTCGTGGCCGTCCGCAGCTGAACGCTGGGGACGGCACTCCAGGGAACGGGACAAACCTGCCGCCAGTCGGCCGTGGCCCAGCCCGCCACCGCCTTATTCGCATCGCGCGGCAGTTCTGTCCCGTTTCGCAGCGAGGGGCGGCACTCGGCAGACCCCCGGATGAAGGCTCGCCGGCTTCTCAGGGACCGTACGGCCTCACCAGTTGCCGGGGATCGCCACGTTCTTGGCGACGACGGTGATGCCACCTTCGACGTGGAAGCCGCGGGCGCGGTCGTGGTCGGGGTTGACGCCGATCTCGACACCGTCGGGGACGACGACGTTCTTGTCCAGGATCGCGCGGCGGACGACGGCGTTGCGGCCGATCCGGCAGCCGGAGAACAGCACCGACTCCTCGATCTTGCCCCACTTGTCGACCATCACGTTCGGCGACAGCACCGAGCGGTCGACGTCCCCACCGGAGATGATGCAGCCGGCGCTCACGATCGAGTCCTCGGCCGTGCCGCGCAGGGTGAACTTCGCCCCAGGCAGCTGGGCCTGTGAGGTCCAGATCGGCCACTTGCGGTTGTACAGGTTGAACTCGGGCTCGACCGAGACCAGGTCCATGTGGGCGGCGTGGTAGGCCTCGATGGTGCCGACGTCCCGCCAGTAGTTGCGGTCCTTCTCGGTCGCGCCGGGCACCCTGTTCTGGGTGAAGTCGTAGACCTGCGCCCTGCCCGCGGACACGAAGCTCGGGATGATGTTCCCGCCCATGTCGTGCCGGGAATTGGCGTCCGCGGCGTCGTCGTTGAGCGCCTCGACGAAGGCCTTGCGGGTGAACACGTAGTTGCCCATCGACGCGAAGGACTCCTCCGGGGAGTCGGGCAGGCCGGGCGGATCCTTGGGCTTCTCCAGGAAGGCCGAGATCTTGCCGTCCGGCGCGGCGTCGATGATGCCGAAAGCGCTGGCCTCTCTGCGCGGCACGCGGATGCCGGCGATGGACGCGTCCATGCCCGACTCGATGTGCGCGTTGACCATGTCCTCGACGTTCATCCGGTAGATGTTGTCGGCCCCGAACACCACCACGTAGTCGGGATCCTCGTCGTTGATCAGGTTCATCGACTGGAAGATCGCGTCCGCGCTGCCCTGGAACCACTGCTTGCCCGTGCGCTGCTGTGCGGGGACGGAGGTCACGTAGCTGCCCAGCAGGTTCGACATCCGCCAGGTCAGGGAGATGTGCCGGTCCAGCGAGTGCGACTTGTACTGGGTGAGCACGCAGATCTTCGTCAGATCCGAGTTCGCCAGGTTCGACAGCACGAAGTCGATCAGCCGGTAGGTGCCACCGAACGGGACGGCCGGCTTGGCCCGGTCAGCCGTCAACGGCATCAGTCGTTTGCCCTCGCCACCGGCAAGGACAATCGAGAGGACATTGGGTCCGCTAGTCATAACCCGAACCTAGGGGGTCGCGGGGACCGCCACAAGGAAACCGGAGAAATGGTCCGCCGATCTGGACTCGGGGTGGGACGTCCGGCGCCGCGGCTCGGTTCGGGGCACCGCCTCGTCCGGACGTTCCGGGCTGAACCTCCCCACCGGCGGCGCTGGTGTGCCACGATCGCGCTATGGCACTGCGAGTCTCGATCCTGACCCGGGAGTACCCTCCCCACATCTACGGGGGCGCCGGCGTCCACGTCGGCCAGCTGGTACCCCAGCTGCGCAAGTTCACCGAATCCGTCGAGGTCCAGTGCATGGGCGAGCCCCGCGAGGGCGCGACCGCGCACGCAGAGGACTTCCCGCCCGGCGCCAACGCGGCCCTCCGGGTGCTCGGCGCAGACGTCGCCATGGCCAACGCCATCGGCGACGTGGACGTGATCCACTCCCACACCTGGTACGCGAACTTCGCCGGCCTGATCGGCTCGAAGTTCCGGGACGTGCCGCACGTGGTCACCTCGCACTCTCTCGAGCCGCACCGGCCGTGGAAGGCCGAGCAGCTGGGCGGGGGCTACCGGGTGTCGTCGTGGTCGGAGAAGACCGCTTTCGAGGACGCGGCCGCGGTGATCTCGGTCAGCGCGGGCATGCGCCGGGACGTGCTGGACTCCTATTCAGGACTCGATCCCGACCGCGTGTACGTGGTGAAGAACGGCATCGATCCGGACGAGTTCAAGCCGGACTTCGGGACGGACGTGGTCGACTCGCTCGGTGTCGACCGGGACCGTCCGCTGGTGGTGTTCGTCGGCCGGATCACCCGGCAGAAGGGCCTCGTCCACCTCGTCCGGGCGGCCCAGCAGCTCGACCCCGACACCCAGCTGCTGCTGCTCGCCGGTGCCCCGGACACCCCGGAGATCGCGGCCGAGTTCGACACGGCGTTCGCCGAGTTGAGCCGGGTGCGGGGCGGCACGGTGACGTGGGTCCAGGAGATGCTGCCGCGGGCCTCCGTCCGGCAGGTGCTCACCCACGCGACCGTGTTCGCCTGCCCGTCCATCTACGAACCACTGGGCATCGTGAACCTGGAGGCGATGGCGTGCGAGACCGCTGTGGTGGCCTCTGCCGTCGGCGGCATCCCCGAGGTCGTGGTGGACGGCGAGACCGGCACGCTGGTGCCGTACGACCCGAAGCTGGCCGGGGACCCCGCGTTCGTCTCGGCCTTCGAGGCCGCCTTCGCCGAGGAGATCAACCGGATCACCCGCGATCCCGCTCTGGCCGAGCGGTACGGCAAAGCCGGACGCCAGCGCTGCATCGATGAATTCTCCTGGGAGAAGATCGCCCAGGAGACCGTCGCGGTCTACGAGAAGGCGATCGCCTACCACCAGTCCCACTGAGCACAACACCCGCTGGTCGAGCCTCACCCACCCGCTGGTCGAGCCCCGACCGCTGGTCGAGCTTGTCGAGACCCCACCTGCGTCTCGACAAGCTCGACGAGCGATCCGGTGGGATGTCATCCCGGCGCACGCCGGGATCCCGGCACCGACGTGGTCAGCCGGACAAGGGATCCCGGATCAAGCCCGGGATGACAAGGAACCCGTGCAGCGAAGCGGGCCCCGGGTTCTCCCGGGGCCCGCTGTCTGCTCTGCGTGACCGTCAGGCGACGACGACGCCCTCCAGGGCCGCCTTCAGCTCGGCCGCCTCGGTGGCGTTCATCTCGATGACCAGCCGTCCGCCGCCTTCGGCCGGGATGCGCATGGCGATCACGCGACCCTCCTTGGCCACCTCGATCGGCCCGTCGCCGGTCCGCGGTTTCATCGCTGCCATCGCATACCTCAATTTCTGGCTGGTGCTTGATCCAACTCTCCCATTAGTCCACCCCGCGGGGACTGCCGGGTCCGGCAGGGCCGGGCGAGGCCGCACGGGAGGCGGGTCAGGGCTGCGGGTGCTCTCTCGCGTCCAGCTGCCTGGCAAGCTGGTCGAGCAGTTCGTCCACCTGCTGCATGGAGTAGCCGCGCGTGACCACGCCGAACCGCAGCCCGCGCAGGTCATCGCCGGTCAACTCGCCGGTCGGCACGTGCGGACGCGGCGTGTCGGTGACGGTCGCCGGCATCTCGCCCAGCCGGCCACTGGCCGCCACGGCCGCCATGCCGAGGATCGCGACCGCGATCATCCACAGCACCCACTCCATGCGCAGAACTCTACCCAGCGATCTGGCCGTCCCCGGGCCGGACGCTCAGGACATGCTCGTGGTCGGCGACGACGGCGGCTGGGGCCCGGGGGCGGTGGCCAGCGCGACCGCCTCGTCCGGGTCGTCGGTGAGCTGCAACAGCGCGAGGTCCCGCGGGTAGACGTAGCCGTCGGCGAGCACCGACTCCTCCAGCCAGCCGAGCAGGGGCGCCCAGAACGTCCGGCCGTAGAGCACGATGGGGAACGAGGTCACCTTGCGGGTCTGGACGAGGGTGAGTGCTTCGAAGGCCTCGTCGAACGTGCCGAAGCCGCCGGGCATCACGACGAAGCCCTGGGAGTACTTCAGGAACATCACCTTGCGGGCGAAGAAGTACCGGAAGTTGATCCCGAGCGAGACGTACCGGTTCAGCGCCTGCTCGAACGGCAGCTCGATGCCGAGGCCGACCGAGACCCCACCAGCCTCGAGCGCGCCCTTGTTCGCCGCCTCCATGATCCCTGGGCCGCCGCCGGTGATCGTGGCATAGCCGGCCTCCGCCAGCCCGCGTCCGATCCGGACGGCCGCGGCATACATCGGATCCTTGCGCGGCGTGCGGGCCGAACCGAACACGCCCACGCCGGGACCGATCTCCGCCAGCGTGCCGAACCCCTCCACGAACTCGGCCTGGATCCGCAGCACCCGCCACGGGTCGGCATGCACCCACTCGCCGTCGCCCTTGCTGCTGAGCAGCCGCTCGTCCGTCGTCGTCGGCTGGACCTGGTCGTGGCGCCGGATCACCGGACCCTGGGTTCGCGCTCGTTTGCTCACCCCCGCAATCTATTGCCGCGACACCGGCCACGTCAGCGACCGCCTCGCGCGCCGCCCGGCGCGGACCGCCCAGCTGCTCGCGCCCGAGCAGCTTCCCGGCGTCGTCGGCGTCGTCGCACCACGCCGAGGATCCAGTTCAGCAACCGGTCCTCGTCCTCGAGCATGAGCCAGGTGACCCTGAGCAGACCCCAGCCATCCCGGACCAGGTCGTTGGCCCGCCCCCGGTCGTACTCGAACGCGGACCGGCTGTTGTGGAACTCGAATCCGTCCACCTCGAGGGCGACCCGCTCGGCTTCGAAGCCCACATCGAGCCAGTAGTCATGACCATCGGCCGTGACGAGCAGGTTTGCCGTCCAGCCACCGATGTGGTGCCGGTCGAGGATGTCGTGCAGGCGCCGCTCGGCCTGCGACCAGGGGCGCGTCCGGGATCGTCGCACCACGCGTCGCCGCGTCCTGTTCCCCGCGCGCCCCGGGGTGGCTCGAAGGGCGGCCTCAACGCGCTCGAGCGGCCAGTGGGCTCGCATCAGGTCGTCAATGCGCGCGCCGTTGTCGAACGCGGCGGAGTCGACGGCGATCAGGGCGGGCGACACCACCTCGAGGCCCGAGCTGTTCGTCAGCTGCTCAGGAGGAACGCGGCGCCGGACGAACCTGAAGCCGGCCTTCGGCACCCGCCGGGCACGAACCAGCACCTCGATCTCGCGCACCTTCTCCTTCGGCCAGAGGGTGAGTCTTGCCGCGGCCGCGCCGGCGATCACGGCGTCCGGAATCCGCGCCGACACTGCTCTCAGGCGGGTCTCGACATCCTCACCGGCGGACGGAGCGACGTAGGTACCGGGCAGGATCCTGACCAGGCGACCGGCGTGCCACCAGCGACTGATGCTCGACTTGAGGCCGCGGTGCTCGCGCGCAAGCAGCACCCCGTCGTGGCGGGCGAGCAGCGCGTCAAGGTCGATCACGCCAGGCATTATCAGCAAGACGGTCCCGAGCCGGTCACCCGGTATGGCCGTTGTGGATAACTCCTTGTCCGAACCGGACTTATCCACAGGCCGAGCGCGATCATCACCCCTGCGGATGCCTCAATCTCCCGTGGAGCCTCACGCCGAGAGCCGTCGGTTACGGGACAGAACTGCCTCCGCTTGCGCCGAACGTCCGGCTTCTGCCGCGAGAACGCAGGTCGCGGCAGTTCTGTCCCGTGCGCGCTCGATAGAGTCACCGCATGGGTCGGCCCGATGCGTGCCCGTGCGGCTCCGGCGCCGGCTACGCCGAGTGCTGCGGCCCGCTGCACCGTGGTGAGCGCGAAGCCGCAACCCCGGAGGCTCTGATGCGTTCGCGGTATTCCGCGTTCGCGCTCGGCGATACGGACTACCTGCTGCGGACCTGGCACCCTCGGACGCGTCCGGAGGAACTCCGTCTCGACCCCGAGCTCGTCTGGCTGTCCCTGCAAATCACCGAGGCGGTCAACGACGAGGTCGAGTTCATTGCCCGCTACCGCGGACCCCACGGACGCGGCTTTCAGCGCGAACGCTCGCGTTTCGTCCGGAACGGCGGGCGCTGGCGGTACCTCGACGGTTCCTGAGCGATCGGAGACCTCGGCAGACCCCGCGACTTCGGGACATTTCTGCCGCCAGAGCCGCCGATCTCCCGGCTGCGCCGGCGTTGGCGCAACCAGGGGCAGAGAAGTCCCATTCGGTACGGGGCAGAATCGCGGGAGTCGGCTCCGCGGCTCAGGCCAGAGCCCGGAGGGCGGCCTCGACATCCGCCTCGGTGTTCCAGACGTGGAAGGCAGCGCGTACGCGTCCGGCCCGCCCCGAGGCACGGACACCGGCCGCGGTGAGGCGGGCCAACCGGCCGCCATCGGGGTCTGCCCAGGTGACGATCGCCCGGTGCTGCTCGGGTATGCCCAGTCCGCGGCAGAGGGCGTCACCGAGGCCGGAGGCGTGCTGCCACAACGCGGAGACGTCGGCGTCGGCGAACAGCCCGATCGACTGCTCCGCACCCACGAACGCCTGCCAGGCCGGGGACACGTCGAAGCGGCGCGCGTCGCGAGCCAGTGCCATCCGTTCGCCGTAGATGCTCTGCCACGGGTCGGCGCCCGCGTACCAGCCGGCCGCGACCGGGACAAGGCGCTCGGCGAACTCCTCGGCCACCGTCAGGAAGGCCACCCCACGCGGGGCGCACAACCACTTGTAGGCGTGGCAGACGGTCGCGTCGAAGCGGCCGGCCTCGATCGGATGCACCCCGGCCGCCTGGGTGACGTCCACCAGCGTCGCCACGCCGTTCGCGGCGGCGGCCGCCGTGATCGCGTCCACGTCGGCGAGCTCACCGGTCGCGGACTGCACCAGCGAGAACACCGCCAGCCCGGTGCCGGGACGGATCGCCGCCGCCAACTCGTCGAGCGCCGCGAACCGGACGCTGAACCGCCCGGCAACGAGGAACGGATAGACGATCGAGGTGAAGTCCCCATCGGCGATCAGCACCTCCGTCCCGGTGGGCAGGGAGCCCGCGAGGTTCGCCACCAGCGCCGAGGTCTGCGACCCGATGGCCACCCGGCTCGCAGCCACGTCGACCAGACGGGCAAAGGACTCCCGGGTGCGACACACCACACCGTCGTAGCCGCCCGGCTCGATGAAGCCCCGTCGCCAGCGCTCCACGTCGGCCTGCATCGCCTCGACGGCCCGGCGAGGCGCCACGCCCGAGGTCGCCGCGGCCAGGTAGCCCGGGTCGGCGTCGAATTCTGCGGCGAGTTCAGCGGCGGTCGTCTGCGCGGTCATGCCCCCAGCCTGTCTGCCCACCATGAATCACACCAGAGCATGTTTTTTGTTTCTTTGATAACTTCACCGCATGAACGGGCTGGATCTGCACACCGTCCGGATCGTGCAGGCCATCGCGGAGCACGGCTCGATCACGGCCGCCGCCGATGCACTTGGCTACAGCCAGCCGGCGCTCAGCCAGCATCTGCGCCGGGCTGAGGGCCGGCTGGGCGCGCCGCTGGTGCTCCGCTCCGGCCGCGGGGTCCGGCTCACCGAACCCGGACGGGTCGTGGCGCGACACTCCGGGCCGATCCTCGCCGCTCTGGCGGCAGCCGACGACGAACTGCTGCGGCTGGTCGAGCACGCGGCCGGGACGGTCCGGGTGGCGGCGTTCCCCAGCGCCTCCTCCACGATCGTGCCGAAGCTGATCGCGCATCTCGCCCGCACCCATCCCGACCTGCGGCTGGTCTACACCGAAGCCGAGCCGCCGGAGGCGCTGGCCATGCTCACCGAGGGCAGCGTCGACGTCGCGGTCACGTTCAGCTATCCGGGCGACCCGGCCGATCCGCACGACAACCTGGTCGGGACCAGCACCCTGCGGCTGTTCGACGATCCGGTGGCGGTGATCCTGCCCGACGGCCATCCGCTGGCCGGGGTGTCCGCGGTCGGCCTCGACCAGCTCGGCGCCGACGCGTGGATCGCCGGCTGCCCGCTGTGCCGGGGCCACCTGCTGGCCGCATGCGGGGCGCTCGGCGTCCGGCCGCGGATCGCCCACGCCACCGACAACTCGGTCGCCGTGCTCGGCCTGGTCGCGGCCGGGGTCGGGGTGGCCCTGCAGCCGCGGCTGGCCCTGGAGCCGCTGGAACTCCCGTCCGGCACCAACGCGCACGACGTGGCGCCGGCGAGCGACCGCAGCGTCCGTGCCGTGCACGTGCGAGGTGGCGAAGGGGTGCCGACGGTGGCCGCGGCGCTGCGGGCGCTGCAGGAGGTGACCGCCGCCCGCCGGGCCTGAGCCGACGAAGCCTGCAGACGAGGCGAGGGCTCGGATCAGACCAGCCAGCGCAGCAGCGCGTCCCGACAGGTGTGGAGATCGGCGATCGGGCAGCACTCGTCGTCGGCGTGCGCCTTGCCGGGATCGCCGGGGCCGAAGTTGACCGCCGGCACGCCCAGGGCGGAGAAGCGAGCCACGTCCGTCCAGCCGTACTTGGGACCGGCCGGGCCTCCCACGGCGGCGAGGAATTCCTGCGCGATCGGACGGTCGAGCCCTGGCCGCGCGCCCAGTGCGAAGTCGGTGTAGGTCAGGCGGTAGCCCGCGAACAGCTCCTCGCAGTGGGCCCGCGCATGGGCCTCGTCGCGGTCGGGCGCGAACCGGAAGTTCACGGTGATCGTGCACGCGTCGGGGATCACATTGCCGGCGATGCCCCCGGAGATCGCGACCGCGTTCATGCCCTCGCGGTAGGTGAGCCCGTCGACCACCACCTCGCGCGGGCGGTAGCCGGCCAGGCGGGTGAGGACGTCCGCCGCGTCGTGGATGGCGTTGCGCCCCAGCCAGGCGCGAGCCGAGTGCGCGGCCACGCCCGTCGTGGTGATCGTGAACCGCAGCGTGCCCTGACAGCCGCCCTCCACCCGCGCGGACGTCGGCTCCATCAGGACGGCGAAGTCGCCGGCCAGCCACTCGGGGTGCTCGCGGGCGATCCGGGTGAGGGAGTTGTCCTCCGCGGCAACCTCCTCGTGGTCGTAGAAGACCCAGGTGATGTCCCGGGCGGGCTCCGCGAGCCGGGCGGCGCAGGCCAGGGCCACGGTGACGCCACCCTTCATGTCGCTGGTGCCGCGTCCGTAGACGAGGTCGCCCTCGATCCGGGACGGCAGGTTGCCCGCGACCGGGACCGTGTCGAGATGCCCGGCGATCACGACACGCTCGGCCCGGCCGAGGTCCGTCCGCGCGACGATGGTGTGCCCGTCCCGGATGACGGTGAGATGGGGGTGGTTCCGCAGCGCCGCCTCGACCAGATCGGCAAGCGCCCGCTCGTTGCCGCTGACCGACTCCGTGTCCACGACCTGCCGGAACAGCGCCACCAGGTCGCCGGTCAGATCGAGGCTCATGGCCGCAGCCTAGACGACGTCCCGAGCCCCGCGAGTTCGTGGGCGCCCCGGTAGGCTGACCGGCATGACCCGACCCGCGCACGGCTGGGGCCTGGCCAGCGTCCATGAGTCCGGCCAGGTCCTCGACACCTGGTTCCCCGCACCTGCCCTCGGCGACGCCGCCGACCGCGAGCCGCCGCAGGCACTGGTCGCCGCCGGCCAGCTCGACGACGAGCGCGGCGTGCGCACCGAGCCCGTGCTCGTCGAGATCGACCTGGACGCGCCCCCGGCCGACGTGCCGGACGCCTACCTGCGGCTGCATCTGCTGAGCACGCGTGTCTGTGCGCCACGGACGATCGATCTCACCGGGCTCTTCGGTGTTCTGCCCAACGTGGTCTGGACGAGCGTCGGTCCCTGCGCGGTGGACGGGTTCGAGGACGTCCGGCTGGCCCTGCTCTCCGCGCGTGGCCGGGTGTCGGTGCACGGCGTGGACAAGTTCCCCCGGATGACCGACTACGTCCTGCCGTCCGGGGTGCGGATCGCGGACGCCGACCGCGTCCGCCTGGGTGCGCACCTCGCCCCGGGAACCACCGTCATGCACGAGGGCTTCGTGAACTTCAACGCCGGCACCCTCGGCACGTCGATGGTGGAGGGCCGGATCTCCGCCGGCGTGGTGATCGGGGACGGCACCGACATCGGCGGGGGCGCGTCCATCATGGGCACCCTCTCCGGCGGCGGGCAGGAACAGATCACCATCGGTGAGCGCTGCCTGCTCGGCGCCGAGTCCGGTGTGGGCATCTCGCTCGGCGACGACTGCGTGGTGGAGGCCGGCCTCTACGTCACCGCCGGCACGAAGGTGACCCTCAGCGGTGGAGCGGTGGTGAAGGCCGTCCAGTTGAGCGGACGCAGCGGGCTGCTGTTCCTGCGCAACTCGCTCACCGGTGCGGTCGAGGCGAGGGTCCGGGCGGGCACCGGCGTCGAGCTGAACACGGCGCTGCACGACAATTGAGGTGGCGATGAAGCGGACGAGGGGCGTCCTGTGGGCGCTCCTCGGCATCGCCATCGTGCTGGCGCTGGTCGCGGGCGGGATCACCCTGTGGTCCAACTGGAACAAGTCGCCTCTCCCGATCGACGACCGGTGCACGGCCACGGCGGGCGGCCGCACCACCACCGTCGACCCCGAGCAGGCGCGCAACGCCGCGATCATCGCCGGCATGTCGATCAAGCGCGGACTCGCGCCGCGGGCGGCGTCCATCGCCCTGGCGACGGCCTACCAGGAGTCGGGGATCCGCAACCTCGACTACGGGCACGCCGACTCGCTCGGCCTCTTCCAGCAGCGTCCGTCGAAGGGCTGGGGGACGGAGGACCAGATCATGAACCCGTGGTACTCCACCCGCTCCTTCTACCGGGAGATGGAGAAGATCAAGAACTGGAAGACCAAGGACATCAACGACGTTGCCCAGGCCGTCCAGCGCAGCGCCTACCCGGAGGCCTACCGTCGGCACGTCCCCAACGCCCGGACGTTGGCCAGTTCTCTCACCGGCGAGACGCCGGCGTCCTTCCGTTGCGTGGTGAAGGCCCCGGGCACGGCCGATCCGGCCGGTATGCGGACCTTCCTGAACAAGACCCTCGGCGAGGACACGATCGCCATCACGCGCGACGGGGAGAAGCTCACCGTGACGGCGAAGAAGGCCACCCATGCCTGGGCCGTCGCCCACCTGGCGATCGCGAACACGCAGGCGTACGGACTGGCCTCCGTGCGGATCGGTCCCTACACGTGGACGCACTCCCCCGCGTCCCTCGCCGACTGGGTGGGCACGGGCCCCCCGGACACCGCTTCGACCGTCGAACTGGTGTTCCCCGGTCCGACGCCGCGCTGACCGCGGAGGCGGCGACAACTCCGGAGCGGATCAGCGAACGGGACATTCCTGCCGCGCGATCGCGCGGCAGGACGGCGGGCACGTCCTGGGCTCAGTTCGCGGCAGGTTTGTCCCGTTCTGGCCGGGGCCTATCGCGCCCGGAGACCTGGGCGGGACGCCAGAAGGCCGGCGTCGGGACCCTCTTGCCGCGTCACCGCTGCACGGGGACGTAGCCGGCGTCCAGGACGGCCTGCCGACCGTCGTCGCTGAGCAGCCAGTCGAGGACTCTGCGGGCGGGGCTGCCGGCGGGCTCGTCGGCGCGCACGACGGCGTAGAAGTCGTTCGCGTAGGGGTAGGTCCCATCGGCGATGGTCTCGGTCGACGGCATCACACCGGAGACGCCCAGCATCTTGATGCCCTTCACCGCGTACATCTTGGCGAGGTAGTAGTAGACGCTGTAGCCCAGCGCGTTGCCGGTGTTGGCGTAGCTCGCCACCCCGGTGATGATCTCGGCCATCTCGCCCGTGACCCGGTCAGAGGGAGCCTTCGCCATGCGGGCGCCGCCCACGACGTACTTGCGCAACAGGGCCTGCGACCCGGACTCCTCCGGCCGCTGGTAGGCGACGATCGTCGACCTTCGGCCGCCGACCTGGGCCCAGTTCACCAGCCTGCCCGTGTAGATCGCCTTGTACTGGGCGGTGGACAGCGACGTGACCGGGTTCGACTCGTTGGCGAAGAAGACCAGCGCGTCGCGTCCGATCGGGTGGACCTCGAGTTCGATCCCGGACTCCCTGACCTCCGCCGCAACGGTCCGATCGGCCTCGTAGACCACCAGCACGTCGGCGCTGCCATCGACCAGGTTGCGCCAGGCGGTGGGTGTCCCCGTCGTCTTCACCGTGTTGTCGGCCATGCTCTCCGGGACGCCGGTCATCCGCTGAATGAGCAGGGAGATCAGCGGAATGTTCGCCGTCGACCCGTCGATTCGCGGCAGGTCGGTCAACGCCAGCAGCGGCGCCGCGGACGGGGCCGACGAGCCGGACGGGGACGGCGGGATGCTCGGGCCCGGCGTCGGCGACCCCACCTGGCCGACACAGCCCGCCAGCATCACCGCGAGAGCGGTCGCCGCAACAACCCGTCGCTGCATGGTTCAGTCCTCCAGTTCCGTGAAGCGTCCCTGCCGGTACAGCCACGTGCCGTGCGCGTCGACCAGACCGGTGTGGCGCCCGGTGGTCGCCATGTAGTACGCCGTCCTGCCGACGTGCACCGGATCGGCCACCGGCGCGATCGTCGCGAAGGCGGTCCGGCGGCCCTCGGCGTCGATCACCACGGTGGGCAGGATGTCGGGCTGCCACTCCTCGTCCTCCGACGGTGGCAGGGACGGCGCGCACACCGCCCAGGCGTCCTCGACCGCCTCGCAGGAGGACGGCCAGTCGAGGGCGGCGACCGCACCCGAGCCGACGGCGAGGACGTGCCGGGTCGCGGCTTCCTCGCCGGTTCCCACCACATCGGCCAGGAAGCCCGGACTGACGATCCGCCGGTAGCCGTCGGGCAGCGCCATCGATGTGCCCGCCGGCAGGGTGACCATCGACAGCCGACCATCGACGGCCTGCACCGAGCAGGCGCCGTGCGCATCCCAGGAGCACTCGATCCCGTCCGGTCCGGGTGCGATCAGCGTATGCAGGTCGGCGCCCAGGAGACCGTGCCCGGCCGCGCTGGTGACGACGTAGCCCACCAGGTTGTCGGACGCGTCGCGCACAGCCTGGATGCTGGCCCACTCCCCGCCGACCCGCTGCAACCGCGTGTCGAGGAAGGTGAACCGGTCCGGGGCGAGTGCGACCACGGCGTGACCGCCGGCGAACTCCTCGACCCCGGCGAACTCGGGCGGCAGGATCCACCTGCCCTTGAGGTTCAGGTAGTCGTGGCGTCCCCTGTTGTCGCGCTTCGTCGAGGCGAGCGCCCCCGGCGCGCCGGGCTCGAGGCGGCCGCTGTTGAGCCAGCCCGGATGCGGCGTCCGCCGCCCGGTACGCACATCGAGGAAGTACGCGCCCTCCTTGTCGGAGACGTCCACGGTGCGGTCGTCGACCACGGAGACGTGCCGGTGCGGTGCGAGCGGCAACAGGACCCCGCCGGTGCGCAGGTCGAGGACTCCGTCCTGCCAGTTGCCCGTCTCGGGATCGATCCACCAGGAGAACACCACCGTGCCCGTGGGGCCGCATTCGGCATGCGCGGTCGGCGCCCTGCGAATCACCGTCCCGGTCAGGTCGAGGACGTCGGCCTTTCGCCCGGCGGCGGTGGCGACCACGAGGACGACCCGGCCTGCCGTGTCGCGGCAGTACTGGTACCTCTCGTAGCGAGGCCGGACCACGAGCTTGCCGGTGACATCGACGAACCCGTAGCGGATGGTCTCGACCCGGTAGCCACCGTCGAGGATCGCGACCGAGGTGGCGACCGGCCAGAGCATCGGCTTCCCGTCGCCGACGGGCAGCGGACGCGGGCCGGCGTAGTAGTCGGGGGCGGGGGTGGCGGCCGTGGAGACCGGCGGGGTGGCGGTCTGGGTGGGCGACGGCGACACTGTCGGCGCTGCAGGCCCGGTGCAGCCGACGAGCAGCAGAAGCGTCAGCGCCACCCGGTATCCCACGAGCCCATCGTCGGGGGGACCGGCACTCGCGCGGGCACGGTCGGCAGAACCTTTGGGCTCTTCTCAGCTTGGCTCCACCGATTGAGCGGGAAGGCGAGACCGCGATCCCGCACCGCCAGGCGACTCGGCCGACAGGGATCCCGGGTCAAGCCCGGGATGACCACACCCTCACCAGCGATGGGGTGAACAGGAAGGGGACGGTTCCTTTACCGTTCACATTCCCTGTCGTCATCCCGGCGAACGCCGGGACCCCGCACACGCTCAGCAACCCGACCACAGGGATCCCGGGTCAGGCCCGGGATCCCTGTGGTTGGGGGGCGGAAGAAGGAACTCCGCCGATCAGCTTGCGGCGAGCAGCCGGCGGGCGGCGGCGGCGATCCGTTCGTCGGTCGCGGTGAGGGCCACGCGGACGAAGGTCCGCCCGGCCTCACCGTAGAAGTCGCCGGGGGCGACCAGGATGCCCAGCCCGGCCAGGTGGTCGACGCTGGCGCGGCAGTCCTCGTCGCGGGTGCACCACAGGTAGAGCGACCCCTCGGAGTGCTCGACCCGGTATCCGGCAGCGGCCAACGCGGGACGCAGCAGCACGCGGCGTTGCCGGTAGTGGGCGCGCTGTTCCTCGACGTGCCCCTGGTCGCCGAGCAGCGCGGCCATGGCCGCCTGGACGGGCCCGGGCATCATCAGGCCGACGTGCTTGCGCACCTCCAGCAGCGGCGCGACGACCGCGGGATCGCCGGCGACGAACCCCGCGCGGTAGCCTGCGGCGTTCGACCGCTTCGACAGCGAGTACGCGGCCAGGAGCCCGTCCAGCGAGCCGCCGTTGATGCCCGGGTGCAGCACCGACATCGGCTCCGCGTCCCAGCCGAACTCCCCGTAGCACTCGTCCGACGCCAGCACGGCGCCGACCGCGCGGGTCGCGTCCACCCAGGCGCGCAACTCGGCCGGGGACAGGATGCGTCCATGGGGGTTGGCCGGGGAGTTGATCCAGACCAGTCCCGGCCGGACCTCGGCGACCACGGCCGGGTCGTCACTCGCGACCACGGACGCGCCCGCGACCCGGGCACCCACGTCGTAGGTGGGATACGCGGTGGCCGGGATCACCACCGTCCGGCCGGCACCCACCCCGAGCAGGGTGGGCAACAGCGCGACGAGTTCCTTGGTGCCGACGACGGGCAGCACGCCGGCGTCCGTGAGTCCGATCGCGCCCCAGCGACGCTCGAGGTAGCCGATGATCGCGGCGCGCAGGGCCGGCGTCCCCCAGGTCGCGGGATAGCCAGGAGCGTTCGCAGCCTCGCACAGCGCCCGCTGGGCGACCTCGGGCGTCGGATCGACCGGCGTGCCGACCGAGAGGTCGACGATGCCGTCAGGGTGCGCCTCGGCGCGGGCTCGCGCCTGGGCCAGGGAGTCCCACGGGAAGTCGGGCAGCCGTCCTGCCAGCCCCGGGGTCACTCGCCCTGCGGCGGGAGCGCGGCGACCGTCGGGTGGTCGGCGTCGATCGGGCCGAGCTTGGCCGCGCCACCCGGTGAGCCGATCTCGTCGAAGAAGTGGACGTTGACGTCGTAGTACTCGGCCTGGTCGGTCGGCACATCGTCCTCGTAGTAGATGGCCTCGACTGGGCAGACCGGCTCGCAGGCCCCGCAGTCGACGCACTCGTCGGGGTGGATGTAGAGCATCCGGTTACCCTCGTAGATGCAGTCGACCGGACACTCCTCGACGCACGCGAGATCCTTGACATCCACACAGGGGAGGGTGATCACGTAGGTCATGGGCCGGGCTCCTGGTTCGATACTTGCCAGATTCACCTGAACTCTACAACTGACAACGGGAGACGATGCGTCATGCCCCGCCGGCGTCCCGAACCCCGACACGTCGGGGTCGGCCGCAGGGTGAGCCTGCGCCGCATCCTCGCCGACGGTGGCCAGGGCGACCTCGTGGGCTTCGTGGCGGCCGTGGCCGCGGACGGCCTCACCGTCCGGGATCGGCGGGGTGCCGACCACGTCGTGGCGTGGCCGGACGTACTCGCCCTGCGACCGGTCGGAGTGGCCAGGGGACGCGATCCGCTGCGCGCCCCTCGCGCCGAGCTCGACCGGCTGGCCGCGTCCGCCGGGGTGTCCGGACGGGTGTTCGTCGCCCGGCTCTGCGATCTGCTCGACGTCCAGCCGCCGCCTGTCCTCGGCGACTGGGACGACCCGCCGCCATGCCTTGCCGCCCTGGACGGCGAGTGGGTGACCACCGGCGAGTGTGCCGACGTGCTCGCCCTCGCCTGGTGGGCCGCCCACCACGACGCCCGCAGCATCCAGGTGCGCACGGACGATGCCTCGGCGGCCGAAGCCCTGCGCCGAGGCGGCTTCCACGAGATCCCGACTCAGCACGTTTCGGGACAAAGCTGACCCTCGTTGCACCTCCCGCCGGGTAAACGCCGATCGCGGGACGCTGGCGGCAGAATTGTCCCGTCAGGGGGTGGCCGTTGTCCGGTCAGGGGCGGGCGAGTGACCGGTCAGGGAGCGGGCGATTGTCCAGTCAGGGAACGGGCGATTGTCCGATCAGGGAGCGGGCCGGGACTCCGGAGGAGGCTCGGCGGTGTCGCTCAGGTCGCCGAGCGGCGCGGGCGGCAGGCCGAGCTGGGAGACCACGATGCCGGTGACCATGAGGGCCGCACCGAGGTAGCCCCGCAGGCCCATGGACTCGCTGAGCAGGAGGGCACCGCCGAGAGCACCGAACACGGACTCGGTCGCCATGATCAGCGAGGCGTGCGTGGCCAGGGCGTGGCGCTGACCGACGACCTGCAGCGTGTAGGCGATCCCGACCGACACCAGCCCGCCGTAGAGCAGGGGGACGGCGGCGTCGCCGATCCCGGCGAACGCCGCCCGTTCGAAGACGAGGGCAGCGAGGCCGCTCAGGACGGCACAGGTGATGAACTGCGCGACGGCGAACCGCAGCGCCGACAGCCGTGGGCTGTAGTGCTCGATCATCAGGATCTGCACCGCCCACGGGATGCAGCTGAGGATCAGCAGCACCTCCCCCCTGCCGATCGTCAGTGCTTCGGTCACGCTGATCAGGTACAGGCCGACGAGCGAGGCGACCACACCGAACACGGTGGCCCCGTTGCTGCGGTGCCCGCGGAACGCGGCGATGACCGGGACGAACACCATGTAGAGGCCCGTGATGAAGGCCGCGTTCCCGGCCGGGGTGTCACTCATCGCGGTCTGCTGCAGGTTGATCGCGACCGTGAGCATGACCCCCGTCAGGATTCCTGGCACCACCACCGCCCGCGTCGCGGCGCGCCGGACCGCCACCGGCACGCGGCGCACGCGGTCCCGCAGCAGGACCAGCGGCACGAGCAACAGCGCGCCCAGCGCGAACCGGACGGCGGTGAAGGCGAACGGCCCCACATGTTGCGCACCGACCCGCTGAGCGACGAACGCGAAGCCCCACAGGGCCGAAGCCAGCAGCAGCGCGCCGTTCGCGCGCAGCCGCTGGCTTCGGGTGCTGGGTGCCGTGGCGATGCCCAGTGTCACATCCGGGACAGCGCCGTGCGGGCGTGGGCGGCGACGTTGTCGGCGGTGAAGCCGTACTTGGTGAACAGCAGGCTGCCGGCTGCGGACTCGCCGAAGTGGTCGATGGCGACGATCTCGCCGGCGTCGCCGACGTAGTCGCGCCAGCCCATCGGCACGCCGGCCTCGACCGCGACCTTGGCCGCTCCCGAGGGCAGGACGGACGCCCGGTAGTCGGCATCCTGGGCGTTGAACCACTCCGTGCACGGCATCGAGACCACCCGGGTGCCGACGCCCTCGGTCTGCAGCAGGTCACGAGCGGCCAGCGCGACCTGGACCTCCGAACCGGTCGCGATGATCACCACCTGTAGTTCGCCGTCGGCGTCGATGAGCGTGTAGCCGCCCTTGGCCAGCTCGGTGGCCGGGGCGACCCCGGCCGCGTCCCGGTCGATCGTGACCAGGTCCTGGCGGGACAGGATGATCGCGCTGGGCCGGTCGGTGTGGGTCAGGGCCTGGGCCCAGGCCTGGGCGGTCTCGTTCGCGTCGGCGGGACGGATCACGTCCAGCCCCGGGATCGCCCGCAGGCTGGCGAGGTGCTCGATCGGCTGGTGGGTCGGGCCGTCCTCACCCACCCCGATGCTGTCGTGCGACCACACGAAGATGGACGGGATCCTCTGCAACGCGGCCAGCCGGACCGCCGCCCGCATGTAGTCGGCGAACACCAGGAACGTGCCGCCGTAGGCCCGGGTCAGCCCCGACATCGTGATCCCGTTGACGATGTTGCCCATCGCATGCTCACGGATCCCGAAGTGCAGCGTGCGCCCGGAGTAGTCGCCGACGAAATCGTGGGAGGACTGCTCCGGCGGCAGGAACGAGGGCTGGCCCTTCATCGTGGTGTTGTTGCTCCCGGCCAGGTCCGCCGACCCACCCCACAACTCCGGCACCACGTCAGCCAGCGCACTCAGCACCTCACCCGACGCCGCCCGGGTCGACTTCTTGCCCGCGGCGAACACCGGCAACGCCGCGGCCAGACCCTCCGGCATCCGCCGGGTGACCAGCCGCTCGAACAACGCCACCTTGTCCGGATTGCCCGCCATCCACGCCGCGAACCGCGGCTCCCACACCCGCTTCGCCGCCACCGCCCGCTCCGCGGCGTTCGCGCGGGTGCGCGCCAGCACCTCCGGCTCGACCTGGAAGGACTGCTCCGGGTCGAACCCGAGCTCCTTCTTCAGCCCGGCGACCTCCTCCGCCCCGAGCTTCGCTCCATGCACCGAATGGTGGCCGGCCTTCGTCGGCAACGGCCAGCCGATCACGGTGGTCAACCTGATGAACGACGGCTTGTCGCTCACCTGCTTCGCGGCCTCGATCGCCTCGTACAGCGCCTGCACGTTCTCGGTGTAGCCCGTACCGCCATTGGTCCAGTCCACATGCTGCACATGCCAGCCATACGCCGCATACCGGGCCGCGACATCCTCGGTGAACGCGATCTGGGTCTCCCCCTCGATCGAGATCCGGTTGTCGTCATAGATCAGGATCAGATTGCCCAGCTTCTGCGCCCCGGCAAGGGACGACGCCTCCGACGCCACCCCCTCCTGCATGCAGCCGTCACCGGCGATCGTGTACACGAACCGGTCGAACACACTCGACTCACCCCACGGCGTGGACGGATCCAGCAACGCCCGCTCCCGCCTGGCCGCCATCGCGAACCCCACCGCGTCCGAGATCCCCGCACCCAACGGACCCGTCGTGCACTCCACACCCCTGGTGTGACCGAACTCCGGATGCCCCGGCGTCAACGAACCCTCCGTCCGCAGCGCCGCCAGGTCATCGACCTCCAACCCGTAGCCGGCCAGGAACAACTGGCAGTACTGCGTCAACGACGAGTGCCCGATGCTCAGCACGAACCGGTCCCGTCCCACCCAGGCCGGATCCGCCGGATCCCCAGCCATCACCTTCTGATACAACAGATACGCCAACGGCGCCAGCGAGATCGCCGTCCCGGGATGGCCGTTACCGACCTTCTCCACCGCATCCGCCGCCAACACCCTGGCGGTATCCACCGCCCGCCGATCCAACTCGGTCCAGGTGAAATCAGTCATCGGTGGCCTTCCTCCGTGGGTTTGAAACGCAACAATGGCGGTCGTCCCGCCTCACTGCCCCAGCCTTTCACAATCCCTGGCCGCCCTCGCGTGGTGGTCGCATGTTGCCGTCTCACCGGAAACGTCGTGGACTCCGGGGTTCAGGCCACCCCGTGCCGGTCCCTCGCGAGCCCGTGGAAGAACAGCGCGACCGGACGGTACATCGCGTGCGCGAACTTGGTGAACGGCAGGAACAGGCACAACTCCATCGCGATCGCGACATGGATCAGGAACACCCAGTAGCCCCACGCCGGGACCGGCTCGACATAGAGGGCCGCCTCGATCAGGAACCCGGTGAGGCCGGTGACCCAGAGCAGCGCAAGGAACAGCCAGTCCGAGGGCTTGCTGGAGTCGTTGCACTGCTTCGCCTCCTGCCAGCGCCTGATCATGAACCAGGTCACGCCGTACATCAGCGCGAGCCCGGCCACGGTGCCCAGCAGCCGGACGGGGTACCAGATCGGCACCGGCGTGCCGGTGGCCTTGATCCCGAGCAGGTCCATGCCGTAGTCGAGCATGGTGGCCAGCAGCAGGCCCAGGAAGCCCCACAGGGTGAGCGAGTGGATCAGCCAGCGCCGCCGGTACAGCGGCTCGACCGGCTCGTCGTCGTGGCAGTCGTCGCGGTACCGCTTCTGGCCCAGGGACTCGATGCCGAGCGCGTACCACAGGGCGCGCAGCGTCCGTCCCCAGGCCTGCCTGCCGCCGAACAGCGACGACCAGGTCACGCCGTCGCGACGGGCGATGTCCCTGGCCAGCAGGCCGATGCCCAGCAGGCTGAACAGGGCGACCACGACCATCAGCACGATGCCGGTGGTGTGGATCACGCCGTAGGGGATGAAGTCGAACAAGGCCAGCGACTCATGGCTCTGCCGCCCCCGGATCGCGGCGAAGAAGAGCGCGAAGAACGCTGCTGCGCCGACGACGATCGCTGTCCCGACGACGGGTCTGGTGTACAGCGCCCGGGCGACCCCGCTGCGGTCGTAGTGGGCGATCGCGTAGCGGCGGGCGGTGCCCATGAACTCACCCGGATCGGCCTCCTGCGGGCATCGCGTCGTACAGACGCCGCAGCCGTAGCACGTCCACAGTTCCTTGCTGGACACGAGGTCGTCGGTGAGCCCGACCTGCGCGAGCCGGATGAGCTTGCGCGGGAACATGGCGTCGTTGTCGGCCAGCGGGCAGATCGCCGTGCAGTTGCCGCAGCTGACACAGGCGTTGATCTCCGCCGCACCGAACTTCTGCAGGTCGGTGATCAGGTTCGGATCGACCAGGGCGGTCATTCGTACTCACACTCCTCGAGCGTGGCCCCGGGCTCGGCCTGGCCGACCACGCGATAGCTGAAGTAGCCGTCGTCGTCGGCCTCGGTGCTCTCGACCAGCAGGCCGTAGCGGCGCATGCCCATCACCCAGTAGACGACCTCGTGGACGGGATGCCCGATCCGTTCGGCGATCTCGGGGATGGTCGCCGGCCCTCCCGCGAGCGCGGCGAGGATCGGGGTGTGCATCAGGGGTTCCTCCCGGATGACCTCGCGGGGGTCGCGCAGCGTCTGAATCATGCCGGCTCCTTGATCGGTTCGGCCACGATGAGTTCCTCGATCGCGGCGCGCATCTGGGCGTCGGTGTAGCCCAGCAGGTCGATCGCGTCCCTGCCGCACACCGGGACGCAGCCGCCGCAGCCCTTGCAGGTCGCCGGGTCGACGGTCGCGACGTGGCGGCCGTCCCACTCGATGCTGGTGATCGCGTCGTACGGGCAGGAGGTCAGGCACTCGCCGCTGCCCACGCAGGTCTCGGGGTCGACCCGGGCGACCAGCGGCTCGAGCTCGGCATAGCCCTTCTTCAGCAGCGCGGCGCTCTGGGCGACCGCGGCCAGACCGGCGGCGACGCTCTCCCCCACCGTCCGGGGGCTCTGGCAGCAGCCGGCGATCATCACGCCGTCCACCACCGTCTCCACCGGGCGCAGCTTGGGGTGGATCTCGTTGAAGAAGCCGTCACTGCCCACCGGCAGCTTGAGCACTTCGACCAGCCGGGAGTTCTCCCTGGGCACCATGCCGGTGACCAGCACCACCAGGTCGACCGGGATCGTCAGCTCGCGACTCTCCGTGAGCAGGTCGGTCACGGTCACGCCCAGGCCACCGCCGGGCAGCTTCGCCACGGACGGCGGCTGGTCGTCGGCGAACTTCAGGTAGGTCGAGCCGGCCTCGCGCGAGTCGTTGTAGAGCAGCTCGTTGCGGCCGTAGGCGCGGATGTCGCGATGCAGGTGGTACTGCCGGACGGACGGATCCACCTTCGCGACCTGCAGGGACGCGTGGATCGTCGCCGTGCAGCAGTACTTCGAGCAGTACTCGTTGCCGCCCTGCTGCCGCGAGCCCACGCAGTACACGTAGGCGATCGAGCGCACCCTGCGTCCCGCGTAGCTGAGTGGGCCGGACGGGGCGGCGTCCACCAGTTCCTTGAACTCGGGCAGCGTCAGCACGCCCTCGATCCCGTAGCCGAACTCGCCGGCGTCGGGCTCGTAGGAGTCGAAGCCCGTCGCCACGATGATCGAGCCGACGTCGACGCTGAGCTGCTTGTCCGAGCCGCCGCGGTGCAGGGTGAGCTCGGCGGTGTAGTTGCCGAAGGTGCCCGACTTTCCGGTCAGCTCCGCGCTGGTGTAGACGGTGATGTCGCGCCGGGCCCTGATCTGCTCGACCAGGCCGGCCACCTCGTCCGCACCGGAGGCGTCGTCGGGGAAGGTCGGGCCGAACCGGCCCACCCAGCCGCCGAGTTTCGCGTCGCGCTCCACCAGAACCGCCTGGATCCCCAGGTCGGCCAGGCCGATCGCCGCGCGCAGGCCGGCGATGCCACCGCCGACCACGAGCGCCGTGGGCACCGTGTCGAACCGCAGCGGCTCCAGCGGGTCGGACAGCCGGGTCTTCGCGACCCCTGCCCTGACCAGCCCGATCGCCTTCTGCGTGGCGCCCGCCCGGTCGTGCGGGTGTGCCCACGAGTCCTGCTCGCGCACGTTCACCTGCGTGTAGGTGTACGGGTTGAGGTCGGCGCGCTTCGCCACGTTGCGGAAGGTGACCTGGTGCAGCTTGGGCGAGCAGGACGCGACCACCAGCCCATCGAGATGCTGGGCCCGGATGTCGTCGATCATGTCGTGCTGGGTGCCGTCCGAGCAGGCGAACACCGGCGATTCCGAGACGACGACGCCCGGTTCGTCCTTCAGCGCCTCGCGGACGGCCTCCACGTCCACGTAGTCGGAGATGTTGCCGCCGCAGTGGCAGATGTACACGCCGATCCGGCGCTCGGTGCCGCCGGTCGTTGGCTCGTCGGCCTGGCTCATGCCGGCACCTCCTGACTGAAGTGGTGGTGTTCGAGATGGGCGGCCACCTGGGCAACCGCAGCCCCGGAGTGCAGGATCGTGTCCACGATGTCCTTCGCGCCCGACGCGGTGCCGGCGACGAAGACCCCGGGGATGCTCGTCTGGCCGGGACTGAGCTCCGCGCTCGGCTCGGCGACGTAGTAGTACTCGTCCAGGCCCAGCGGAACCTCGGCGAACAGCCGCTCGACGTCCCGGTTGGGCTGGATGCCCACCGCCAGCACCACGAGGTCGTAGGACGCCTCGACGATCCCGCCGCCGTTCTCGATGTCCTCGTAGCGGACGAGCAGGTCGCCGTTGGGCTCCTCGGTGATCTTCGAGACCCTGCCCTTGATGTACTGGGCGCCCATGTCCTGGGCCTGGGTGTAGAACTCCTCGTACCGCTTCCCCGCCGCGCGCATGTCGATGTAGTGCATGCTCACGTCGGCCAGCGGCAGGGCGCCCATGATCAGCTGGTTCTGCTTGATCGAGTACATGCAGCAGAACTTCGAGCACAGCGGGTTGCCGACGGTCTTGTCGCGCGAGCCCGTGCAGGAGATGTAGCCGATCCGGTCGGGCACCTTGCCGTCGCCTGGCCGCAGCACCGTGTTGAACGGACGGGTCGGAGCGAGCAGCCGGTCCATCTGCATGCCGGTGATCACGTTGGGGAAGGTCCCGAAGCCGTACTCGGGCTTGAGGTCGGCGGCGAACAGCTTGTGGCCGGTGGCGACCACGACCGCGCCCACCTCGACGTCGCGGACGTGCTCGTGCTCGTCGAGCCGGATCGCGAACGCGGGGCAGGCCTTCACGCACTCCTGGCACTCCGAGCAGACGCCGCAGTCGAGGCAGGAGCCGGCGCCGCCGCGCGCCTGGTCCTCGGTGAGCGGGGCCTCGATCTCGGCGAAGTCGCGCGGGTGCTGGACGAGCGACACGTCGCCGCTGATCGGGTGGCGGTGGCCGAAGGCGGTCTGCCGGGCCAGCACCGCATCGCCGGAGACGGTCTCCAGCCGGTCGTCCAGCGCGGTGAAGCCGTCCAGCGGCTGCCCGGTGAGCCAGCGGTCGACCATGTGCGCGGCGCGGCGGCCCGAGCCGATCGCGCGGGTGATGTCGGTGGCCCCCGCGGTCACGTCGCCGGCGGCGAACAGGTACGGCACCGAGGTCTGCAGCGTCTTCGGGTCGACCGTGATCCGGCCGCGCTTGTCGGCGAGGGAGGCGAACGGCGCCGGATCGGGGCTCATCCCGATGGTGGAGATCACCAGGTCGCAGTCCAGCACGTACTCGCTGCCGGGGACGGGCTCGGGGCTGCGGCGTCCGGACGCGTCGGGCTCGCCGAGCCGCATCTTCTGCAGCTTCAGCCCGGCCACGTGACCGTCCGTCGTGACGACCTCGGTGGGCGCGACCAGCAGCTCGAACACCGCGCCCTCCGCCTCGGCGTCCGCGCTCTCCACGTGGTGGGCGGGCATCTCGGCGCGGGTACGCCGGTAGGCGACCCTGGCCTCCGCCGCACCCAGCCGCAGCGACACGCGCGCAGCGTCCATCGCGACGTTGCCTCCGCCGACCACGACCACCCGCTTGCCGGTCAGGTCGGGCGCGGCGCCGTTGGCGACGGCGGCCAGGAAGTCGAGCCCGTTCAGCGAGCCGTCGGCGTCCTCGCCAGGGACGTCCATGCGGGTGGCGACCTGCGTGCCGGTGGCGACGATCACAGCGTCGTAGCCCTCGTCCCGCAGCGCCTGCGGGTCGGCGACCGGGGCGTTGCACCGGATCTCCACGCCGAGCGAGGTGAGGTTCGCGATGTCGGCGTCCACCACGTCGTGGGGCAGCCGGTAGGCCGGGATCGCGTGGCGCAGGTAGCCGCCGGGCTGCTCGCGTTTCTCCAGGATCGTCACCTGGTAGCCCTTGCGGGCCAGCTGCCAGGCCGCGGTCAGGCCGGCCGGCCCGGAGCCCACGATCGCGATCTTCCTGCCGTTGGGTTCGGCGACCTCGATCGCCGGGCCGCCGGCAGGGGTGTCCGCGTAGTGCCGGTCGGCGGCGAAGCGCTTGATCAGCCGGATCGGAACGGGGCCCTCCAGCTTCGTCCGCGTGCACTCGGTCTCGCACGGCGCGTAGCAGGCGCGGCCGAGGGTGCCGACCAGCGGGGTGGCGTCCAGGACGAGTTGGAACGCCTCCTCGTGCTTGCCCGAACGCACCAGCGACACGTAGCCGTGGGCCTTGATCCCGGCCGGGCACGCGCCGATGCAGGGCGAGGTGCCGGCGCGTTCCAGCACGGCCTTCTTCGGCACGGCCTGCGGGAAGGCGATGTAGGCGGCGCGGCGGGCGGCGAGGTCGGCGTTGAACTGGTCCGGAACGGCGACCGTGCACGCCTTCTGGCACGCGTCGCAACCCGTGCAGGCCGCCCAGTCCACGAATCTCGGCTTCTGCCGAATCACCACATTGAATCGTCCGTAGGTATTTCTACGTATTTCTCGGACCTCGCTGTACGCCATCGTCGTGATGTTCGGATGGTTGATCGTTGACGACATCTTCGGGCCGGAGATGCACGAGGCACAGTCCAGGGTCGGAAAGACCTTGCTCAGCAGGATCATCCGGCCGCCGACGCTCGCCTCCTTCTCGACCAGCAGGACCTGGTAGCCCATGTCGGCGAGCTTGATCGACGACTCCATGCCGCCGATCCCGCTGCCGACCACGAGCACGTCGTAGTCCATCGTGCGCTCCTTGCTCGCCGCCCCGCGGCGCCAGATCAGATGAAGAGGTTGACGTTGGCCTCGTCGGCCTCGCCCAGATAGGTGGCCACGCCGGCGTACTCGATGCCGTCGATGAGCTCTTCCTTGCCGATGCCCAGCACGTCCATCGACATGGTGCAGGCGATCAGCTTGATGCCCTGTTCGCGCGCCGTGTCGAGCAATTCCGCAACGGTCATGACATTCTCGGCCTTCATCACCTTCTTCATCATCGAGCGACCGGCACCACCGAAATTGAATTTCGAGAGCCCGAGTTTCTCGGCGTGCTTCGGGAGCATCGCCGAGAATGCCTTCTGCAGCCCGCTCTTGTTCGAACCGCCTCCGGCGGCCGGAGCCGTCTTCCGCAGCGCGGCCAGACCCCAGAATGTAAAGAACATGGTGACGTCGTCGTCCATGGCGGCCGCGCCGTTGGCGATGATGAAGGCCGCCATGACCCGGTCGTAGTCGCCGCTGAACACAATGATGGTCTTCTTCGCCATCGATCTTCCCTGACTTTCCTGATAGGTGGGCGACGCTCAGGCGACCGAGGCCGTGGCCCGGAGCTGCTGCAGCGTCGCGGAGAACTCACGCATGTAGTTGGCGAACGGCTCCGCGCACACCGAGCACAGCGCGGCCATCTTCAGCCGGGACGCCGGGATGCCCCGCTCGCTCATGATCGCCTGCGCCCGGTCGATGATCGCCGCCGTGCGCTCTGCGCAGTCCGGCAGGTAGGCGCACTCCTCGCCGTCCGAGGCCACGAAGACGCCCTCGAAGCCGCTCTCCAGCGCGTGAATCAGCCAGCTCGGCTTGAGCCCGCTGCTGCACGGCACGGCCATCGTCTGCACGGTCGCCGGGTACTCCAGGTGCCGGCTTCCGGCCAGGTCGATGCCCGGGTCGGAGATGTTGATGGTGGAGAAGACCAGAACCCGCGGCGTCCCGCCGGGGTCAGCGGCTGCGGACATCGCCGCTACTTCGCCTTGCGCAGGAACAGGTGGATCGAGCCGGCCTCCTCGAAGGAACCCAGGAAATCGTGGCCCATCTTGCGGCACCAGGCGGGGATGTCCTTCAGCGTGCCCGAGTCGGTCGCGAGCACTTCCATGACATTCCCGACGACCACTGCGCCGATCTGCTTCTTCGCGGCGAGGATCGGGCCGGGGCACGACACTCCCCGAGCGTCGACCACGACGGGGGACGCAATGGACTTGAGTTCTTCGATGGTTGCGGACATTGGTCCCTGACACTCCTTGTTCCTGCCGGACTGCGTTGTCCGACGATGAGGAGCGTACACCCCCGGGGGCATACCTTGTACCCCAGGGGGCATATTGGTGGAGGGAATTTCCCGCGCTCAAGACAAGGCCATCCTGACCTATTTAGGAAACGTGTGGATTGCGGATTTCCTTTGGGTATCGCCAGGCCCCGGGGCCGTCCGGGACGCTCGTCTCCGTCCCGGACGCGCGCAGGTCGAGGCCCGCGACCGGTTCCGTCCTGGATACCCCCTCCGGTACCCTGGATACGTACTGTTACGGACCTGGAGTTCAACGATGAAACGACTTGTCATCCTCGGCGGCGGCACCGCCGGGACGATGGTGGCCAACAAGCTGCGCGCGGCGCTGGGGTCACACGAACTGCACATCACGGTGGTCGACCGCGACGACGCCCACCACTATCAGCCGGGCTACCTGTTCATGCCGTTCGGCATCTACAACACGACGGACATCGTCCGGTCGCGGCACCGGTTCCTCACCGACGGCATCGACCTCGTCCTGACCGAGATCGACCGGGTCGATCCGGCCTACCGGACGGTGTACCTCGCGGACGGCCGCACGCTCAGCTACGACTACCTGGTGATCGCCACCGGCGTCGCGCCGCGTCCGGACGCCACCCCCGGCATGCAGGGCACGCTGTGGGGCGAGAAGGTCCACGAGTTCTACAGCCTGCCCGGCGCGCAGGCGCTCACCGAGGCGATGCGCCGGTTCCGCGGCGGCCGACTGGTGGTGCACATCACCGAGATGCCGATCAAGTGCCCGGTGGCGCCGATGGAGTTCACGTTCCTCGCCGACGACTGGCTGCGCAAGCACGGCATCCGGGAGCGCACGGACGTCACGTACGTCACACCGCTGGACGGCGCGTTCACCAAGCCGGTGGCGAGCCGCGAGCTGGCCACGGCGCTGGTCGACCGGCAGATCGCGCTGGAGACCGACTTCGCGGTCGAGCACATCGACAACGACACCGCGGAGCTGGTGTCGTTCGACGGCCGCCGGATCGGCTTCGACCTGCTGGTCACGGTGCCGCTGAACATGGGCGCCGACTATGTCGCGCGCTCGGGCATGGGCGACGAGCTGAACCTCGTCCCCTGCGACCAGCACACGATGGCCAGCCTCGCGCATCCCGGCGTCTGGGTGCTCGGCGACGCCGGCACCCTGCAGACCTCGAAGGCGGGCTCGGTCGCCCACTTCGCCGTGGACGTGTTCGTGCACAACTTCGTGGACGAGTTCAACGGACGCACCCCCACCCACGGGTTCGACGGCCACGCCAACTGCTTCATCGAATCGGGCAACCGCAAGGGCATGCTGCTGGACTTCAACTACACCACCGAGCCGTTCACCGGGAACTTCCCGCTGCCGGGCGTGGGTCCGTTCAAGCTGCTCAAGGAGACCCACCTCAACCACATCGGCAAGCTGGCGTTCCGCTGGATCTACTGGAACCTGCTGCTGCCGGGCCGGCCGATCCCGATGATCCCGACCACGATGAGTCTCGCCGGCAAGCGGGTCGAGACCGACGTCACCCCGGCCGGCACCGGCCTGCCGACCGCCGCACCGCCGTCCAGCCCCGCGCCCCTCCCTCACGCGCGTCCCGCCACGCCGGCCCCTGCCGCCAAACCGGTCCCCGAGCGAGCCCGCTCTCTCAAACCGCTCCCTGAGGGGCGAGCGCACACCCCCAAACCGCTCCCTGAGGAGCGAGCGTCAGCGAGCGTCACGAAGGGCCCTCGCCTGGAGACCAAGCCGCTGCCCCGCCCGTCCGCACCGCCCGGCGGCTACGTCGACCGTCCCGGCGTGGACTCGACCGCCGACCCGGCCACCGTCCTGCCCGACCCGATCATCCCGAAGTTCTGAAGGAGCACTGAATGCCGACCACCCTGATCGCGGGTCGCCCGATCGACGTCAACGACGAGGGCTTCCTGACCGCGTACGACCAGTGGGACGAGAAGCTGGGCGCGGAACTCGCCCGGCTGATCGGGATCGAGATGACGGAGGCGCACTGGGGTCCGATCCGCTTCCTGCGGATGGACTACCCGGCCCGCGGGGAGACGGCCACGCTGCGCCGCTCCAGCACCGTGGGCGGGTTCCCGATCAAGGAGTTGTTCGAGCTCTTCCCGGGCAAGCCGGCGAAGAAGATGGCCTACATCGCCGGGCTGCTGAAGCCCAAGGGCTGTGTCTGAGGAGATGACGATGAGCGAGAAGACCGAAGCCCCGATCGTGCCGGATTTCAGCGGCCCCGACTGCCCGCCACCGGGCGCACCGGCGCAGCGGAAGCTGGTGATCATCTGCAGCAAGGGCAACCTGGACATGGCCTACCCGGGACTGATCCTCGGTGCGGCGGCCCTCGGCGAGGGCATCGAGACCCATCTGTTCTTCACCTTCTGGGGCTTCGACATGATCACGAAGTCGCGGATGGAGAACCTGAAGTTCAACCCGCTGGGCAACACCGCCATGCACCTGGTGCAGGCGCCCAACATGCCGCTGCCGGCGTTCGCCGGGGCGATTCCCGGGATGACGGGCTTCGCCACCAAGATGATGCGCAAGCAGATCGCCGACCTCGAGGTGCCGACGGTGCCAGAGATGCTGGAGCAGATCGTCGAGATGGGCGGCCACCTGTGGGCCTGTCGCATGTCGTTCGACATGATGCAGCTCAACGAGGCCGACCTCTACGAAGGCGTCGACGCCGTGATCAGCGCCACCGACTTCATGGAACTCTCCGAGGGTGCGCAGATCATCTTCGTGTAGCCCTGCTTGAAACCGCTGGTCGCCCTGAAGCCGCTGGTCGACCCCATAACCGCTGGTCGACCCCTTAACCGCTGGTCGACCCCAAAACCGCTGGTCGAGCTTGTCGAGACCCCGGAAAACGTCTCGAAAAGCTCGACGAACGGTTCAACCCAAACCGCCGGCCGACCCCCCGACCCCCAAACCGCTGGTCGAGCCCGTCGAGACCTCCGCAAACGTCTCGACAAGCTCGACGAACGGTTCAAACCCAAAACCGCTGGCGACGTCTCGACAAGCTCGAACGAACGGTCTGCGGCGGCGTTCAGCGGGGGCGGACGAAGACGGCCGCCGTCCGCTCGGGGACGGTGACCCAGTCGGTGCCGACATCGCAGGTACGGACGAGGTCGTCGCTGCCGTTCGCCTGGACGGGGTGCAGCTGGAAGTCCGACACGTCCCGTGGCAGTCCCTGGCGGACCAGCCACGGGGTGGCGTTGAAGACGGCCAGCAGGCCGGACCAGCGCTCGTCCACCGGGTCAGTGGTGTCGTCGATCGCCATCACCACCACACCGGGGAGCTGGTGCCAGCTGTTGGCGACCGGGAAGGACACCTTGGCCAGTACGCGCTCCGCGGTCCCCAGCCGGAACAGTCGGGTCGACGAGCGCAGGCGCAGCAGGTCCAGCGCCTGGGCGTGCGCCCGGCGGATGTCCTCCGGCTCGGGCTTCAGCCGGGCGTCCGCCAGCAGCGGTGCGAGCACGTGCCAGGCCGCGGCGTTGTCCCGCTCGGGCGGCAGGCCGGCGGCGAAGCCGTTGTCGGTCATCGTGAAGTCGAGGTAGTTGAACCAGTCCCCGGAGTCGTAGGAGTTCCGGTCGAGGCTCTTGCTGCGCAGGATGTCGGTGCCCGCGTGCCACATCACCGGGCTCTGGCCGAGGGTGGCCAGCGCGAGGCAGACGGTGTTCATCCGCACCCGCGCCGACATGGGAGTCGCGGGGTGCAGCTTCAGGGTGAGCGCGTCGAAGAGGGTCTCGTTGTCGTGGGCGTCCACGTAGCTGACCACGTCGCCCGGTTCGTCCGCGTAGCCGGCGGGGCGCCCGCCGTAGTCCAGGTCATCGCCCCGCACCTCGGCGTGTCGCGAGTTGGAGCCGAACCGGAAGGACCTCAGGGTGCCGGCCAGCCCCAGCTGGACGAGGTCGGTGTACCACGCCAGCCGCTCCCCCTGGGCGTGCTCGTCGCCGTTCATGCCCGATCCGTTGTCCGCGGTCAGCAGTCCGGTGCCGAAGCCCTGGCCGCGCGGGTCGCCGTCCCACACCGAGCCACCGCGGACGGCGTCCCGCAACCGGTCGGAGAACGTGGCGATCCCCGTCCCGCCGAGCTGGCCCTGGGACGCCTGCACGAAGCGGGCGTTGTCGGCCACCTCGCCGAAGTTCCAGCCCTCGCCGTACATCGTGATCGCGCGACCGTCGACGCCGTCCACCTCGATGGTGAGGGCGTCGAGGGCCGCGCGCACCGCCAGCATGTTGGCCCGGCTGTGGTGGCCCATCAGGTCGAAGCGGAAGCCGTCCACGCGGTAGGTGCGGGCCCAGAACACGCAGGCGTCGACCATCAGCTTCTGGGCCATCAGGTGCTCGGTCGCCACGTTCGGGCAGCAGGTGGACGTCTCCACCGCGCCGGTGTCGGTGAGCCGGTGGTAGTAGCCCGGCACGATCCGGTCGAGGACGCTCTTGTTGTCCTGGCCCGAGCTCGCGGTGTGGTTGAACACCTGGTCGAGCACCACCCGGAGCCCGGCGTCGTGGAACGCGCCGACCATCGCGCGGAACTCGGCGACCCTGCCCGCACCGTCCGCACTGGCGAGGGTGGCCGAGAACGAGCCCTCCGGCGCGAAGTAGTGCCAGGGGTCGTAGCCCCAGTTGAAGCCGCTGCGGCCGCCGGTGGAGTTGACGTGCCGCTGCTGTTCGGGGCTGTCGGGCGGCAGCTGCTTGAGGTGCTCCCAGGGCGGCCGCACCTGGAGTTCGGGATGCTCCTCGACGGTGGCGTTGTCGAACAGCGGCAACAGCTGGACGGTGTTCAGCCCGGCCTCGGCGAGCCGGCGCAGGTGGGCCATGCCGGCGCTGTCGACGGTCGGCGCGAGGAGGCTGCCGCGGAGTTCCTCCGGGACGGTCGCGTCGGAGATCGAGAAGTCGCGCAGGTGCAGCTCGTAGATCACCTGGTCAACCGGATCGGCCAGTCTCGGCGCGACGGACCGTGCCCAGCCCCCCGGCGCGAGCGCGGGGTCGGCCACGTCCACCAGCACCGCGTGCGTGGAGTTCACGGTGAGCGACTGCGCGTACGGGTCGGTGACCTGGTTGACGACCACCCGCCGGTACTGCGGGGTGTACACGGTGACCTCGAAGCGGTAGCGCGCGCCCCGCCATCCGGGATCGCCGGTCACGGCCCAGCTGCCGTCGTCGTCGGGGATCATCCGGTGGCGGACCGGCTGGTCACTCAGGACGGTGCCCGCCGGCCAGAGCAGCAGGGCGACCTCGCGAGCGGTGGGAGCCCACAGCCGGAGCGTCGGGGATCCGTAGTACCACGTCGTACCGAGTGCGGCCTCCGCGGCGCTGGAGTAGAGCTCGTCGATCACCCCTGGCAGCTGCAGCTGTCCCGCTGCGGCCAGCCGTCCGGACGGCCGGTGGGCGCTGACCGCGACCTGGCAGCGCAGGATCTCCCTGGCCTCGGCAACCGCCTCCGCCGGGACTCGCAGGCACAGGTGGTTGCGCAGGTGCGGGAACCGCGCGGCCAGCTCCTGAGGCAGACCGCGCGCGTCGGGCGTGAGCATGGCGCTGCCCCACGGCAGAGGCTCGCTCGCCGTGGGGTCGATGTGGTCGTCCGCGGACCAGAGCAGTCGCCAGTCGAGGGCGGCCGGGTCGGCGTCGGGGGGCAGCTGGCCGACCGGCCAGGCGATCACGTCGGCGCGCAACCAGTGCCCGGGAGCCTGTTCGAGCCCCCGGACGTCGTCGGCCGAGCGGAACACCCTGCCGATTGTGCCACCGCGGGGTGACCAGCGCTGCGTCCGCGGGACGCGGGCATGATCGGCCGCCCAGACGGGAGTGGGACAAAACTGCCGCGAGATGCGCTCAGGAGCAGCCCGCCGCCGATCTGGGGACACTGGCGGCAGAATTGTCCCGTTCGGCCGCGGAGATGCTGGCCGGGTTCAGCCGTGCAGGGAGGCGTAGCGGCCGCCAGCGGCGAGCAGGTCGGCGTGACGGCCGTGCTCGACGATGCGGCCGGCGTCGAGGACCACGATCTGGTCGGCGTCGCGGACGGTGCTGAGCCGGTGGGCGATGGTGAGCGTGGTGCGGCCGGCCATCAGGTGGTCGAGGGCGGCCTGCAGTTCGCGCTCGGTGTCGGTGTCGAGGGCGGAGGTGGCCTCGTCCAGCACCAGGATCGGCGGGTTCACCAGCAGCGTGCGGGCGATGGCCAGCCGCTGCCGCTCGCCGCCGCTGAACCGGTGGCCGCGCGCGCCCACCACGGTGTCGAGCCCCTCGGGGAGCGCGGCGATCACGTGGTCGACCTGGGCGGCCTCCAGCGCCGCCCACAGCTCGGCATCGGTCGCGGCGGGGGCGGCCTGGCGGAGGTTCTCCGCGACGCTCGCGTGGGCGAGGTAGGTCTCCTGGGTCACCATGCCGATGATCCGGGCGCGGTCGGACGCGGCGATCCGGCGCAGGTCCACACCGTCGACGGCGATCCGGCCGGCCGTGGGGTCGGCGAGCCTGACCAGCAGCGCGGCCAGCGTCGACTTCCCCGAGCCGGTCTCCCCCACGACCGCCAGCGACTCTCCCGGGAGGATCGTCAGGTCGATGCCGGAGAGTGCGTCCACTGTGCCGTCCGGGAAGCGGTAGCCGACCTCCTCGAACCGGACCTCGCCGCGCACCTGCGCGGGATCGAGCCGGACGGGATGCTCGGGCTCGCGCACCTCCACAGGCAGGTCGAGGTAGCCGAAGATCCGGCTGAGCAGGGCCATCGAGGCCACCCACTGCGCGCCGATGTTCAGCAGGCCCTGGATGGGCCTGAAGATCGACGTCTGCAGGCTGGCGAAGGCGATCAGCGTGCCGATGGTGAGTCCGCCGGAGACCTCCGGGAACCCGGCGACCAGGTACAGCACGGCGGGGATCGCCGCGAACACGATGCCCATGGTCGCCATCCGCCAGCGGCCGGCGAGTTGGGAGCGCACTTCCAGGTCGATCAGCTGAGCGGACGTGGTCGCGAACTGCTCCTCACCGGCCGCGGCGTTGCCGAGGGTCTTGGAGAGCAGGGCACCGTTGATGCTGAGCGCCTCCTCGACCTGGGAGTGCAGGTCGGAGAGCGCGCGCTGGCGGGACGCGGTGAGATCGCGACGGACGAGCGCCACCCTTCGCGTGAGCCAGATCGCCGGGGGCAGCACGGCGAGGGACAGCAGGGACAGTCGCCAGTTCAGCGCGACCATGGCCGCGGCCGTGGCGATCGCCGTGGTCAGGTTGGCCGCGATCGAGGTGGCCGTGGTGGTGATCACCGACTGGAGCCCGGCCACGTCCTGCAGGAGCCGGGACTGCATCTCGCCGCCGCGGGTGCGCTTGAAGAACGCGATCGACTGAGCCTGCAGGTGGGCGAACACGCGGACGCGCAGCGTGTGCATCACCCGCTGGCCGATGGTCGTGGCCAGCCAGGTCTGCCAGACCCCGAGGACGCCGGTGACCGCGGCGACCGCGACCATGCCGGCGACCAGCCACACCAGCAGCGTGGTGTCGCCGGTGGGCAGGGCGACGTCGATCACCTCGCGCAGCAGGAACGGCTGGGCGAGGCCGACGACGGAGGCGACGACGATGATCGCGGTCACGCCGCTCAGCGCGAGGGTGTGCCCTGCGAAGAGTCCGGCGACCCGGCGCATGGTCACCGGTGACTCGGCGAGCTGGGCGCGGTCGGCGGGGTTGATCCGGGCAGGCCCGCGGATCTCGGTGGAGATGAGGGTGTCGGTCATGCGGCCCCTCCCTTCGATATACTGAGGTAACCACAGCATATAAGGACGAGTGCCATGGAAGTATTCCCGGAGGCTCTTGCCGAGGCGTTCCTGAGGGTGTCGCGCCGGTTGCGCCGCGAGACCCAGCGCCGGATCGCACCGCTCGGACTGAACCTGCACCAGTCGCGCGCGCTGCGGGTGATCGGGGACGCCGGGCCGCTGCGGCCGTCCGACCTGGCCGGGCGGCTGGGCATCGTCGCACGCTCGGCGACCGACTCGGTGTCCGGCCTGGTCGCGGCCGGTCTGGTGGTGCGCGAGACCGACCCGGCCGACGGCCGTGCGTGGCTGCTCGCCCTCTCCCCCGCCGGACGGGACGCGCTGGCCGCCGTGCACCGGGCCAGGACGGAGGTCGGAGCCGAGCTGTTCGGCCGGCTCAGCCTGACCGAGCGGACGGCGCTGGCCGGGCTGCTCGACCGGCTGGAGGCGGCCGGCCCCGAGGAGCCCGCCCCCTAGACTGCATCGCGTGGACCGGATCGGAGCTGACGGCGTACTGGCCGCCGTGGTGGCGGCCTGGTTCGTGGTGACCGGTGCGGCCGAGTTGTTCGCCCGGTCTGCGGTCGCCGGCCGCCGCGCGGTGTCCACGGATCCCGCCTGGGTGCGGGTGGGCCGGCGCGTCCGCGGGGCGTTGGAGGTGCTCGGCGGACTGGCGGTCGCCGCGGGCGCCGTGATCGGCCTGCTCAGCCTGCGGATCCCGTTCCCGGGCCGGTTCGTGGGCCTCGGGCTCGCGGCGCTCGCGCTGTGGGGGGTCGCGGAGTCGGCCCGTCCGCCCGTGCGGTGGGTGCGGCTGGGACTGGCCGCGATCGGGTTCGGCCTGGCCGTCTTCTACACCGGCTTCCGGGACTGACGTGGACCGCGACGCCGTCCTGGCCGCCCGGCTCGCGAACCAGCGCCTCAACGGGCCTGCGGCGTCCGGACCCGTCCAGGTGGTCGGCGAACTGCTCTGCGTCCAGGCCCAGGACGCGCCGCTCGCGCGGGCGATGATCGCGCTGCGGTGCGCGGGCCGGGTCGCCGATGTGGACGGGGCGGTCGCGCGCGGGGAGCTCGTCCGCACCCATGTGCTGAGGCCGACCTGGCACTACGTCGCGGCCGGTGACCTGCGGTGGCTGCTGGCGCTCACCTCGGCGAAGGTCGAGTCGGGCATGGCCGCGCGGCACCGCCAGCTGGGGCTGACCGGGCCACGGCTGGATTCCGCGCTCGACGTGCTGGTCTCTCGCCTGACCGGGCGCAGGTTCGCGACCCGCACCGAGGTCGGGGACGCGCTCGCCGGGGCGGGCGTCCTGGATCGCCCCGATCCGCTGTTCGGCCAGCAGGTGGGGCATGTCCTGCTGGTGGGAGAGCTGCGGGCGCTGGTCTGCTCGGCCCCGGTCGAGGGTGTCGAGCATCGCTACGCGCTGGTGGCCGAGGTGCTGCCCGCGTCCGACCCGCTCAGCCGGGACACCGCGCTGACGGAACTCGTCGGCCGGTTCGTCGCGGGGCACGGGCCCGTGGCTGTCGGGGACCTCACGCGGTGGGCCAGGGTCACGCGGGGCGAGGCGCGGACGGCGCTGGACCGGCTCGGTGACCGGGTGGCGCGGGTCGTGGTGGATGGCGAGGAGCTGTGGCACGTCCCGGACGCGGCGTTGCCGGCGACGAGGCCGCAGCCGGCCTGGCTGCTGTCGGTGTTCGACGAGGCGTTCCTGAGCTACCGGGGAGTGCCGTGGCCGGCGAGCGGAGGCAATCTGCTGTCGAGCCATCCGAGACGGTTCGCGGAGAGCAGCGGTGGCGTGGTGCTGCACGGGCTGCGGGACGTGGGCGGCTGGAAGCGCAGGCGTTCGGACGGTGGCCGGATCGAGCTGGACCTCGACCCCGGACTGCCGCGCGCCGCCCGCCAGGACGTCACCGCGGCGGTGGAGCGGCTGCGGGCGGTCTTCGAGACGTCCGTCCCGGCATCTACGCTGGGGGCCGACCTGGGAGGTGTCCGTTGACCGCCGATCTGCCGCCGTGGATGGACGGGGACCGCGCGGGCCCTCCGCACGTCCCGAGGCACGCCGTGGCGGTCGCCCCGGAGCGACCGCGCTGGGCGGCGGTGCTGGCCTGGACGGCCGGCGTCACGCTCGTGGCGTTCGCGATGGTCGCCACCCTCGCGGTCGTCGGGGCGCCGGTTCTCGGTCGCGGTGCGGCGATCACCGACCCGGGACCGGCGTCGGCCAGACCGACGAGCAGGCCGACCGGCACCGCCACGCCGTCCGCCCGCCCGTCCGAGACCATGCCGACGGACCCGAAGGTGCTGCTGAAGGCGAACCCGCTCTACGCGCTCAAGGTGCCCGCGGACTGCCCCGACCAGCGTCCGCCGACCAGCCGGTCCAGCTTCCGCAAGCAGGTGAAGGCGCTGGTGAAATGCGAGAACGCGGCGTGGAAGAAGGCACTGGCGAAGAGCCCGGTGACGTTCGCGGCTCCGAAGGTCACCTTCTACACCTCGGTCACGAAATCGCCGTGCGGACGCCTCGGCACGACCTTCCCCGCCGCCTACTGCAGCACCAACCGCACGCTGTACTTCTCGACCGCCGCCTATGCGCAGGGCCGCTACTACCGGCTCGCGGTGGCGCAGTTCGTGATGCACGAGTACGCGCACCACGTGCAGGAGCTGGCCGGCATCTTCTCCTCCAGCTGGGTGCTGGACGAGAAGTCGAGCGTCACCGGCCGGCGGATCGAGCTCCAGGCGCACTGCATGGCCCACTACCAGCTCGTCCACTCGGGGATCGGGTTCGGCAGCCGCGACCGCGCGGACGCCGAGTTCCAGTTCTCCTACACCAACGACGCCACCGGCCACGGCTCCGTCAAGGCCGAGCGCTACTGGGGCCGCCGAGGCCTCGCCGCCACCACCATCGGCGCCTGCAACACCTGGAAGGTCTCCGCGTCGAAGGTGAAGTGACCGCGGTCAGCGGTCGTCGAACCGGTCGAGGCGCGGTGAGGGTCTCGACCAGCGGTTGGTGGTGTGGACGCGTCCCGACGCCGGTACAGGGATCCCGGCGTTCGCCGGGATGACAGGTGGGGTGCGTCATCCCGGGATCGTCCGTCCCGAGCCCTTCGTGATGCCCGCTCCTCAGGGACCGTCCGCTCCGCGAGCGTGGATCAGCGGCTGGGCGGGATCCACCAGGCCAGGACGACGATGCCGATGCCGACGCCGAGCAGCACGATCGAGTCGAGGGTCCGGTTGCGGACGGCGAGCAGGCCCACCCGTTGTTGGGGCATCAGGCGCAGCAGGCCGCCGACGGTGATCGACAGGCCGATCAGCGTGCTGCCGGCGCGCCAGTGGCTCAGCGCGACGACGCCGAGTCCGAGGGCGACACCGATCAGCACCGAAGCCAGCGGCCACTGGCCGAGCACCTGCTGCACGAAGCTCTTCGGAGGCCGTTCCTCGGCCGGGCTGGGCGACGCAGGCGGCGTGGGTGCGGTGGGCGGGGTGCTCATGACACCAGCGCCTCCGCGCGGTCGACGACGTTCGTCAGCAGCATCGCGCGCGTCATCGGTCCGACGCCACCGGGATTGGGCGCCACCCAGGCCGCCTTTCCCGCCACATCGGGGGCGACGTCACCGGCCAGCTTCCCGTCCACCCGGCTGACCCCCACGTCGAGCACCACCGCGCCCGGACGGATCATGTCGGCCGTAATCAGGTGCGGCACCCCGGCCGCGGCCACCACGATGTCCGCCGCCCGGGTGTGCGCCGCCAGGTCCCGCGTTCCCGTGTGGCACAGGGTCACCGTGCAGTTCTCGCTGCGCCGCGTGAGGATCAGGCCGAGCGGACGCCCGACGGTGATGCCTCGGCCGACGATGCACACCTCCGCCCCGGCCAGCGGCACCCCGTGGCGCCGCAGCAGCTCCACGATCCCCCGCGGCGTGCACGGCAGCGGGCCCGGCTCGTTCAGCACCAGTCGGCCGAGGTTGACCGGGTGCAGCCCGTCCGCGTCCTTGTCCGGGTCGATCAGCGTCAGCATCGCGTTCTCGTCCAGGTGTCGCGGCAGCGGCAGCTGCACGATGTAGCCCGTGCAGGCCGGGTCCTCGTTCAGCGCGGTGATCGCCTCCGCCACCTGCTCCGCAGGAGCGTCCGCCGGCAGGTCCACGCGCAGCGACGTGATCCCGACCTCGGCGCAGTCGCGGTGCTTCATGTTCACGTAGCTGCGGCTGCCCGGGTCGTCCCCGACCAGCACCGTCCCCAGTCCGGGCCGGACGCCCCGCGCGGCCAGCGCCTTCACACGGACGGCGAGTTCGCCCTTGATCGCGGCGGCGACGGCCCTGCCGTCCAGGATCTGCGCAGTCATCGGGTCCTCAGTGGAAGAAGTGACGGGTTCCGGTCACATACATGGTGACACCGGCGGCCTCGGCCGCCGCGACCGCGTCGGCGTCCCGCACCGAGCCGCCGGGCTGGACGATCGCCTTCACCCCGGCCTCGATCAGGATGGACGGCCCGTCGCTGAACGGGAAGAAGGCGTCGGACGCGGCCACAGACCCCGCGGCCCGCTCCCCCGCCCGCTCGACCGCCAGCCGGCACGAGTCCACCCGGTTCACCTGCCCCATGCCGACGCCGACCGACGCCCCGCCCGACGCCAGCAGGATCGCGTTCGACTTCACCGCCCGGCACGCCCGCCACGCGAACTCCAGGTCGGCGAGGGTCGCCGCGTCCGCCGGCTGGCCGGCGACCAACTCCCAGTTCGCCGGGTCGTCACCGGGCGCGTCGATCCGGTCGGACGCCTGCAGCAGCAGCCCACCGCTGATCGCCCGGAACTCCACCCCACTGCCCGGGTACGCCTCCGCCACCAGCAGCCGGACGTTCTTCTTCGCCTGCAGCACCTCGAGCGCCCCGTCCTCGTAGCCGGCGGCGATCACGACCTCGGTGAAGACCTCCGCGATCTGCTTCGCCGCCTCGACGCTGATCGGGCGGTTGGCCGCAATCACCCCGCCGTACGCCGACACCGGGTCGCAGGCGTGGGCCTTGCGGTGGGCCTCGGCGATGTCCGCCCCGACCGCGATGCCGCACGGGTTGGCGTGCTTGATGATCGCCACGGCCGGCTCGCTGAAGTCGTAGGCCGCCCGATAGGCGGCATCGCCGTCGGTGTAGTTGTTGTAGCTCATCTCCTTGCCGTGCAGCTGCTGCGCGGTCGCGATCCCGCGGCGGCCGTCGCCCTGGCGGTAGAGCGCCGCGCGCTGGTGGGAGTTCTCGCCGTAGCGCAGCGTGCCGAGCTTGTCCCAGGTCGCGCCGACCCAGGCCGGGAAGCCGTCGCCATCGGACGAGTCGGTGAGCACCGAGCCCATCCAGGAGGCCACCGCGACGTCGTAGGTGGCGGTGTGCACGAAGGCCGCCGCGGCCAGTGCCTTCCGCTGGGCGAGGGTGAACCCGCCTGCGGCAAGGGCGTCCACGAGCGCCGGGTACTGCGAAGGGGACGTGATGATCGCCACCGACGGGTGGTTCTTGGCCGCGGCCCGCACCATCGACGGCCCGCCGATGTCGATCTGCTCGACGCACTCGTCCTCGTCCGCGCCCGAGGCCACCGTCTGGGTGAACGGGTACAGGTTCGACACCACCAGGTCGAACGGCGCGACGCCGAGCTCCGCGAGTTGGTCGCGGTGGGACGCCAGCCGCCGGTCGGCCAGCAGGCCCGCGTGGATGTGCGGGTGCAGGGTCTTCACCCGGCCGTCCAGGCACTCGGCGAAGCCGGTCACCTCCTCCACCGGTGTCACTGGCACCCCCGCGGCGGCCAGCGTCGCGGCCGTCGAGCCGGTGGACACGATCTCCACTCCCGCCCCGGCCAGGGTCCGGCCGAGGTCGACCAACCCGGTCTTGTCGTAGGTGGACACCAGGGCGCGGCGGATCGGCAGCAGGTCGTTCATCTGTCCCCTCGGCTGAGTCGGTTGACGGTGTCGACCAGCAGTCGCCGCTCGACGATCTTGATGCGCTCGTGCAGGGTGGGCTCGTCGTCGCCGGGCAGCACGCGCACCGGCTCCTGGGCGATGATCTCGCCGGAGTCCACGCCGGCGTCGACGAGGAACACCGTGCTCCCGGTCACCTTCACGCCGTGCGAGAGGGCGTCGCGGACGGCGCGCATGCCCGGGAAGGACGGCAGCAGCGCGGGATGGGTGTTGATCATCCGGCCGCCGAACCGCGCGAGGAACGCCGCCCCGACCAGCTTCATGAAGCCCGCGCTGACCACCAGGTCAGGGTCGTGGGCGGCGACGAGGTCGGTGAGCTCCGCGTCCCAGGCGGCGCGGTCGGCGCCGGCGGCCAGCGGGTGGACGAAGGTGGGGACGCCCGCCGCGCGAGCGCGTTCGAGGCCGTAGGCGTCCGGACGGTCGGCGCCCACCGCGACGACGGCGGCGTCCAGTTCACCGGACGCGCTCGCGTCCAGCAGGGCCTGCAGCAGGGTGCCGGAGCCCGAGACCAGGACGACCAGGCGCAAGGGCATGGCCCAGACCCTACCGAACCCCCCGGCGCTCAGGACGCGGGGCGCCGGCGGCGGACGAACCAGGTGACCAGGCCGCCGAGCACGCTACTGAGCAGCAGCAACGGCATCGAGACCGCCAGCGTCTCGAGCAGCCGTGGGCCGAGGCCGACCAGCCGCAGACTGCCCAACCCGCCGCGGCTCATCGCCGCCCACGCGAGGTGCGCGAGTCCCACCAGCAGACCGGCGGCCGCGCCTGCGGCCAGCGCGCCGAGCGGCCCGGTCCGCCCGCCGCGCACGGCGACGAATCCGGCGAGGGCGCCCACCGCCACCCCCGCGGCGAGCCAGCCGAGCAGCCACGGATCGGCTGCCCCGACCGGCGGCAGCGCGCCGAGCACGGGGAGCGCGGGCAGCATGCCCAGCTGCGTCCCGGACAGGGAGACCACCGAGCCGGTCCCGACGGTGAAGCCCGCGCCCAGCACCCAGGCCAGCGCCCAGGCGAGCAGGTTCGGCAGGTAGGCCAGCACCGCCACCGACCAGACCACGACACCACCGGCGTCGAGGCCCAGCGACTCCTCCAGCGCCGCCACCCGCGGTTCGCCCAGCACGACGGCGGTGCCGAGCACCACCCCCGCGACCACGACGAGGCCCAACCCGCCCGCCACGGCTCCCCGGAGCCCACGGCGCAGCCAGTCGGGCAGGGATGGCCGGAGTCCTGCGGCACGGCACGCACCGACGGCGCTGCCCACGAGGCTCACCGCGAGCGCTCCGAGCGCCGGCCGCCACATCGCGCCCGGGCCGGCGACCACTCCGGCCAGCACGGCCGCGAAGACCGTGTACCCGGCCGCGACCTGACCGATCGAGCCGAGCAGCAGCGTCCGGCGCGCGGCGTCGGACAGGTCGCCGGTGCGCGCCTGGCGGCCCTGCCGGTACGCGAACCGGCCGGCGGAGGAACAGAGGGCGGCGGCGCCGACGGTGAGCCCGAGCGGCACGAGGGTGAGCCGGTCGGCGCCGATCGCCACCGCGCCGCCGTGGGCGAGCAGCCACACCTGCGCGGCGAAGTCGAGCATCGTGGCGAGCGGGATGGCGATCGCGCTGAACCAGGCGACCAGCATCACGCCGGCGACGAGCAGCGCCCCCGCGACCCCGGCGACCGCTCCGCCGCCGAGCGCGGCCAGCGGCCACGGCAGCAGCGGCGGGCCTTCCGGCGCGGTGGGCAGCCGGAGTGTGCGGGCAGTGGACGTGGTGAACCTGAGCCGCTCCGGGTCCCTGGATCTGGACAGAGGCATGGTGCGTCCATGCTCACCCAGGCCGCGGCCTCCGGTCGTGGGGACACGCCCGCCATCGCTAGACTGGCCCGGTCAAGCAGCGTCGACCGGCAAGGGAAATGCAGGTGTCACAAGACGGTTCGCCCACGCCGCGCAGGGCGCTCGAGCCGCTCGCGGACGATCCCGCCCGGGCCGGCGGGCGATTCGCGCGGGCCGATGACGGCGACACCGGTTCCGGCACCCCGCGACGACTCGCCCCCAGCCCGGCGAGCCCGGTCAGCCCGGTGGATCCGCTCGAGGTCCCGGCCACCACTCCGGTGCCGCCGCCCGCGCCCGTCCTGCCGAAGCCGGAGTCCTCGCTGCCCGCGTCCGCCGGCCGGCGGTTCTCCGCCAGCGCCGAGCCGAGCGAGTTCACCTCCGCCGCACCCCGGCGGTCCGCGGTCAGCCCCATCTCACCGCTGCCCGCGATCGAGCCGGTCCTGCCGCCCACGCCGATGCCGTCGGCCCCGCCGGCGGGCAGCTCGCCGACCCCGTTCGCGCCGTCGGCCTTCCGTCCGATCACCTCGCCCACACCCTCGTCCGCGCCCGCGGAGCCGCCCGTTGCGATGCTGCCCCCCGCGGCCACCGCCCCCGCTGTCGGGGCACCGACCACGGAGCAGCCGGTCGTGGCTCCGGAGGAGACGGCGGCGTCGGCGACCGCGGCACCCGACGCGGCGACCCCGCCGGCCAAGCCCGCCCGGAGTTCCCGCCGGGCACTGATCGTCATCGCGTCGGTGCTCGTCGTCGCCCTGCTGGTCGCCGGTGCGGTCTGGCTGCTCACGCTGCGCTCCACCGTCCAGACCGGCGGCGTGACGGCACCCACGACCTCTGCGCTCGATCCGCTGGTGACCGCCGCGGACCTCGGTGCGCTCGGCGGTGTGAGCTGGGTCGAGGCCACCGGGACCACGGACGACGTGCGGCCGACCTGCGTGCCGGCCACCGCCGCCGGGCTGCCGGGCGCGCAGCGCACGAACTCCCGCAGGACGGGCGCGGGCGAGGGTGCCCCGGAGTCCGTCGTCCAGGTCATCGACACCTACGTGGACGACGCCGAGGCGAGCCAGGCCTACGCCGCCCGCCTGGTGCAGCTGGGCACCTGCAAGGAGACGCCGACCTGGATCACCGGAGCCAACGGGGTGACCGGTCTCGCCGACTCCGCGGTGGCCGTCCGCCTGGTCGTCCAGGACCAGGCCGACCAGTTCCACACCCTGCTGATCAGCCGCACCGGCCGCTCGGTGAGCATGGTGGACGTCACCACGACGCAGGCCGCGGTGACCGCCCTCGACCTGGCGAATGTCGTCGGCCGGGCACTCAGCCGGCAGTGCGGCGGGGAGCTCGGGACGTGCCCGGGCAGCGTCGCGGTGGAGGCATCCCCGCCGCCGACCGGGGATCCGGCCGGCTGGCTGGTGGAGAGCGACCTGCCGCGCGTGACCCCCGGATCCGGGCGCTGGGGCGCGCTCGACCCGTTCACCACGCTGGACGTCTCCGGCAGCCAGTGCGAGGGGCTGACCCTCGCGAGCGTCTCCGGCACCCAGTCGGCCGGCCAGCGGACGCTGCTGCTCGCCGACGACCCGAATGCCCCGAAGGGGTTCGGCGTCGACATGGTCACCTACACCTTCGGTGCCGCGAACGCGGCCACGACGCTCGCGAACAAGCTCACCAAGAACATCAGCACCTGCCACGACCGGGCACCGACGGCCACGATCGAGGAAGGCCCCGCGGTCAAGGGCACCGGCGAGCTGGACGCGAAGGTCAGCGGCTCGACCTTCCTGGTCACGCAGAAGACGGCGACCTCCACCGCGGTCTACCGCGTCGCCGTGGTGACGGTCGGGTCCAAGGTCGTCTACCTGCTGGGTGGGCCGTCCTCCAGCTTCGACTTCACCGACGCGCAGTGGAAGGCGATCGCCGTCCGCGCCGGTCAGCGCGCCAGCCAGGCCTGACGTCGCCCGCGGCGCGCGATCGGGAGGACGATCCTCGGGTGGCGGGAGGAGCTGCCGAGCACGATCCGGTAGGTGCCGGCGGCCTGGCGCCAGCAGCGTCCGGGCACGTCCACGACCGTGAAGTCGCGGACGCCGAGCCGCAGCTCCACCACCGCCGACTCACCGGGCGCGAGCCTGACCTTGGCGAAGGCGCGCAACTCGCGGACGGGCTGCCCCGGCTCCGGTGTGGGCGGCTCGACGTAGAGCTGCACCACCTCGCTGCCTCGCCGGGTGCCGGTGTTGGTCACGGTCACCGCCACGTCCACCTCGTCACCGTCCCCGGCCCGAGCCGAGGCGTCCGAGTACGCGAAGGTCGTGTACGACAGGCCATGACCGAACGGGTAGCGGACGTCGAGGCCTGCGGCGTCGTACCAGCGGTAGCCGATCAGCTGCCCCTCGGCGTACTCGATCCGGCCATCCGCGCCGGGGAAGGTGTCGTGGCCGGGGGTGTCGGCGAGGCGTAGCGGGTAGGTCTCGCCCAGTCGTCCCCCCGGCTCCGCGAGGCCGAACAGCACGTCGGCGGTGGCGCCGCCCACGGCCTGCCCGCCGAGCCAGGTGAGCAGGATCGCGCCGGCATCGTCGTGCCACGGCGCGAGGTCGACCGCGGAGCCGGCGGCGAGCACCACGACCAGCGGCGTCCCCGTCGCGGCGAGGGCGAGGAGCAGCTCGACCTGCTCCGCCGGCAGCGCGAGCGTGTCCCGATCGGCCGCCTCCACCTCCGCCGACAACGGCAGGCCGGCGAAGGCCACCACCACGTCGCTCTCGCTGGCCACGGCGACGGCCTCGGCGCGCAGCGCGACGAGGTCGGCCGCCGGCGCCGGGTCGGTCTCCTGGTAGAAGTCGGTCGGCGGCACCGGGTAGCCCTGCGCGAAGCGGACGCGGTCCCCGGCGACCACGCGGATCGCGGCCAGCGGCTCGTCCACCCGCACCGGCCAGACCCCGGACGAGCCGCCGCCCTGGATCCGCGGCACCCGCGCGTAGCCGCCGACCACGCCGATCCGCTGCGTGCCGTCGGGGTCGAGCGGCAGCACGCCGTCCGGGTTCCGCAGCAGGGTCGCCACGGCGGCCGCCGCCTCCCGGGCGAGTTCGTGGTGGGCGTCCGCACCGAGCGCGGCCAGCTGCTCGGGCCGCAGCCGCTCCCCCGGCACGATCCCGGCATCCCGGACGGGGCCGGCCACCGGCCCGTCGGGCAGGCAGCGCTCGACGAACTCGACCACCCTGGTCGCGGCGCGGGCGACGGCCGCCCGGTCCAGCCGGCCGGCCGCGACCGCGGCCACCAGCGCGGCGGCGCTGCGTCCGCGGGTGCCGGGCATCTCCAGGTCGAGGCCCGCCGCGACGGCCGCCACCGGGTCGTGCACCGCGTCCCAGTCGGAGACGACCAGGCCGCGGTAGCCCCACTCGTCCCGCAGCACGTCGGTGAGCAGCCAGCGGTGCTGGGAGGCGTGCACGCCCCCGATGCGGTTGTACGAGCACATCACCGCCCACGGGTCCGCGGCGGCGATCGCGCGGCGGAACGCCTCCAGGTAGGTCGCTCGCAGCGCGCCCTCGGCCACCTCGACCGAGATCTGGGTGCGGTCGGTCTCCTGGTTGTTGGCCGCGAAGTGCTTGAGGCAGGCGCCCACCCCGACGCCCTGGATGCCCCGGATGTAGGCCGCCGCCAGATCGCCCGCCAGCACCGGGTCCTCGGCGAAGTACTCGAAGTTGCGGCCGCACAGCGGCGTCCGCTTCATGTTCACCCCGGGACCGAGCACGAGCTGCACGCCCATCGCCAGAGCCTCCTCGCCGATCGCCGCGGCGACCCGGGCGACCAGGTCCGCGTCCCAGGTGGCGCCGAGCGCCGACCCGGTCGGGAAGCCGGTCGACGGCACCCAGACCATGTCGACGCCGGTCTCGGTGCGCAGCCCGTGCGGGCCGTCGCCCAGCTCGACCGCTGGCAGCCCGGCCTCGGGGACCGCGCAGGTGTGCCAGTCGTCCGCTCCGCTGAGCAGGGCGACCTGCTGCTCGAGGGAGAGGGACGCGACCAACTCGGACGCACGGCTCACGGTGTCTCCCTCACGTGCCCAGGAAGTCGGACGGATGTGTCGCACCGGCCACCTGGCCGCGAAGGCCCGGCGTCAGCGCCACCCCGCCCTCGGCGAGGGCGTCCAGCACGCAGCCGGCCAGCGGCGGCGCGGTCGCGACCGTGACCGGACAGTCCGGGAAGCGGGCGGTCAGCGCGGCCGTGAGCACCGTCCGGAACACCGGGTGCTCGGAGGTGACCACCGATCCGTTCAGCACGACCGGGAACTCCGGCGAGGGCACGGCGCCGACCTGCCCGGCCACCCAGCCCGCGTAGCCCGCGAACGCCCTGGCCTGGTCCTCCACCAGCCGCAGGGCCACCGGGTCGCCGGCCCCGGCGACCTCCAGCACCGTGCGGGTGGCGCGCAGCTCCTCGTGGGGCGGACGCTCCCGGAACCTGCGGGTGAGGGTGTGCCGCAGCTCGTAGGGGTCGGCGACGTCGAACAGCCCGAGCAGACGTCCGGTGAGCGCGGTCGGGTCGCCGAGGCCCATCCAGGCGAGGCACACGGCCCGGATCGCCTCCTCCGCCAGTCCCCAGCCGCCGAGGTTGTCGAACACCCACCAGCCGGAACAGGCCTCGCGGCCGTCCCGGCTGCGCGCCGCGAGGGCCGGGCCGGTGCCGACGGTGACGGCCAGGCCGACGCCGTCGAGCGCGCCGAGCCGCAGGGTCGCGAAGCCGTCGTTGGCCACGCTGTGCCGGCCGAGCCCGGGCAGGTCGGACGCCAGCCGCCGCTGCCACCAGCCGGTGTCCTCCGGCCAGTCGACGCCGGCGATCCGGAAGGCCGACGCCGCCAGGTCGGCGGCTCCCACGCCCGCCTCATCGAGGGCGGCCCGTGCGCTGCCGATGACCGCGGCCGCGGCCTCGTCCGGGCTGGCCGCGTTGTAGATGTCGCCCCGCCCGCCCCGGCCGCGGCCCAGGACCGTCCCGGCCGCGTCGACCACGACCGCGACGGTCTTGGAGTTGCCCGCGTCGAGGGCGAGGAAGCGGTCGGTCACCGCAGCAGCCGCTCGGGCAGGTGGGCGGCGTGGGCGGCGGCCATCTCGTCGTACAGCTCCTCCGCCACCCGCAGCCCCGGCACGAGCGGGTTCGCGGCCAGCGCTGCGATGGCCTCGCGCCGGCCGCCGGTCCAGGCGGCCTCCGCGGCCACGTACTGGTACTCGGCCAGCGCCTGGGTGATCCCGCGGACGGTGTGCGGCAACGGCCGTTGCGGCTCCGGGTGTACGCCGGCCGCGTCCACCCGGCACCACATCTCCACCACCACGTCGTCGTCGAACCCCGGCAGCGCACCGCCGGTGTTCGGCAGGTTCACCGGCAGCCGCTCGCCGGTGTCGTTGTAGTGGGCGTCCATCACGTCGAGCGCCAGCTCCAGTTCGTGGATGCCGCCACGCGACCGGGCCGGGTCGAGTTCGGGGACGTCCGCCCGGGACTGCTCGGTGTAGTGGTTCCAGTAGTCCGGGAGCGAGGCCATGATCACCTCCGACCGGGTGCGCGGCGCCCCCTGCAGCTCGCGGAGGATCTCCGGGCCGTAGAAGTAGTACGGGAAGTAGTCGGCCGGCACCGAGCGCATGGTCACCGCCAGTTCCAGCATCCGCCGGGAGAAGACGTCCATCGTCGGGTCGTCGCGTCGCTCGTCCCAGGCCCGGTCGAGCAGCGGCATCAGGTCCTCGCCGTCGTAGAGGTGCTCGAACGACCAGCAGTTGTGGTTCACGCCGGCCATGGTCACCCGCGCCCGCTCCGGGTCGAGGCCGGCGGCGTGCAGCGTCGAGTTCGGAAAGTACAGCAGCCCCTCGCACATCGACCAGATCGGCACGTCGGTGAACCGGCTGACCGCCTGGGAGACGATGTTCACCGGGTTGGTGTAGTTGAAGATCTTCGCCCGTGGCGCCACCGCCTCGATGTCGGCGACGATGCCCGTGAACTCGGCGATCGACCGCAGCGCCATGAAGAAGCCGCCGGGCCCCTGGGTCTCCTGGCCGATCACGCCGTGCTTGAGCGGGATCCGCTCGTCCAGCGCCCTGGCCTCGAAGTTGCCCGGACGGAAGCTGCTCAGCACGGCGTCCGCGTCGGTCAGCGCCGCCCGCCGGTCGGTGGTGGCCCGGATCGCGATGTCGAGACCCTTCACGTCCGCGATCCGCTGGGCCAGCCGGCGCACGATCTCGAGGCGGTCGGGGTCGAGGTCGACCAGCACGACCTCCGAGCCCTGGAAGTGCTCACCCCGCTCCAGGAACGACGCCATCGTGCCGGCGCCCCGGGACGATCCTCCGCCGATGTAGACCAGCTTGATCGCTGCCATCTCTTCCTTTCGTTTCCGCTCTGCTGCTTACCGGCCGGCCGCCGCGGCGTCGGCCAGGACGATGTGGTCCGCGCACTCGGCGACGATCGTCGCCGGCCAGTCGGGTTCGTAGGCGGTGGCCGCGCAGATCCGCTCGAACGCGGTGCGCTTGTCCGCACCGGTGAGCATCATCACCGCCCGCCGGGTGTGGTCGGCGATCGTGCTGACCCCGACCGACAGCCCGTGCCGGGGCACCTCGGACAGGTCGGCGAACACCGGGAACGTGGACATGTTGTCCCGCCGGGTGCTCTCCCCCAGCTCGATCACCCTCGTGACGGAGTCGCGGGCGGATCCCGGCGGGTTGAAGGCGACGTGGCCGTCGCTGGCGCCGGAGGCCAGCAGGAACACGTCGATCCCGCCCGCCGCGGCGATCCGCCGGTCGTACTCGCCCGGGTCGTGCGGGTCGGCGTGCCACAGCTGCGGGGACGTCCCGGACGCCTCGGCCAGCGGCTGCAGGATCTGCCGCCGGGCGTAGCCCACGCAGCTGTAGAGCTTCTCGGGGTCCACCATCGCGAACCCGCCGCCGGCCGGCACGACGTACTCGTCCATCAGCACGATCACCATCCTGCCCAGGTCGAGGCCGTCCGCGGCAAGGGCCGCCAGCGCGGGGAACACCGGTTCGGGCGTGCGGCCGGTCGGACAGCCGAGGAGGAACGGACGCTGGGCGGACGCCGCCTGGAGCAGGCCGTCCGCGATCATCCGGGCGACGCGGACGCCGACCTCCTCCGCGGTGGCGACGATGCGGGGCGCTGTGGTCATGGAAATCACCTTGTCTCGGGTCTGGCTTTGCGGGGTGGAGCGGGCGGAGGTCATTCCTTGAGGGCGCCGGAGAGCATCCCGGAGATGAACTTCCGCTGGAAGATCACGTAGAGGATCAGCACGGGCGCGGCCACGATCAGGCCGCCGGCCGCCATCAGGTTGAACATGGTCAGGTGGCGGCCCTGGAACACGCCGAGGGCCACGGTCGCGGTCTGGTTGTCGCCGTGCAGGAAGACCAGCGAGAGGAAGTAGTCGTTCCACGTCCACATGAAGCTGAGCAGCAGCAGCGTGGTGATCGCCGGCCGGACGAGCGGCAGCGCCACCGACCAGAGCACCCGCAGCGCGCCGGCGCCGTCGATCTCGGCCGACTCGAACAGCGACGCCGGCAGCGCCCGGAACGCCGCCCGCATCCAGAAGATGCCGAACGGCACGCCCATGCCGAGGTGGATCAGGATGATCCCGGGCAGGCTGTTGGTGAGGCCGAGGGTGCGGAACTGGTAGTACAGCGGCACGATGATCGCCTCGGTGGAGATCATCATGCCGAGCACGATCAGCGGGTAGAGCACGCGGTGCCCGCTGACGCCGAGCACGCCGAAGCCGAAGCCACCGAGGACCGCGAGCACGAGCTGGCCGAGGACGGCGCTGCCGGTGATCACCAGCGAGACCGTCATCGCCCGCGCGAAGTCGGCCTCCTGCCAGGCGGTGACGAAGTTCGACCACTCCCAGACGCCGGCGACCGGCCGTCCGGAGCGGTCGGGGCTGAGAGCCGCCGAGATGAAGGTGCCGACCGGGAACAGGACGACCACGGCGATGACCGCGAGGATCGCGTAGGTGATCGCGGCGTCGATGCGGCGCGCCATGTCAGTCCCGCTCCGCGAAGCGCTGGATGGTCAGCGCGATCACCAGGCACAGCACGGCCATCACGATGCCGATGGCCGCGGCCTTGCCGACCTGCGGGTTGACGAACGCCGCCCGGTACAGCGCCACGGCAGGGGTGAGGGTCGCCGTGCCGGGGCCGCCGGCGGTGGTCACCCAGACCAGGTCGAACGTGCGCAGGGCGCCGGTGACGGTCAGGGTCAGCGCGACCGCGATCTGCGCGCGCAGACCGGGCAGGGTCACCGCGAAGAACTCGCGGACGGGACCAGCCCCATCCACCCGTGCCGCCTCGTACAGCTCGGTCGGGATCGAGGAGACGCCCGAGATGAACAGCACCATGCAGAACCCGAAGGTGACCCAGGTGCCGATCAGGCCCAGGGCGGGCAGCGCCCAGGTGAAGTCGCCCAGCCAGCTGCGGGTCAGCGCGTCCAGCCCGACGGAGCGCAGCAGCGTGTTGAGCGCGCCCTCCGGGCTGTAGATCCGCTTGAAGACCAGGGCCACGACCACGCTGGTGAGCACTTGCGGCAGGAAGTAGACGAACCGGAAGACCGCCATTCCGGCGAGCCGGCGCCGGGTGATCAGGGCGGTGGACAGCAGTCCGAGGGCGATCGGCAGCAGCGAGAAGAAGCAGATCAGCACCAGCACATGGCCGAGCGTGGACTGCAGGACGGGGTCGGTGAAGAACGTCAGGTAGTTGTCCAGGCCGACCCAGGTCGCCCGCGACACCCCGTCCCAGGAGTAGAAGGAGTACTGGAACGACTGCGCCAGCGGGACCAGCACCACTCCGGCGTAGAACGCCAGCGGCAGCGCGACGAAGAGCAGGCCGATCCGGCGGTTCCGGCGCCGCGGGTTGTGGTTGCCGGGCCCGGCCCGGCCCGCGCCGTCCCGGGAGGGGACGACGCGGGCAGCGAGGAGACTCATCAGGCGTCCGCTGGCTACTTCGACTCTTGCAGGAACGCGTTGCGGTCCTTGTCGACCGCCGCGACCAGGTCGGCCGGGGTCGACTTGCCGGCGTAGAGCATCTGCATCTGCTGGTTCAGCGTGTCCAGCATGGTCGGGCTGGTCCAGTCGAAGTAGGGGACGAAGCCGTCCGACGCGCCGATCGCCGCCGCGCCCGCCGCCTCGGTCTTCAGCGTGGCCTGGTTGTCGGGGATGGTCACGTTCTCGTGCAGCAACGGGATCAGCCCGTTGTCCGCCGAGGCCTGGGCGGCGTCGGCTGACATCAGGAAGTCGAGGAAGGCTGCCGCCACGTCCGGGTGCTTGCACTTCGTGGCGATCACCATCGCGGCCGGAGCCGCGCCGACGCCCACCGTCCCGCTGCCGTTGGCCTGCGGCAGCTGGATGTACTGGAATTTGCCCTGCTGCTCGGTGGTGAGGCCCAGCGAACCGGTGTACTCGAACCGGAAGACGCCCTTGCCGTCGAGGAAGTTCGCGACCGCGTCCTGGTAGTTGATGCCCTCGTGGTGCGGGCTGAACCAGCCGTTGTCGTTCCACTTCTTCACGGTCTCGGCCGCCTGGGTGAGGCCGGCCTGGTCGGCGGTCACCGCGGTGTCGCCGTAGGTGAAGTTGTTGATCGTGTTGGCGTCGGCGTACAGAGCCTGCAGACCGAGCAGGACGGCGGTCGGCGAGTCCTGGCTGCCGTAGCCGATCGGGATCTCGCCGGCGGCCTTGGCCTTCGCCGCCGCGGCCTCGAACTCGGCCAGCGTGGTCGGCGGGGCGATGCCGAGCTTGGTGAGCTTGTCGACGTTGTAGTAGATGCCGATCAGCGACACTCGCGCGACCGGCGTGGAGAACAGCGAGCCGGAGCCGATGGTCTTGAAGTCGGTCGTGAACTGGTTCTGCCTGGCGATGGTGCTGGGGATGAGCTTGTCCCAGCCGTAGGCCCTGGAGTACTCGTCGAGGTTCAGCACGAGGTTGCCCTTGGCCAGCGTGCCCAGCGACTGCCAGCCGTTGTTGGCGGTGGCCAGGTCGGGACCGTCGTCCTCGGCGAGCTGCAGGTTCAGCGTGGAGGTGAGCTGGCCCCAGTCCTCCTGGGTGCGCTCGATGGTGACGTTCGGGTACTTCGTCTGGAATTTGGTGATCATGCCCTTGATCCACTCCTGCTCGCTGCCGCCCCAGAAGTCCGACAGCTTGAGGGTGACCTCGCCCGCGCCGGCGACGTCGGTGGAGACGGCGGCGGGGGCGGACGACGGGGCCGGGCCGGACCCGCCGGGCGCGCAGCCTGCGGCCGCAAGCAGCGCGGTGAAGACGAATGCCGTGGCGATGGTCCGGCTGACCGTTCCTGGATTGCGCACTCCTACTCCTTTGCACTGGCTCGCCGCACGAGCGGCGGGTTCCCCTTCGAGTTCTATACCAGATAGTCCAGTAAGGCAAGAAAAACGGACCAGTAGTGCAGGTATCCGGCAACTGGTATCGTCATCGCCATGACCCTGGCCACGGACACCGCCTATCGGCAGCTGATGCTGAGCCTGCAACGCGGCGAGTTCGCACCCGGCTCGCGACTGCCGGGTGAGCGGGATCTCTCGGTGCGCCTCGGGGTCAGCCGGGTGACCGTGCGCAGGGCCCTGTCGCTGCTGGAGGCAGAGGGAAGGCTGGAGCGCTCGGCGCAGCGGGGCTGGTTCGTGAACAGCGAGGTCGTGGGCGAGGCGCCCAGCGTCCTGCAGTCCTTCAGCGAGATGGCGAGGGCGCGGGGGCTGCGTCCGACATCGCGGGTGTTGCGGCACCGGACCCGTCCGGCCACGCTGGAGGAGGCCGAGCAGCTGCACATCGCTCCAGCCGCCCCGGTGATCGAGTTGCGCCGGCTGCGCGGCATGGACGGCTACCCGATCTGTGTCGACCTGGTGGTCCTGCGCCGCGAGGGTCTGGAGCCCATGGTCACCGCAGACATGACCGACCAGTCCCTGTACGAGCGGCTGGAGGCGCTGTGCGGCGTCCGGCTGCAGCGCTCGGCCTACTCCGTGCAGGCCGACGCCGCGGACGCCGAGATCGCCCAGCTCCTCGGCTGCCCGGTCGGCGCGCCGATCCTCGTCGGCAGCGAGGTCGCCTACACCGCCGACAACCAGCCCGTCCTGGTCGGCGTGAACCGCTACCGCGGCGACGCCTACCGGTTCCGCGCGGAGCTGTTCCGTCCAGCGTGACCCGGGACGGCGTCGGGGATCAGCCGAGGCCGGCGACGACCTCGCGCATCAGGGACGCGGTCTCGCTCGGCGTCCGGCCGACGCGGACGCCGGCGGCTTCCAGCGCGGCCTTCTTGGCCTTCGCCGTGCCGACCGAGCCGGTGACGATCGCACCGGCGTGGCCCATGGTCTTGCCGACCGGGGCCGTGAAGCCGGCGACGTAGCCGACCACCGGCTTGGTGATGTAGTCGGCGATGTAGGCCGCCGCGCGCTCCTCCGCGTCACCGCCGATCTCGCCGATCATCACGATCGCGTCGGTCTCCGGGTCGTCCTCGAACGCGGCCAGCGCGTCGATGTGGGTGCTGCCGTTGACCGGGTCGCCACCGATGCCGACAGCCGTCGAGAAGCCGATGTCGCGCAGTTCGAACATCATCTGGTAGGTCAGGGTGCCCGACTTCGAGACCAGGCCGATCCGGCCCGGGCCGGAGATCGTCGGCGGGATGATCCCGACGTTCGACTTGCCGGGGCTGATCAGGCCCGGGCAGTTGGGGCCCACCAGCCGGGTGTGCCCGGACTGCCGCGCGTAGTCCACGAACTCGGCGGTGTCCTTCACGGGGACGCCCTCGGTGATCACCACGGTGAGGTCGAGGCCGGCGTCCACCGCGTCGAACACGGCCTGGCGGGTGTACGCCGCGGGCACGAACACCACGGACGTGTTCGCTCCCGTGGCCGCCTTCGCCTCGGCGACGCTGTCATAGACGGGGACCGGCTCCTCCTCGAAGGTGACCGACTGGCCACCCTTGCCGGGGGTGACGCCGGCGACGATCCGCGTGCCGGCGCCGATCATCCGCTGGGTGTGCTTGCGTCCTTCGGAGCCGGTCATGCCCTGGACGATGACCGTGGACCGCTGGTCCAACCAGATCGACATCTGCGCGTCTCTCCTTATTCGGCCGCTGCGGCCAGCTCGGCGGCCCGCCGGGCCGCATCGTCCATGGTCTCGCTGACCTGTACCAGGGGGTGCGCCGCCTCGGCCAGCATGTGCCGGCCGATCTCGACGGCGTTGCCGTCCAGCCGGACGACGATCGGACGGGTGGCCCGCTCCCCCAGCATGCCGAGCGCGTCGATGATGCCCTTCGCCACCTCGGAACAGGCCGTGATGCCGCCGAAGACGTTGACGAACACCACCTTCACCTGCGGGTCGGACAGGATGATGTCGAGCCCGTTGGCCATCACCTGCGCGGAGGCGCCGCCGCCGATGTCGAGGAAGTTCGCCGGACGCGGCTGGCCCGGCAGGTCCGCGCCGGCGGCGGCCACGACGTCGAGCGTGCTCATCACCAGGCCGGCGCCGTTGCCGATGATGCCCACCGATCCGTCCAGCTTCACGTAGTTGAGGTGCTTCTCCCTGGCCCGGATCTCCAGCGGGTCGTCGAGGGACTCGTCGGCGTAGGCCGCCCACTCGGGGTGCCGGAAGGCCGAGTTGGCGTCGAGGGTGACCTTGCCGTCGAGCGCGATGATCCGGCCGTCGCCGGTCTTCACCAGCGGGTTCACCTCGACGAGGGTGGCGTCGTTCTCGCGGTACACCTCGCCGAGCAGAACGAGGACACGGGCGATCTCCGCGCGGTCGGCCTCGACGAAGCCTGCGGCGGCGACGATCTCGTCCGCCCCGGCCGCATCCAGTCCGGTCAGTGGGTCGATCTCGACCCGGGCGAGGGCGTCCGGACGCTCGCGGGCGAGCGTCTCGATGTCCATGCCGCCCTCTTTGGAGCACATCGCCAGATAGTTGCGGGTGGAACGGTCGAGCAGGAGCGAGAAGTAGTACTCCTCGGCGATGTCGGCGCCCTCGGTGACCATCACGACCTCGACGCGATGGCCGTTGATGTCCATGCCCAGGATGTCCCGCGCGCGGTCGGCAGCCTCCTGTGGCGAGCGGGCCAGCTTGACGCCGCCGGCCTTCCCGCGTCCGCCGGTCTTCACCTGCGCCTTGACCACAACGACCGGCGTGCCGAGCTCGGCTGCCGCCGCTTCGGCCTCCTCCGGCGTTCGCGCGACCAGCCCGCGCAGCACGGGGACGCCGTGTGCCTCGAACAGGTCCCGCGCCTGGTACTCGAACAGATCCACCGCTGACTCCGTTCCGCTGTCGAATGCTCTGCCGAGCCTAGTGTGCACGCCTGCGGATGTCGCCCATGCCGCGGCGTCCGCGACACCCGGTCCCAGTTTCTGAGTAAGCCTGAGAAACAACCTAAGAAATGCTAAGGTTGCTCCTGCTCGGCTCGACCGGGCGGTGGTGCTGTACTGAAGGACTGACGGGGAGACAAGTGAACCGACTTCGACTGCGGGCTGGCAAGCCGCGTCGCGCACTCCCGTCGGATCAGCGCACCAGCGGTTCCGGCCGCGGCCTCACCGGCGCAAGGTTGCGCAATCTGGCCAAGCGGGGCTTTACCGCCGTCGTTGTCTCAGGAATCGCCGTCGCCGGCTTCTCCGCCTTCACCGCCTCGTCCACCAATGCCACCGGTACGGCGTTCGCCGACCAGGGGCTGGCCATCTCGACGATCCCGGCGATCCAGGCAGCCAGTGCAACCCGCACCACGTCGGTCGCCGACCTCGCCCGCCAGCGGACCGAGCAGCTCGCACTCGACGAGGACGCGATCACCGACAGCCAGGAGAGCGCGGCTGCCGAAGCCCGCAGCAGCGCCTTCGACAGTGAGGCGGCGGCGATCGCCACCGAGATCAAGCGGCTGCAGAACCTCGCGAAGTTCATCTGGCCGACGGCCGGGTCGGTCAGTTCGCCCTACGGCCTGCGCCTGCACCCGATCCTGCACTACTACCGCCTGCACGACGGAGACGACATCGGCGGCGCGTGCGGTCAGCCGGTCCACGCCGCGCAGTCCGGCGTCGTCGTGCGGGCCGCCATGGGCTACAACGGCGGTTCCGGCAACAACGTGCGGATCGCCCACGGCAAGATCGACGGCATCTCGGTCGAGTCCGGCTACCTGCACATGCAGAAGTACGTCGTGCAGGTCGGCCAGAAGGTCGACCAGGGCGACCTCGTCGGCTACGTCGGCAACACCGGCCTCTCCACCGCCTGCCACCTGCACTACTCGATGTACGAGAACGGCCACGGCATCGACCCGATGAAGTACATCGGCTGGAACAAGGAAGCCAAGGGCAAGGGCGACGGAACCCACAAGGACGGCTGAACCGCCCCCTGGCCTGCACCATCTCGCCAGTTCAGCAGCAACCCTCGCCAGTTCAGCAGCAACCGCTGGTCGAGCTTGTCGAGACCCACGCACCACCCTCCCTGCGCACGCCTCCCCCAAGACGGCCCCCTGAGGAGGCCCGCGAGGTACGAGCGGGGCCGTCACGAAGGGCCTCCACGACCCCGGGTCGCAGGCCGGATCAGCTCGTGCTCGCCTTCCAGACCCCTCCCGGCAGATGTGCGCGGAGCATCTTCCACCGTCTATGGGGCAGAAGGCTCCCCACTTGATGCCTGCGCTTGCGGGCGACCAGCCAGGCGTCGGTGTCGGAGATCCGGCCCAGCTCTTTGCGGAGTTCGACCAGGCCAACGCTGGCTTCGGCCGCCACCAGTGCACCGATAAGGGTGCCGCGCGACTCCGGGGGCGAGCACGACCTGGGATCCGTCCGGCCGGCGAGCCTGCCCAGTTCTGATCCGATCGATGCGAGCACCTGGGTCGCGCCACCAGCCGTCGTGGCCCGAGAAACGAGATCGGACTCGCGCCCTTCGTGACACGCTCCCGCTCGTTCCTCACGGGAGCGCTCCTCAGGGACCGGTTGAGGGTCTATCCTCGCTCGCCGCCCTCAGCCTGACGGAGCATCCGAGTACGTCTCGACAGGCTCGACGAGCGGGGTCGCAGTCTGGGCTACAGCTTCTCCATCGGGGCGTGCTTGAGGGAGAGGCGCTTGACGCCGGAGGAGCCGAAGTCCACGTCGGCCTTGGCGCCGTCGCCCACTCCTGAGGTGGCGATCACCGTGCCCATGCCGAACATCGTGTGCAGCACGCGGTCGCCGACGTCCACCGAGGGCACCGTCTTGATCGCAGGGCGGCCGGCGCCGAAGCCCACCGTCGAGCGCCACGACTGCTGCGTGCGGGACGCAGCCGCGGACGAGTAGCCCGTGCGCGCCACCCCCAGACGGCGCCAGTCGATCAGGTGCGCGGGGATCTCCTCGGTGAACCGGCTGGGCGGGTTGTACTGCGGCGACCCCCACTGCGAGCGGACGGTCGCCCGGGTCAGGTAGAGCCGCTGCCTCGCCCTGGTGATGCCGACGTAGGCCAGCCGGCGTTCCTCCTCGAGTTCCTTGCGGTCGGCCTGCGCGCGCTGGTGCGGGAAGATCCCGTCCTCGAAGCCGGTCAGGAACACCGTGTTGAACTCCAGACCCTTCGCCGTGTGCAGCGTCATCAGCGTGACCACGCCGGCCGCGTCCGGGTCCCTGTCGGGGATCTGGTCGGAGTCGGCGACCAGGGCGATCCGCTCCAGGAAGGCCGGCAGCGAGTCGTCCGGCTCGGGGGCTCCGGCGGCCAGTTCCCCGTCATCGGTGGGCAGGTCGACGGCGTGGGCCGCGGCGACGAACTCGCCTGCCACGCTCACGAACTCCACCAGGTTCTCCAGCCGGCTCTCGTCCTGCGGATCGGTGGAGTTCGACAGTTCCGCGAGGTAGCCCGAGTCCTTCAGGATCCCGGCGAGGATCTCGTCGGCAGCCACCCCGTCCGCGACCTTCTGCCGGTAGCCGGCCATCATCGCCGCGAACCCCTCGATCTGGGTCAGCGACCGGGTGGCGAGCCCCTGCGCCTCCTTCGCCCGGTCGAGCGCGGCCCCGAACGAGATCTGCTCGGACGCCGCGAACGCCTCGATCATCGCCTCCGCCCGGTCGCCGATGCCGCGCTTGGGCACGTTCAGCACCCGCCGCACCGACACATCGTCGTCGGGGTTCGCGATGGCCCGCAGGTACGCGATCGCATCCCTGATCTCCCGGCGCTCGTAGAACCGGACGCCGCCCACCACCCGGTACGGCATGCCGACCCGGATGAACACCTCCTCGAACGCCCGGGACTGGGCGTTCGTGCGGTAGAACACCGCCACGTCGCCGGGCTTCGTCGACCCCGCGTCGGTGAGCCGGTCGATCTCGTCCGCGACGAACTGGGCCTCGTCGTGCTCGGTGTCGGCCACGTAGCCGACCAGCAGCTCGCCGTCGCCCGCGTCCGACCACAGCCGCTTCTCGGGTCTCCCCGGGTTGCGGGTGATCACCGCGTTGGCCGCGTTCAGGATGTTCTGGGTGGACCGGTAGTTCTGCTCGAGGACGATCGTGGTCGCGCCCGGGAAGTCAGACTCGAAGTCGAGGATGTTGCGGATCGTCGCGCCCCGGAAGGCGTAGATCGACTGGTCCGAGTCGCCGACGACCATCAGCTCCGGCGGCTCGACCTCCGGCGCGTCCCCCTCCCCGGGACGGACGCCGCACAACTCGCGCACGAGCGCGTACTGGGCGTGGTTGGTGTCCTGGTACTCGTCGACCAGCACGTGCCGGAAGCGCCGCCGGTACTGCTCGCGCAGGTCACCGAACGCCTGCAGCAGGTGGACGGTGGTCATGATCAGGTCGTCGAAGTCGAGCGCGTTCGCCGCCTTCAGCCGGCGCTGGTACTCGGCATAGGCGTCGGCGTAGGTCTCCTCCGCCGTCCCCTCGGCCGCCCGGCTGCGGGCGCTCTCGTGGTCGACCAGCTCGTTCTTGCAGTTCGACACCCAGTTCAGCACCGCCCGGACAGGGAACCGCTTCGGGTCGAGGTCGAGGTCGCGCAGCACCAGCTGCATGAGCCGCTTGGAATCGGTGTCGTCGTAGATCGAGAACGTGCGGGACATTCCGAACCGGGAGATCTCGTTGCGCAGGATCCGCACGCACGCCGAGTGGAACGTCGACACCCACATCAGCTTCGCCCGGTTGCCGACCAGGTCGACCACCCGGTGCCGCATCTCCGCCGCCGCCTTGTTGGTGAACGTGATCGCCAGGATCGAACCGGGGTGCACGTGGCGCTGACTGACCAGATGCGCGATCCGACGCGTCAGCACCCTCGTCTTGCCGGAACCGGCGCCCGCCACGACCAGGACGGGGCTGCCCGCGTGCACGACCGCCTCGCGCTGCGGCGGGTTCAGGTCGGCCAGCAGGTCCTCCTCGCTGATCCGGCGCCGGCGCGGCTCCGCAGCGCCCCCCTCGGCCGAGGTCGCGGGGGCGGGAGTCGAGAACAGGTCCGGAAAGAGCGTGTCAGTCATGGCTGGTCCAGCCTAAGCGCTGCCACTGACCTTGATAGCCAGCGCTACCGTTGGCGCATGGCGTTCATTCCGTGGATCATCATGGGCCTCATCGCCGCTGCGGTCGCCAAGTCGATCATGGACGTCAGGGCGGGCTGGCTGCCCACCGTCCTGCTGGCGATCGCCGGCTCCACCGTCGCGGGCTGGATGGGCGCCCTTCTCACCGGCAACTCCGACCTGCCGTTCTTCTCCCTCGGCAGCTGGGTCCTCGCGATCCTCGGCTCGGTGATCGTGCTCTGGGTCTTCAACCGCCTCACCGGCCGCAGCAAGGCCTGACACCGGGAGACGGGGGCGGCTCAGGGTCGAGCCGTGGTGGCTCCCGATACGGGACGCCGTCCCCCGCGCCTACCGTGAACGCATGGGTATCATCTCGTGGATTCTGATGGGCCTGATCGCGGGCGCCATCGCGAAGGCGATCTTGAAGGAACAGGGCGGCTGGGTCTCCAGCCTCGTCATCGGTCTGGTCGGGGGCGTCGTCGGCGGCTGGATCGGCAACGCGATCTTCGACCGCGGCGTCGTCAGCATCTGGTCGTTGTGGTCGTGGCTGCTGGCGATCGGCGGATCCGTCCTCGTGCTGTGGATCTACGGCCTGATCGTCCGCAAGCGCACCTGACCCTCGTCGCCCGACTCTCCCGTCCTACTCCGCCGAACGCCTCCGTTCCGGTAAAACGCCACAGCCCACGTTGTGGCGAATGACCGGAATGGAGGCGTTCGCTGTGAGTTGGGGCCGCTAGACCAGCTTGCGGTCGGTCGCCCAGCGGGTGAGCTGGTGACGGTTCGACAGCTGAAGCTTGCGCAGGACGCTGGAGACGTGGGTCTCCACGGTCTTGATCGAGATGAACAGCTCGCGGGCGATCTCCTTGTAGGCGTAGCCGCGGGCGATCAGCCGCAACACCTCTCGCTCGCGGACCGAGAGCCGGTCGAGGTCCTCGTCGATGCTCGCCACGTCGATCGCCCCGGAGAACGCGTCCAGCACGAAGCCGGCCAGCCGGGGGCTGAACACCGCATCGCCGGTGGCCACCCGGCTGATCGCCTCGACCAGTTCGTCCGCGGAGATCGACTTGGTCACATAGCCGCGCGCTCCCGCCCGGATCACGCCGATCACATCCTCGGCGGCGTCCGAGACCGACAGGGCGAGGAACTTCACCCCCGGCTCGACCGCCGTGACCTGCTTGATCACCTCCACCCCGCCGCCACCGGGCAGGTGGACGTCGAGCAGCACCACGTCCGGCGCCGCGGCAAGGACCGCCGCGACGGCCGTCGGCACGTCCTCGCCCTCGCCGACCAGGTGCACCCGGTCGCCGATGTCGTGCTTGACCCCGCTGCGGAACATGGCGTGGTCGTCCACCACCACCACCCGCCAGGCCGCGGGTGTGGGACGGTCGGTCTCGGTCTCGCTCATCGTGGCAACTCCAGTCTCACCTCGGTGCCCTCCCCGGGCGCCGTCCTGATTATCGCCCGTCCGCCGGCGCGCTTCACCCGCTCCACGATCGAACCGCGGACGCCCATCCTGTCGTCCTCCACGTCGGCGAGGTCGAAGCCGCGTCCGCGGTCGCGCACGTAGACCGACACCAGGTCGGGGTCGACCTCCGCGTAGACGTCGATCCGCTCGGCTCCCGAGTGCTTGGCCGCGTTCACCATCGCCTCCCGAGCGGCCCGCACCAGCGCGGTGACCTCCGGGGTGAGCTCGCAGTCGCCGACGGTGACCAGCTCCAGGTCGACGCCGTGCCGGTCCTCGACGTCGATGATCTCCCCGGACAGGGCCTCGCTGAGGGTCGCCGAGCCGAGGCTCTCGCCGTAGAGCCACTGCCGCAGTTCCCGCTCCTGGCGCCGGGCCAGGGCGGTCACGGCCTTCGCATCGCCGGCCTGCCGCTGGATCAGCGCCAGCGTCTGCAGCACCGAGTCGTGCAGGTGGGCGGCCATGTCGGCCCGGGCGTCGGCGACCAGCGCGTCGTCCCTGGCCTGGGCCAGCGCGCCGCGCACCCGCAGCATCCAGGGCAGCGCGGCCAGCAGCAGCGCGGTCACGGCCAGGCCCAGCAGCAGCAGCGTGCGGGCCACCTCGCCCAGCCCGCCCGTCGTCGCCACCAGCAGCGCCACGGCCCCGGCGAGCGCCGCGAGGCCGGCGAGCACCGCCACCACGGTCGTCCAGTGCGCGAGCAGCGGGGCGAACAGCCGCCGCCAGCCGGAACCGGTGCGCACCTCCCTGGTGGACGCATGGTCGGCCTGCCACCAGATCAGCCCCAGTCCCGCCGTGGCCAGCAGCCCGGACAGCAGCGCGGGGGTCGGCAGCCCCCACCCCGAGACCTGCACCAGCCACAGCAGCCCGCCGCCCAACAGGACCAGCGCGCCGGCCACGCCGAGGTCGACCGGCGTCAGCCGGGTCGTCCCGCCCGGACGCAGGCCCTTGCGCGCACCCGCCTCCAGGCCGGGCGCGGCGCGCTGACCGGTCTGCCGCGGCATGCCCAGCCACAGTGCGAGGTACAGCGCCACCCCCACCAGCCCGGCCGCGCCGAGCAGGACGAACAGCACCCGCAGCACCAGGACGGACCAGCCGAGATGGTCGGCGAGCCCCGCGCACACCCCGCCCACCCAGGCGTCGCTGAGCGGACGCACGGAGCGCGGTTGGACCTCCTGCCCTGAGGAGGCCGACCCGGCCGTCCCGCTCTCGGGGACGGCCGGGTCGTTCCGGTCGCGGTGTTCGGTCATGCCGAGCCGCGGACCACCAGTTCGCTGGGCCGCAGCATCCTCGGGTTCGCCGGAATCCCCCCGGCGAGCAGCTCGATCAGCATCTGCGCCGCAGCGCGCGCGTGCTCGTCCGCCGGGTTGGTCATGGTGGTCAGCTGGGGGTTGCACTGGAGCCCGATCGCCGCGTTGTCGAAGCCGACGATCTTCATGTCGTCCGGCACCGTGCGGCCGAGGCGCTGCACCACCTGCATCGCGGTCACGGCCATCAGGTCGTTGGCGACGAAGAGCCCGTCCAGGTCGGGATGTTCGGCGAGCAACTGCTCGGCGACGGCGCCGCTCTTCATCGTGTACCCGCCCTCGACGTAGACGGACGGGTCGAGCCCGGCGTCGGCCATCGCGGTCTGGAAGCCCTTCAGGCGGGTTCGCGCGGACGCCATGTCCAGCGGGCCGGTGATCGTCCCGATCCGCCGGGCGCCCCGCTCGATCAGGTGCCGGGTCGCGATGATCGCCGCCTCGGTGTTGTCCAGTTCGACGTAGCAGATCCCCGCGGTCTCCGGGTCGCCGACGAACACCACCGGCTGCCACGAGTCGACCAGCGCCCGGGCGAGGTCCGGACCGTGGTGCGACACGATGATCGCGCCGTCGACGTGCCCCGACTCCAGGTAGCGCACCATCCGGGACGCGCTGTCGCCGGGTTGGGCCATCGCCAGCACGACCTGCACGTCGGAGTCGGCGAACGCCTGCAGCGCCCCGTGGTAGGCCTGCGGGAAGTACGGGTCGCTGAACACCCGCTCGTCCGTCTCCGGCACGATCACGGCGATCACGCCGGTACGCCGGGTGACCAACGCGCGCGCCGCGCGGTTCGGGTGGTAGCCGAGTTCGTCGATGGCGGCCCGTACCGCCTCGGTCGTCGCGGCGGCCACCAGCGTCCCGCCGTTCACCACGCGCGACACCGTGGCCCGGGAGACGCCGGCGAGACGGGCGACGTCCTCCAGTGTGGGCGCTGCGTGTCCCCCGTTGAGCTTGGCCACGGGGTGCCTCCTGTCTCACCAGCCGGGGGCGACGGCCGCGGGGTTTCGGCCCCCTCACCGAACCCGCGTACCCCGGTGAGCAAAAGCTACCAGCGCAGGGGCCCGACGCGCGTGCAATCGCTCTCAGAACGCGGGACTCGTCTGCCCACCCCTGCCCGGGGATGCCGGGAGCCCTCAGGGTCAACCCTTATGGTCCGGGGCGGGTGCCCGGCGTTGAATGGAGACGTGCCCGACAACCTGCCCGTGATCAGCCGCCCCCGTGACGGAGCGATGATCGGCGGGGTGTGCGCGGGGCTCGCGCGCCGCTGGCAGATCGACCCCATGGTGTTGCGGATCACCGTCGTCGTGCTGGCGTTCTTCGGCGGACTCGGTCTGGTGGCCTACGCGGCCGGCGTGCTGCTGATGCCCCGCGAGGGGCTGACGGAACCGCCTGTGCACCGGCTGCTGCCGTTCACCCGGACGTGGTCCCGCAGCGCGGTCGTGGCCATGGTCGTCGCGGCGGCGGTCGTCGTGGCCGGCATCATCGGCTCCCAGGGCATCGGCATCGGCCCACTGGCGGTGATCTTCGGCATCTGGTTCTTCGGCGTCCGCGGTCGTGGCCATTCCGCCAACCGGATGCCGGCGCCCCCACCGGAGCCCACGCCGTTCGAACGCGCGGCCGACCACTGGCGGCAGCGGCTGGTCGAGCAGCAGACGCCCGGCTACGTCGGCATCGCCGCCGCACCGGCGGCCGCCCCGGCTCCGGCGGAGCAGCGCTGGACGCAGCCCTACACCGATCCGGCCACCGACCTCGCCGTCCGCGACGACGACCTGCCGGTCGCCGTGCCCGCGCGCCCCGTCCGCCGCTGGCGCATGTGGTGGCTGGCGCTCGGCCTCGCCGGCCTGGGCACCGCGCTGGTCGCGGTGCTCGGTGTGGTGCTCGGGATTCCCATGGGCCCGCTGGTGTACGCGGCGGCGGTGCTTGCGGCGTTCGGACTCACCCTGGTGGTCTCCTCCTGGCGCGGACGGCCCCCGCTGCTGCTGCCGGCCACCCTCGCGACCGCCGCGGTCACGGGCTGGCTCATGCTGCTCCCCTACTCCGGTGCGGTGGTCGTGGGGGACGTGGCCGCCGCCTACTCCGGCAACACCTTCCCCCCACACGTCGTCACCAGGGCTGTCGGTGACGTCTCGCTGGATCTCCGCAAGCTCGCCCCCGAGACGGACGAGAACCTCACCATCAACGTCGGCACCGGTGACGTGTCGCTGCAACTGCCCGAGGCGGTGAACACCGAGATCCGCTACAAGGTCGGCCTCGGCGACTTCACGTTCAACGGCACCCCGGACGACACCGGCTACCTCTGGCAGCGCGGGAAGACCGCCGGCGAGGACGCGGCCACCGTCCGGATCACCGTCAACGTCGGCATCGGCGACCTCGACGTGGTGCAGCGATGAGATCTCAGGGAACGGTGCAGCGATGAGCCGGGATCGCCTCGCCTTCGCCGTCGGCATGCTGGCGCTCACCCTCGCCGGGCTGGCGCTGTGGTCGGGTTTCGGCCAGGTCGACACCCGGACGGTCCAGATGATCGTGCCGGTCGTGCTGGTCGTGATCGGCGCGGGGATGCTGCTGCTCTCCCGTGGCCGCAACTGAAAGTTTCGAGAAAGGAAATCATCATGAAGCAACCACTCACCCGGTCCGCATCGGACAAGTTCATCGGCGGCGTCTGCGGCGGCCTGGCCCGCTCGCTGGGCGTGGACTCGGGCCTCGTCCGGATCCTCACCGTCGTGCTGTCGTTCTTCTTCGGCGTCGTGCTCGTGCTCTACATCGCGCTGTGGCTGGTGCTCCCGCTCGAGGAGGGCGGCCCGACCGGCTTCGACGAGCTGAAGAAGATGTTCGGCGGTGGCAACAGCACCCCGCCGTCCGACTACCGCTGAACGGTAAAGGACCCGTCCCCTTATCGTTCACCTGAACGGAAAGGGGACGGGTCCTTTACCGTTCACTCCCACTCGATGGTGCCGGGTGGCTTGCTGGTGACGTCCAGCACCACCCGGTTCACCTCGGGCACCTCGTTGGTGATCCGGGTGCTGATCCGCTCCAGCAGGTCGTAGGGCAGCCGGCTCCAGTCGGCGGTCATCGCGTCCTCGCTGGAGACCGGACGCAGCACGATCGGGTGCCCGTAGCTGCGTCCGTCACCCTGGACGCCGACCGAGCGGACGTCCGCCAGCAAGACCACGGGGAACTGCCAGATCTCGCCGTCAAGGCCGGCGGCGGTGGTCTCGGCCCGGACGATCGCGTCCGCGGCCCGCAGGATGCGCAGGCGCTCGGCGTCCACCGCCCCCACGATCCGGATCCCCAGGCCCGGCCCGGGGAACGGGTGCCGGTTCACGATGTGTTCGGGCAGGCCCAGCTGGCGGCCCACCTCGCGCACCTCGTCCTTGAACAGCGTGCGCAGCGGCTCGATGAGCCTGAACTGCAGGTCGTCCGGCAGACCGCCCACGTTGTGGTGGCTCTTGATGTTGGCCGCGCCCTCGCCTCCGCCGGACTCGACCACGTCCGGGTAGAGCGTGCCCTGCACGAGGAAGTCGATCGGCCCGGCGGCGTTGATCTTGCGGGCCTCGTCCTCGAACGTCCGGATGAACTCCCGTCCGATGATCTTGCGCTTGGTCTCCGGATCGCTCACGCCGGCCAGCGCTCCCAGGAACCGGTCCTGCTCGTTCGCGACGACGAGAGCGACCCCCGTCGCCCCCACGAAGTCGCGCTCGACCCGCTTGGCCTCCCCCTCGCGGAGCAGGCCGTGGTCGACGATCACGCAGGTGAGCTGGTCTCCGATCGCCCGCTGGACGAGCGCCGCGGCGACCGCGGAATCGACACCGCCCGACAGCGCGCAGAGCACCCGGGCGTCGCCGACCTCGGCGCGGATCCGGTCGACCTGGTCGTCGACGATGTTCACGCTCGTCCAGGTGGGCCGGCAGCCGGCGAGGTCGAACAGGAAGTGCTCCAGCACCTGCTGGCCGTGCTCTGAGTGCATCACCTCCGGATGCCACTGGACGCCCGCCAGCCCCCGTCCCGCGTTCTCGAAGGCAGCGACGGTGGCGCGCGGCGAGCGCGCGTTCACGGTGAACCCGGACGGCGCGGCCGTCACCTCGTCGCCGTGGGACATCCAGGACGTCAGCGACGACGGCAGGCCGGTGAGCAGGCGTCCGGGCTCCAGCACCTCGACCGTCGTGCGTCCGTACTCGCGCTGGCCGGTGCGGGCGACCGTGCCGCCCAGCGCCTGGGCCATCGCCATGAAGCCGTAGCAGATCCCGAACACCGGCACCCCGGCCGCGAGCAGCGTGCCGTCCAGCTGCGGGGCGCCCAGCTCGTACACCGAACTCGGCCCGCCGGAGAGGATCACGGCCTTCGGGCCTTTCGCGAGCAGGTCGGCGACCGGCAGGGTGTGCGGCACGATCTCGGAGTACACCCGCGCCTCGCGCACCCGCCGGGCGATCAGCTGGGCGTACTGGGCGCCGTAGTCGACGACCAGCACCAGATCGTGTTCTGCGCTCACGAGGGGTGAGTCTATGTGTAATGTGCGCTCACTTTGCACGATGCCAGCCGCTGTGGATTCTCCCACATGGCAAGACCCGATTGACCATTCAACGGACGCGCCGATAGTCTCCGCCCATGACCTCGACGAGCCCCGCGACCCTGTGTTGCTGCTGTGCGCCGTCGATGGCCTGTTGTCGAATGCGCTGATTCCGCGCATCCTCACGTCTGACAGCAGATCCATCCGATCTTCCGCGGATCCCTCATCCATGCCCCTGGGCGGCCACGACGGCCGTCCACAGAACAACAGCAAGCACAACCAGGAGCGACATGTCCCAGCATCCCGACACCCTCGCAGTCCACGCCGGTCAGGAGGAGGCCGATCCGGCCACCAACTCGCGCGCGGTGCCGATCTACCAGACGACGAGCTACGTCTTCGACGACACCGAGCACGCCGCCGACCTGTTCGCCCTGCGGGTGCCAGGGAACATCTACACCCGGATCATGAACCCGACCCAGTCGGTGTTCGAGACCCGGATCAACGCGCTGGAGGGCGGTGTGGGGGCGCTGGCCACGGCGTCCGGGGCCTCGGCGATCACCTACGCGGTGCTCAACCTGACCTACGCCGGCGACAACATCGTCTCGGTCTCCACCCTCTACGGCGGCACGTACGCCCTGTTCGCCCACACCCTGCCGCAGTACGGCATCGAGGTGCGCTTCGTGGACCCGAACAGGCCCGAGGACCTCGCGGGCGTCGTCGACGAGAAGACCAAGCTCGTGTTCGGGGAGACCATCGGCAACCCGGCCATCAACGTGCTCGACCTGGACGCCTGGTCGGCGGCCGCGCACGCGCTGGGCCTGCCCTTCATCGTGGACGCGACCGTGACCACCCCGATCCTGGCGAAGGTGTTCGACCACGGCGTGGACATCGTCGTCCACTCGGCCACCAAGTACATCGGCGGCCACGGCACGAGCATCGGCGGCGTGATCGTCGACTCCGGGAAGTTCGACTGGGCGGCCCACGCCGACCGCTTCCCCGGCCTGACCTCCCCCGACGGCGCCTACCACGGCGTGGTCTGGACGGACGCCGTCGGTCCCGCGGCCTACATCATCCGGGCGCGCACCGTGCTGCTGCGCAACACCGGCGCTGCGGTCTCGCCGTTCAACTCCTGGCTGTTCCTGCAGGGCCTGGAGACCCTGCACCTGCGGATCGAGCGACACTCGAGCAACGCGCTGGCGGTCGCGAAGTACCTGGAGGCCCACGACAAGGTGGCCTGGGTGAACTACCCGGGCCTGGAGTCGTCCCCGTCGAAAGCGGTCGCCGACCGGGTGCTCACCGGACGCGGCTACAGCGGCGTCCTCGCGTTCGGGCTCAAGGCCGGACGGGAAGCGGGCGCGACCTTCATCGAGGCCCTGCAATTGTTCTCCCACCTGGCGAACATCGGGGACGCCAAGTCGCTGGCGATCCACAACGCCACCACGACACACTCTCAGTTGACCGAGGACGAACTCGCCGCCGCCGGCGTCGCGCCCGAAATGGTGCGGCTGAGCGTGGGTATCGAGCACATCGACGACCTGATCGCCGACCTGGACCAGGCGCTGGCGCAGATCTGACGCACGACAAGACCGAAAGCAAGGAAGGGAAAGACCCATGGTGTACTTCGAAGACGCGACCAAACTGATCGGCCGCACCCCGCTGGTGAGGATCAACCGGCTCTACGGCGACAGCAAGGCGATCGTGCTGGCCAAGCTGGAGTTCTACAACCCGGCCAACTCGGTGAAGGACCGGATCGGGGTGTCGATCATCGACGCCGCGGAGGCGTCCGGGGAACTGAAGCCGGGCGGCACGATCGTCGAGGCCACGTCCGGCAACACCGGCATCGCGCTGGCGTTCGTCGGCGCGGCCCGCGGCTACCGGGTGATCCTCGCGATGCCCGAGACGATGAGCAAGGAGCGCCGGGCGCTGCTGCGCGCCTTCGGCGCCGAGCTGGTGCTCACGCCCGGCCCCGAGGGCATGAAGGGTGCGGTCGCCCGCTCGGAGCAGATCGCCGCCGAGACCCCCGGCGCGATCCTCGCCCGGCAGTTCGCCAACCCGGCCAACGTGGAGATCCACAGGAAGACCACCGCCGAGGAGATCTGGAACGACACGGACGGCGCGGTGGACATCTTCGTCGCCGGCGTCGGCACCGGCGGCACGATCACCGGCGTGGGCCAGGTGCTGAAGGAGCGCAAGCCCGAGGTGAAGGTCGTCGCCGTGGAGCCGAAGGAGTCGCCGTTGCTGTCTGGCGGCCAGCCGGGACCGCACAAGATCCAGGGCATCGGGGCGAACTTCATCCCCGAGATCCTCGACCGCTCGGTGATCGACGAGGTGCTGCCGCAGGACAGCGACACCGCGATCGAGTGGGCACGGCGAGCCGCCAAGGAGGAGGGCCTGCTGGTCGGGATCTCGTCCGGCGCCGCGCTGGCCGCGGCCGGCGAGCTCGCCGCGCGTCCGGAGAACGCGGGCAAGACGATCGTGGTGGTCATCCCGTCCTTCGGTGAGCGGTACTTGTCGACGGTGCTCTACGCCGATCTACTTGACTAGGTGACATCGAATCTGCCGCGGCGTGCGTGGGCGCGCATCCAGGAGGACCTCGACACGGCGATGCGGGAGGATCCCGCAGCCACCTCGAAGGTGCTGGTCGCGCTCACGTACCCCGGCATCCACGCCGTGTGGATCCATCGGTTGTGCCACAAGCTGTGGACGACCAGTCCGGCGCTGAAGCCCCTGGCCCGCGTGTTCTCGCAGTGGTCCAGGGGCCTCACCGGCATCGAGATCCATCCCGGGGCGGTGATCGGTCGCCGGTTCTTCATCGACCACGGGATGGGCGTCGTGATCGGCGAGACCGCGGAGATCGGCGACGACGTGCTGATGTACCACCAGGTCACCCTCGGCGGACGGAGCCGCGGCAGGTTCAAACGGCATCCCACCATCGGCAACAACGTGCTGCTGGGCGCGGGAGCCAAGATCATCGGCCCGATCACGATCGGGGACGGAACCAGGGTCGGCGCCAACGCCCTGGTGGTGAAGGACGTCCCACCCGGCTCCGTAGTGACCGGTATCCCGGCCAACACCACCCCCGGCGACGTGATCGCCTAACCCGCCCGCGCCGCCCAACCCCGCCGAGGCCGGCGTCCACTGGCCCGCGCCCCCGCCCCCGCCCGCCACAGCGGCTGCCGAAAGTCGCCGAGGCTGCCGAAGGTTCGGCAGCTTGGGCACCCTTCGGCAGCCTCGTGAAACGGGTGGGACGAGAGTGACGGCTGCCGCCGGCCGTCCGAGGTCCCGGCGATCAGCCGGGACGGTCCGCTAGGCTGCCCGCGTGCAGAGCGACCCCGACCTCGAGCGTCTGCGCGGCTCCATCGACAACCTGGACGCCGCGATCATCTGCCTGCTCGCCGAGCGCTTCAAGATCACCCAGCAGGTCGGGGTGCTGAAGAAGGAACACGGCCTCGCCCCGGCCGATCCGGAACGGGAGGTGCAGCAGATCGCCCGGCTGCGTCGCCTGGCCGAGCAGGCCAACCTCGACCCCGAGTTCGCCGAGAAGTGGCTGAACTTCGTGGTCGCGGAGGTCGTCCGCCACCACGAGGCGATCGCGACCGACCAGAGCTAGCGCAGAGCGCCCGAGCTGGCCATCGGCCAGGTCAGCGAAGTGCCAGATGCCGGGACGGGGATGTCCCCGCCGTTCCGGGTCAGGAGAGCAGGGTGCGGTCGGTGACGGCCTTGATCCGCTCGAACTGGTGCAGCAGGTCCTCCACGGTCGCCCGGGCCTTGTCCTCGCCCCCGAGTTCGTGGACGATCCGGCCCTCGTGCATCATGATCAGCCGATTGCCCATGGACAGGGCCTGGTGCATGTTGTGGGTCACCATCAGCGTGGTCAGGCCGTGCCGCTCCACCAACTCGTGGGTGAGCCGGATCACCAGGTCGGCACGGGCAGGGTCGAGGGCGGCCGTGTGCTCGTCCAGCAGCAGGATCCGGGGACCGCTGAACGCGGCCATCAGCAGCGAGAGCGCCTGGCGCTGTCCACCGGAGAGCAGGCCCACGTCGGTCCGCATCCGGTCCTCCAGGCCGAGTTCCAGCCGGGCCAGCTCCTCACGGAAGACCGCCCGCTTGGCCTTGGTGACCGCCGGACGCAGGCCGCGGCGCCGTCCGCGAGCCCAGGCGATGGCCAGGTTCTGCTCGATGGTGCCGTGCGGCACCGTCCCCGCCATCGGATCCTGGAACACCCGGCCGACGTAGCGCGCCACCTTGTGTGCGGGCAGCCGGGTGACGTCCCGGCCGTCGATCACCACCGCGCCGGACTCGGGGCGCTGCTCCCCCGCGACCACGTTCAGCAGTGTGGACTTGCCGGCACCGTTGGAGCCGATGACCGTGACGAAGTCGCCCTCGGCCAGGGTGAGCGAGAGCCGGTCCAGCGCCACCTTCTCGTTGGCGGTGTGGCGGAAGAAGATCCGGGTGACGTCGGAGAGCTCAAGCACGAACTTCCTCCTCGTGGTCAACGCGGGCGAGCATGCGCTCGCGGCGGCGGGCCCGCAGCCGGCGCATCACGCCGAGCCGGGGCAGGAGGAGTGCCGCGATCACCAGCACGGCCGAGATCAGCTTCATGTCGTTGGGGTCGAAGCCCCGCTCCAGGGCCAGCTGGATGATCACCCGGTACGCGACCGAGCCGACCACCACCGCCAGCGTGGCGAACACGAACCGGCGGCTGCTGATCAGCGCCTGGCCGATGATCACCGACGCCAGGCCCGCCACGATCAGGCCGATGCCCATGCCGATGTCGGCGAAGCCCTGGTACTGCGCGATCATGGCGCCCGACAGGCCGACGAGCGCGTTCGAGATGACCAGGCCGAGGATCTTGGTGAAGTCGGTCGACACGCCCTGGGCCCGGATCATCCGCTCGTTGTCCCCGGTCGCCTGCAGCGCGATGCCCAGCTCGGTGTTCAGGAACCAGTCCACGGCGAGCATGAACGCCAGCGCCACCACGGCGAGGATCCCCACCGACACCCAGCTGGCCAGCAACCCGGCGTCCCGCAGCCCCGAGAACAGCGTGACCTCCCGCAGCAGCGGCAGGTTGGCCCGTCCCATGATCCGCAGGTTGATCGAGTACAGCGCGATCTGGGTGAGGATGCCGGCCAGGAGCGGGTTGATGCCGCCCTTGGTGTGCAGCAGGCCGGTGATCAGGCCCGCGAGGCCACCGGCCACGGCGCCGGCGGCGGTCGCCACCAGTGGCGCGTGGCCGGCGATGATCATCGACGCGCCCACGGCGGCCCCGGTGGTGAAGCTGCCGTCCACCGTCAGATCGGGGAAGTCCAGCACCCGGAAGGTGAGGTACACCCCGAGGGCCATCAGGCCATAGATCAGGCCGAGGTCGAGCGCGCCGAGCATCGTCTCAGCCGACGACCTCGGCCTCGGCCAGCAGGTCGGCAGGCAGTTCCACGCCCATCCGGGCCGCTGCGGCCTTGTTCACCACGAGGGTCAGCTCCTTCTGGGTCTCGACCGGCATGGTCGCGGGCTTCGCGCCCTCGGTGAGGATCCGGACGGCCATCTGCCCGGTCTGGAGACCCAGCTTGGAGTAGTCGATGCCGTAAGTGACCAGGGCGCCCTTCTTCACCGAGTCGCCCTCGCCTGCGATCAACGGGATCTTGCGGCTCTCCGCGACCTGGATGACGGCCTCGAGGCCGGCGACGACGTTGTTGTCGGTGGGAACGTAGATCGCGTCGACGTCCAGAGCGGACGCGGCCTGCTGCACCTCGCCGGTGGCGGTGATGGTCTTCTCCACCAGGGTCAGCCCGAGATCGGTCGCCGCCTCGCGGGCCGCCTTCACCTGCACCTCGGAGTTCACCTCGCCCGAGCTGTAGATCACACCGACGGTCTTGGCGTTCGGCGCCACCCGCTTGACCAGGGCGATCTGTTCGGCGACCGGGTTCATGTCGGAGGTGCCGGTCACGTTGCCGCCAGGAGCCTCGGCGCTGGACACCAGCTGCGCGGCCACGGGGTCGGTCACGGCGGTGAACAGCAGCGGCTTGCTGGTGATCACCTGGGCGGATGCCTGTGCGGTCGGCGTCGCGATCGCCAGGATCAGGTCCAGGTCTCCGGAGTTGAACTTGTTCGCGATGTTGGTCGCGGTGGCCTGATCACCCTGGGCGTTCTGCTCGTCGTAGGTGACCTCCAGCCCGGCGTCGGCCAGGGCCTTCTTGAACCCCTCGCGGGCGGCGTCCAGGGACGGGTGGGCGACGATCTGGGTGATGCCGATCTTGTAGGCCCGCGGAGCAGCGGACGACGGGGCATCGGACGACGCGCCCGGCGTGGCCGCAGGGGCGCAGCCGGTGAGCGCGATCGAGACGGCGGCGGCAATGCCGATGGCCACGCGGGCCGGGAAGCGCAACATGGACAATCCTTCTGCGTGGATCTCGCGGACGGGCCGCTGGGTCGGTCTGACATCGTCTGATGACGCCTGAAGAATAGAAGTTCGGCCGAGATTTGAGACATCGGTCTCACGGTTGCCACCTCAGCGCGCCGCGCCGGTGACCAGCCAGGCGTCGCCGCGGACGCGGTGCCGCAGGAAGCCCCACCGGATTCCCATGAACGCCGTGAACGCCACCCACAGCAGCGCCGTCGCCGCCGGGTCGCCCCACGCCTGGACGGTGGGCGCCACCACGCGCACCAGCAGCGCCAGCGGCAGGTAGAGGGCGAACGTGCCCGCCATCGCACCGGCCAGCCAGCGGCCGTCGCCGGCGCCGATCAGCACCCCGTCCACGACGAACACCAGACCGGACAGCCACCCGCCCAGCCCGACCACCACCAGGGCCGCGGTCAACGCGGCGCGGACCGCCGGGTCGGGCGTGAACAGCAGGGGCAGGATTCCGCTGGTCGCCGCCACCACCAGCCCGAGGCCCAACCCGCCCCAGGCACCCCAGCGCAGCATCGTCGAGGTGGCGGCGCGGGCGGACGCCACGTCCCCCGCGCCGAGGGCCGTGCCGGTCAGCGCCTGGGCGGCGATCGCCAGAGCGTCGAGAGCGAAGGCCTGGAAGGTCCAGATCGTCACCGCCACCTGGTGGGCGGCCAGCGGCACGTCGCCGAGGGCGGCCGCCACCCAGGTGGTCACGAGCAGGATCGCGCGCAGCGCGAGCGTCCGCACCAGCAGCGGCACGCCGGTGCCGGCCGCGCGCAGCACCCGGCCCGGCTCCGGCCGCAGCGGTGCGTGGGCGGCGAGCGCCTTGCGCACCACGACCGTCACGAGTCCCAGCGCCATCGCGGTCTGGGCGATCACGGTGCCCCAGGCCGAGCCGGCGATCCCCCAGCCCAGCCCCAGCACGAACCCCAGGTTGAGCACGATGTTGGCGCCGAAGCCGAGCACGGAGGCGACCAGCGGCGTCCGGGTGTCAAGCAGGCCGCGGAGCGCGCCGGTCGCGGCGAGCGCGATCAGCATCGCCGGGATGCCCGCCGCGGAGATCCGCAGGTAGACCGAGGCGTGGCCGAGCACCTCGGCGGACGCCCCGAACAGCCCACACAGCGGCGTCGCGGCCAGCGCCACCACCGGAGCCACCATCGCGCCGATCGCGAGCGCGAGCCAGATCCCGTCCAGGCCGGACGCGAGCGCTGCGCGTTCGTGCCCCGCCCCCACCTGCCGCGCGACGATCGAGGTGGTGCCGTAGGCGAGGAAGACGAAGACGCCGGCTGCGGTCACCAGGATCGAGCTGGCGACACCCAGTCCGGCCAGCTGAGCGGTGCCGAGGTGGCCGATGATCGCGGTGTCAGCGAGCAGGAACAGCGGCTCGGCGACGAGGGCGAGGAACGCCGGGACGGCGAGGGAGACGATCTCCCTGGTCTGGCTCGGCTGCGTCCGCACCGGGACACGGTAGCCGCTACAGCCAGCGGCGCCCTTCCAGCAGACCCAGCAGGTGGTCGATCACGGCGGTGTCGGTGCGCAGGCCGTTGTGCTCGTACTCGCTGGTCACCCAGGTGCGGCAGTCCGGCAGCAGCGCCGCGGTCTCCATCGAGAACTCGTAGGGCACGTAGGCGTCGGCGTGGTAGACCGCCGCCGCCACCGGGACGTCGACCTGTGCGAGCCGACCGGGGACGTACAGCCGGTTCCACTCGTGGTCGGCCAGCAGGTCGGCGACCGCGGCGAACGGTCCGAGCTCGGTGTCCTCGGCGAACAGCGAGCGGTGCAGGTGCTCGCCACCGAGCAGGGTGACGTCCTCGCGGACGCGGTCGGGCATCGTCCGGTCGGCCGACCAGCGGGTCGCCACGCCGTCCGCATAGCTGGACTCGTGCAGCACCGCGTACACCGGGTTGCGGCCCTCGAACGGCAGCGCGGCGGCCAGATCGTGCGCGAAGGCGGACGAGGTGTGGTCGAGTTCGAGCAGGTAGTGCAGCTGCTCGGCACCGCCCTGTGCTCCGAGCAGGTGGCCGACGGTGCGGAAGCGGTCGGCCGAGACGGCGTCCCCGTTCGGCAGGGTGATCGCACCCTGGGCGCAGCGGCCACTGAGCGCGCGGACGCGGTCGCGGTCGGCCGGGAAGCGGCGGTAGTAGGTCTCCGACTTGGCGATCATGATCTGCCAGGTGGCGGCGTAGATGTCGTCTGCCGGACGGCCCACGGCGCTCAGCCCTCCGGTGATCAGCGCTCCCGCCAGCGACTCCGGGTGCGTCGACAGGTAGTGCAGCGTGGTGAACCCGCCGAACGACTGGCCGAGCACCGTCCATCGGGGGACGCCGAGTGCCTCGCGGACCCGCTCGCAGTCGTTGACGATCTCGTCCGCCCGCAGGTGGGACAGATAGGCGGCCTGCGCGGCGGCGTCCATGCCGGCGAGGGGGCCGCGGACGACGGCTTCGACCCGGCCGTCCCGCTGGGTCACCGCGGACGAGATCGGAGTGGAGCGGCCCGTCCCGCGCTGGTCGAGCAGCACCACGCGATAGTCCTGCAGCAGACGCGGCAGCCACGGCGGCGAGCCGGGCAGGGACGGACGCGGCGCCTCGTGACCCGGCCCGCCCTGCAGGAAGACCAGATACGGCTTGTCGGCGCCACCGTCGCCGGCCACCACGCGGGCGAAGATCTCGATCGTGCCGGCCGCCGGGTTCGCGGAATCGAGCGGTGCATCGAGCACGAGGTTCGTGAGGGTCAGTCCGGGCAGGTTCTGGGTCGTCGTGCGCACGCTGCTCAGGCTATGCCCACGCCAGGTGCGTCCCCGAACGGTCCCTGAGGAGCTGTCGGGTGAGGAACGAACCCGAGAGCGTCACGAAGGGCAGCGGCTCCTCAGGGACCGGTGGCGAGGGTCGCTCGCGCGCCAGCCACCGTCATCCCGGCGAACGCCGGGATCCCCGCACCAGCACGGCCACCCTTCGTGACACTCGCTTCGCTCGCTCCTCAGGGAGCGATGGCGGGGGCGGCTCGCTCCTCAGGGAGCGATGGCGGGGGTTGGCCCTGGCGGTGGATCCGGGTCAGCCCTGCCAGGTGTAGATCAGCAGGGTGTAGGGGCCGATCGTGAGCTCGGCGCTGGCGGTGAAGCCGTCGTAGTCGTCCTCGGAGGCGACGAGGTCGGCACTCGGGGTGTTGCCGAACGCGTCGGAGTAGACCGTCGCGTCGCTGCTGAACAGCAGCCGCCACTGCCCCGTCGCGGGCAGGCCGATCCGGTAGCCGGTGCGCTCGGCGTTCGACAGGTTTGCGACCACCACGACGTCGTCGCCGGGTCCGTGGTCGCGCCAACGCTGGTACGCCAGCAGATTCGCGTCGTCGTTGTTGTGGAAGATCCGCAGGCCGCCACCGGTGAGGCCGGCGGAGGTCCCGTCCCGGTTCAGGCGCAACCGGACCAGGTCCCGGTACAGCCGGACGATGCCGTGGAACTCCTCGTCCTGGTCCCAGTCGAGCGCGACGTCGTCCCGGAACCAGCCGCCCTCCAGGAACTCCTGGCCCTGGAAGATCATCGGGATGCCCGGTGCGGTGAACACCAGGCCTGCGCCGAGCGTCGAACGCTTCTGCGCGAAGTAGCCGGTCGGATCGGCCGGGTCGATCTCCTCCGGCACCCGCGCGCGCCCGTTGGCCACCTCGTCATGACTCTCGGTGTAGATCACCCGCGCGAACGGGTCGCCGTAGGAGTAGCCGATCGCCGTCGCGATCTCCGTGGTGGAGCGGGTGTCGTCCGACGGCTCGATCACGTTCTCGCGCACCGGGTGCACGAACTGCGCGTCCCACTGGGCGTGGAACGCCGCGCCCTCCGGCCCGGTGCTGCTCACCGCGGGGTTGGAGCGCAGGTCCTCGGCGATCAGGATCCGGCCCGGGAACCGGTCGCGGACGTCGTCGTTGATCCAGCGCGAAAGGCTCCAGCCGTCCGGGATGTCGGTGCCGGAACCGTCCACGCTGCGCATGTAGGGGGTCATGTCGTAGCGCAGCCCGTCCACGTGGAAGTTGCGCAGCCAGCCGAGCGCGTTGTCGCGGATGAACTGGCGCACCTCGCCCCGTCCGTAGTCAGGACGGGTGTCCCCCCACGGCGTGGCCGAGCGCCAGTCGTTGTAGAAGTAGATCCCGCCCAGGCCGTTCTCGCTCCAGCCGTCGAACTGCCACAGGTTCAGGTCGCTCGGCCCGAAGTGGTTGTAGACGACGTCCTGGATCACGGCCAGCCCGCGTCGGTGGGCCTGCTTGACGAGGTCCTTCAGGGCGTCCGGGCCACCGTAGGCGCTCTCCACGGCGAAGATGTGCGCGGGGTTGTAGCCCCAGGAGTAGTCGCCGGCGAACTCGGCCACCGGCATGATCTGCAGGGCGTTCACGCCGAGCCGGACGAGGTGGTCCAGCCGCTCGGCGAGGTCATCGAGATCGGCCACCTGGCCGTCCTCCGTGGCGGCGAAGGTGCCGGCGTGCAACTCGTAGATGACCAGCTCGTTGAACGGTGGCGGGGTGAAGTCGTCGCCCTCCCAGTCGAACGCGGCGTGATCGTAGACCACCCCGTTGCCGACCGAGTTGGTCACCTGCGCCGCGTACGGGTCGACCCGCTCGATCCGGCGGTCGCCGCAGGTGAGCGCGAACCGGTACTCCCGCCCCGGCCGGACGCCGGGCACGAAGCCGTACCAGTAGCCGTTGCCCTCGCTCGCCAGCGGTTCGACCCGCTCCTCGTCGCCGTACACCACCACGTCGACGGCGTCGGCATGGGGTGCCCAGACCCGGAGTCCAGTGCCCTCGTCCGTCACGATCGCGCCCATTCCGGGCAGTGCCTGCTCCCCCATGGCTGCTCCTTCCCCCGGAGGCCAAAACTACCGCCACGCCAGGCTCCTACACTTGGGCACCGAACCGTCCCGCGCCCAGGAGCTGCCATGACCGTCCGCCCGGCCTCGGCGCTGCGCTCCCGCGGGGTGTGGGTGGGCGTCGCCGGCTCGCTGGGCGTGGCCTGGGGCAGCTGCCACCCGGAGTTCTCGTTCTCGCCGGACGGCTGGCCCGCCGAGTGGGTGAACGCGATCGGCCTCGCCGCCCCGCTGCCGTGGAACCGGATCGTCCTGGTCGCCGGCGTGGTGGCGTTGGTCTGGGCGTGGTGGCACGTCCGGCCCACCCGGGAGCGGCCGCCCGTCCACGCGGGCATGACGCTGCTGCTGTGGAGCCTGCCGCTGCTGCTCGTCCCTCCGGTGCTCAGCCCGGACGCGGTGCTGTACGCCGATCTCGGCTGGACGCTGGGCGCGGGCGCGAATCCCTATCACGTCGGCCTCGCCACCACCGGAGGCCCGTTCGCGCCCTTCGTCGACCCACTGTGGGCCGGCAGCGGGGTCGCGTATCCGCCGCTGACCCTGCGTCTGAACCAGCTGGTGGTGGCGGCCAGTGGTGCCCACCCGTACTGGTCGATCGTCGCCATGCGCGTGCCGGCACTGCTCGCCGTGGCGGCGATGCTGTGGCTGGTGCCCCGGATCGCCACCCTGCTGGACCGCCCGCGCCGGGGCCCGGTCTGGCTGGGTGTGCTGAACCCGCTGCTCGTGCTGCACTTCGTCGGCGCGGCCCACAACGACGCCCCGATGGTCGCCGCCACGCTGGCCGCGGTGTGGGTGGTGCTGCGCTGGCCGCGCTGGTGGACGGGGTTCCTCGCCGGCCCGCTGCTGGTGGCCGTCGCGATGGCGTTCAAGCAGCAGGGCGGCCTGGCGATCGTCGCCGTCGCGGGCCTGCCGGTGGCGACTCTCCTCGCCGGGTCACCGCTGGGCAGACGATTGTGGCTGCTGGGCTGGCGGACGACGGTGGCGACAGCCGTCGCGCTGGCCGGCTTCGTCGCGATCAGCCTGGCCAGCGGGCTGGGCTTCGGCTGGGCCGAGTGGCTGGACCTGATGGGCCTGGCCGACACCCCGGCCCCGCTGGCCCTGCTGGCCAAGGGCGGCGCCCTCCTGTGGGCGGGCGCGGGCGGCTCGTACACCGGGTTCCTGATCGTCGCCGGCCGGATCGGCACCGCGATCCTGCTGCTGGTGCTGGTGTGGATCGGCGTCCGGTTCGCCGACCGTCCGCTCAGTCTGGTGGCGTGGGGCTCGCTGGTGATCGCCGTCCTCGGCCAGGCCCTGCACCCGTGGTACCTGCCGTGGAGCCTCGCCCTGCTCGGGCTCGTCCCGCTCACCCGCCGGCAGCGGTACTGGGTGTTCGGTTTCGCGATCGCTTTCTGCGTGTGGAATGCGTTCCAGACGGTGGTCTGGCACGGCCAGAACTGAACGGGAATGGGACCTGTCCCCGGGGACAGGTCCCATTCCCGTTCACGTCCACTACTACTTGACCAGCGGTGGCAGGATCGACCCATGCGGGTAGCGATCGGCGGCAGCACCGGACTGATCGGCACCGCCCTGTCCCGCCACCTCGTCCGGGAAGGGCACGAGGTGGTGCGGCTGGTCCGCGGTGAGGTGACCGCATCCGACCAGCGCCACTGGGATCCGGACGCGGGTCGCATCGACGCTCCCGGCCTCGACGACGTGGACGCGGTGGTCAACCTGGCCGGCGCACCCATCGCGGGCTCCCGCTGGACGAAGGACCGCAAGACCGAGATCGTGCGGTCGCGGATCACCTCGACCCTCACCATCGTCACCAGCCTCAGTCCGGACGGACGCTGCCGGCGGCTGCTGAACGGGTCGGCGATCGGCTACTACGGCGACACCGGCGCGGAGATCGTGGACGAGTCGATGCCCGCCGGCCGCGGGTTCCTCGCCGAGGTCGTCACCGACTGGGAGGCCGCCGCCGCCCACTCGCCGGTGCCGACGGTCGTCCTGCGCACCGGGCACGTGCTGGCCCGCGACGGTGGTTTTCTCGGCATGCAGTGGCCGGTGTTCGCACTCGGCCTCGGCGGACGGGTGGGCAGCGGACGGCAGTTCCTCTCCTGGATCAGCCTCACCGACCACGTCCGGGCGACGACGTTCCTGCTGTCGTCGGAGCTGACCGGCCCGGTGAACCTCGTCGCCCCCAATCCGGTGAGCAACGCGGAGTTCACCAGGGCCTTCGGTCGCCACCTCCACCGGCCCACGCCGCTGCCGCTGCCGCTGGCCGCCGTCGGCGCCGTGTTCGGCCGCGAGTTCGTCACCGAGGCGCTGCTGGCGAGCCAGCGCGTCCGTCCGGCCCGGTTGCTGGACGCCGGGTTCACCTTCGAGCACCCGCTGCTGGCCCAGGCCTTCGCCGCCCTCTGAACAGGAACGGGACGGTTCTTTCCCGTTCACTTCCCGTCTCGACAAGCTCGACGAGCGGTTGGGGGTTCGACGAACGATAGGGGGCTCGACGAACGGGGTCGGGAGAGGGGAACCGTCCCCGTTGCCGGGCTGAACCGCGCGGGGCGGTCGGGCGGGCGGGGTTACACTGACGGCTCCACCGCAGCGACAGATAGGTGACCTGTGTCGAGTCCGCTCACCCCGTCCGGCGTCCCGGAACCCTTCGCCGCCCTCGGCCTGACCTTCGACGACGTCCTGCTGCAGCCGAACGAGAGCGACGTCATCCCGTCTGCCGCCGACACGACGACCAGGGTGAGCAAGCGGATCGAACTGCGGATCCCCCTGATCAGCTCGGCGATGGACACCGTCACCGAGTCCCGGATGGCGGTCGCCATGGCGCGCGAGGGCGGCATGGGCATCCTGCACCGGAACATGTCCGCGGAGGACCAGGCCAGCCAGGTCGACCGGGTGAAGCGCTCCGAGGCCGGCATGATCGACCAGCCCATCACCACCACGCTGGAGGCCACCATCGGCGAGGTGGACGAGCTGTGCGGCCACTTCCGCATCTCCGGCGTCCCCGTCGTCGACTCCGACCTCCGGCTGCTCGGCATCGTCACCAACCGCGACATGCGCTTCGAGGACGACCCGAACCGTCCCGTCGGCGAGGTGATGACCCCGATGCCGCTGATCACCGGCTGGCCCGGGATCAGGCCGGAGGAGGCACTGGCCCTGCTCGCCAGGCACAAGATCGAGAAGCTGCCCCTCGTCGACACCGGCGGACGGCTGCGCGGCCTGATCACCCTGAAGGACTTCGTGAAGTCCGACAAGTACCCGCTGGCGAGCAAGGATCCCCAGGGCCGGCTGCGCGTGGGGGCGGCGATCGGCTTCTTCGGCGACGCCTGGGAGCGCGCGATGATGCTCGTGGACGCCGGCGTCGACGCCATCATCGTGGACACCGCCCACGGCCACTCCCAGGGCGTGCTGGACATGATCCGCCGGCTGAAGGCCGAACCGGCCGCCGCCGAGGTGGACATCATCGGCGGCAACGTCGCCACCTTCGCCGGCGCGAAGGCGCTGGCAGAGGCCGGGGTGGACGGCGTGAAGGTCGGGGTCGGGCCGGGTTCGATCTGCACGACGCGGGTCGTCGCCGGCGTCGGCGTCCCGCAGGTGACCGCGATCCACGACGCCGCGCAGGCCTGCCGTCCCGCCGGGGTCCCGGTGATCGGCGACGGCGGCCTGCAGTACTCCGGCGACATCGCGAAGGCGCTCGTCGCCGGCGCGGACGCCGTGATGCTCGGCTCCCTGCTCGCCGGCTGCGAGGAGAGTCCCGGCGAGCTGGTGTTCATCAACGGCAAGCAGTACAAGTCGTACCGCGGCATGGGTTCGCTGGGCGCGATGGCGGCCCGCGGGCGCGCGGTGTCCTACTCCAAGGACCGCTACTTCCAGAGCGACGTGGCCAGCGACGACAAACTGATCCCCGAGGGCGTCGAGGGCCAGGTCGCCTACCGCGGTCCGCTCGCCGCGGTGGCCTACCAGCTCGTCGGCGGCCTGCGGCAGTCGATGTTCTACACCGGCGCGAGCACGATCGGCGAGCTGCACGCCAAGGGCCGCTTCGTCCGGATCACCGCCGCCGGCCTGCGCGAGTCGCACCCGCACGACATCCAGATGACCATCGAGGCACCGAACTACACCTCACACTCCTGAGCAAGGGAGCTCACCATCATGATCGAGATCGGCCGGTCCAAGCGCGCGCTGCCCGTGTACGGGTTCGACGACATCGCCATCGTGCCCACCCGGCGCACCCGGGGCATCGAGGAGGTGAACCTCTCCTGGCGGATCGACGCGCTCACCTTCGACTTCCCGATCGTCGCCGCGCCGATGGACTCGGTGATGTCCCCCGCGACCGCGATCGCGGTGGGCCGGCTGGGCGGGCTGGGGGTGCTGAACCTCGAAGGCCTGTGGACGCGCTACGCCGACCCCGAGCCGCTGCTGGCCGAACTGGCCGGCATCGAGGACCAGGTCGCGGCCACCAAGCGGATGCAGGAGCTGTACGCGCAGCCCATCCAGGCCGAGCTGATCACCGAGCGGATGCGCCAGATCCGGGAGGCCGGGGTGCCAGTCGCCGGTTCGCTGTCGCCGCAGACCTGCGCGGAGTACGCGAACGTGGTCGAGACGGCCGGCGTGGACTTCTTCGTGATCCGCGGCACCACGGTCTCGGCCGAGCACGTGTCCACGGTGGCCGAGCCGCTGAATCTGAAGAAGTTCATCTACGAACTCGATGTGCCGGTGATCGTCGGCGGCTGCGCCACGTACCAGTCCGCGCTGCACCTGATGCGCACCGGCGCCGCGGGCGTCCTGGTCGGCTTCGGCGGCGGCGCGACCAAGCGGACCCGCAACGTGCTGGGCGTCGAGGTGCCGATGGCGTCCGCCCTCGCCGACGTGGCGGAGGCCCGCCGCGACTATCTGGACGAGTCCGGCGGTCGCTACGTCCACGTGATCGCGGACGGTGCCCTGGGCCGCTCCGGCGACATCGCGAAGGCCATCGCGTGCGGTGCGGACGCGGTCATGGTCGGCTCCCCGCTGGCCCGGGCCACCGAGGCGCCCGGCCACGGCTACCACTGGGGCCCCGAGGCATGGCACGCCACGCTTCCCCGCGGCGAGCGGGTGAAGTTCTCCCGCGTCGGCAGCCTGGAGGAGATCCTGCTCGGCCCGTCCCACGTCGCCGACGGCACCATGAACCTCGTCGGCGCGCTGCGCCGAGCGCTGGCCACCACCGGGTACACCGACGTGAAGGAGTTCCAGCGGGTCGAGGTCGTCGTCCACTCCTGAGGCCGGTGATGAATCCGCTCGACATCGTGCTCGCGATCCTCGCGGCCGGCCTCGGCGCCGGCTGCGTGGCGTTGCTGGTCGCCTACCGGCGATCGGAGCGGGAACGGGCGGTCGCCGTCGCCGCGAGGGACAGCGCGGCGGACGCCCAGCGGCGCGCAGCCGAACTGGCGGTCGCGGCGGAGCGGATGCGGATCCTGCGCGAGATGCACGACGTGATCGCCCATTCGCTGGCGATCATGATCGCCCAGGCGGACGGGGGCAGCTACGTCGTCGCCGACACGGCCGCGTCCCGCCGGGCCTTCCTCACCATCGCCGAGACCGGACGGGTGGCGCTCACCGACACCCGCCGGATCCTCGGCATGCTGCGTGGCGGGGAGGCGCCGGAGCTCTCCCCCGTCCCTGACCAGGCGCCGCTGGACGACCTGGTCGACCAGGCCCGCCAGGCCGGCCTGGAGGTGTCGCTGATCCGCGTCGGCGAGGCCGGCCCGCTGCCGTCCGGCTCCCGGCTGGCCCTGTACCGGATCTGCCAGGAGGCCCTCACCAACGTGATCAAGCACGCCGGGGAGGGTGCCCGAGCGGTCGTGGCGCTGAGCTGGATGGACACGGACGTCACCCTCACCGTCACCGACCGTGGCGGTGCCGGACCGACCGCGCCCGGTCCGGACGAGCCCCTCGCCGGGCTCGGCCTGGGCCTGATCGGCATGCGTGAGCGGGCCGAACTCGTCGGCGGCACTCTGGAGGCCGGGCCGGCCGAGGACGGGTTCCGGGTGCGGGTGAGGATCCCTGTGACCGCTGCGGAAGAGGTGGGGCTCGGTGCCTGAGCGGATTCGCGTCGTCCTGGTCGACGACCAGCAACTGGTCCGGGCCGGACTGGCCATGGTGATCGACGGCCAGCCCGACATGGCGGTCGTCGGTCAGGCCGGTTCCGGGACCGAGGCGGTCGACCTCGTCGCACGCACCCCCTGCGACGTCGTCCTGATGGACGTGCGGATGCCCGGCACGGACGGCCTGGAGGCCACCCGCCGGATCCTCGCCGCGGAGTCGCACCCTGAGCCCCACCCCCCATCGCTCCCTGAGCCTGACGAAGGGCCTGAGCCTGACTCCACCGATCGAGCGCGTCTCGACAAGCTCGACGAACGGTTTGGGTGGGTCAGGGCTGAGCCCGACGAAGGGCCCCGCGTGGTGATGCTCACCACCTACGACCTGGACGAGTACCTGCTGGAGGCGATCCGCGCCGGCGCGTCCGGCTTTCTGCTGAAGAACGCCCCGCCCGCCGACCTGCTGGCCGCGATCCGCACCGTACACACCGGGGACGCGGTGATCGCGCCGTCCGCGACCCGGCGGCTGCTGGCCCGTGTGGCCACGGGCGGGAACACCGTCCCACCAGCCCCTCACGACGATCCCCGGGTCGCCAGCCTCACCGACCGCGAGCGGGAGGTGCTGGAACTGATCGCGCGCGGCCTGTCGAACGCCGAGATCTCCGGCGAGCTCTACCTCTCGGAGACCACCGTGAAGACCCATGTCCGCCGGATCCTGGCGAAGCTGGGCGTTCGCGACCGCGTCCAGGCCGTCGTGGTCGCCTACGAGACCGGCCTCGCCAGCCCCCACAACGGCAACACCCCCTGAGCCCCACCGGAATGATGTGGCTGTGACTGCCACTTTTCACGGGCTCTCAGGCGGGTTGGTGCGGTCGTGCTGTGATGACCGCCAGGTTTCCCGGCATACGAGGCCAGAAAACGGCTGCATATGCCGGGAAACCTGGTGGTCAGCCGAGAACCTGGCGGCAACACCGCTGGTATGC
>NZ_JARKPQ010000089.1 GCF_029975155.1 Propionicimonas sp. | reverse complement strand
CGAGCCGGTCCGGGTGAGCCCGATCAAGCCGCCCTTGCCCACGGTGTCGGAGTACTCGTTGGTGGTGTAGGTGTCGAAACCGGCCTGGCTGAGCGCCGCGCGGCAGCTGCTTGGGCCCATGCCCGCACAACTGGGGATGCCTTTCGTCTCGCCGATCAGGATCGACTGCGGAGGCTCGTTGAACTGGTCGTGGTCCTTGATGTCCGCCAGGGCCTGCTGCATGGCGGGCCTCAACATGTTGTATCCGGCGTCAGCGCCGAAGCCACTCAGGTATCGGTGCGAGTGCGGCAGCGTCACACCGCGTAGGAAGCTGTACTTGCTGTCCCAGTACTTCCTGAAGCGCTTGTTGTTGTCGAAGCTGATCACGGCGGCCGCGACCAGGTTCGGGGTGTAGCCGACCGACCACTCGGCCTTGTTCAGCGGCACCGTGCCGGTCTTGCCGGCGAGCGTGTAGCCCGGAATCCGAGCGCGCGACAGCGTGCCGTTGGAGAACGGAGTCTTGAAGACCTTGTTCACGGCATCGGCGAGGTCGGCGTCGATCACCCGCTTGCAGTTCGATCCGTCAGCGCCCGGGATGTCGATCGATTTTCCGTCCTTGGTCACGATCGACTTCAGGATGATCGGTGTGCATCTGATGCCCCGGTTGGCGAAGGTGCCGTACGCGGTCACCATCGACAGCGGGGTGATCTCCGCCGCGCCGAGGGTGAAGGACGGATAGTTGTTGAACTCCTCCACCACGTCCTTGCCGCTGGCCAACTCCAGGCCCACCTTCTTGGCCATCTTCGTCACCGGGCACATGCCGACCTTCTGCTCCAGCGCGACGTAGTAGTTGTTCACCGAGTGGCCGGTGCCGCTGTACAGGTTGTACGTGCCGCCCTCACCGTCGACGACCCAGCGCTTGTTGTAGGTGAACGCCCCGGAACAGGATCGGAAGACCTGCCCCTGGAAGTTGCGGCTACGCGGCGCGCGAATGGTGGTGTTCACGCCGAAGCCGGAGTCGAGCGCCGCGGCCGCGACGAAGAGCTTGAACGTGGATCCGCCCTGGAATCCGTCCGCGCCCCCGAAGTCCTTGCCGACGGCATAGTTGTAGTAGGTCTCACCCTTCCACTTCTTGCCCTTGTTGTTGTCGCCCATCTTGGGCCGGCTCTGCGCCATCGCCCTGATCAGTCCGGTCTTCGGGTCGGTCATCACGATCACGCCGATCGCCGGATCCTTGGCATGGACGTTCTTCGTCACGACCCGCTGGGCTTCCTTCTGTGCCTTGGTGTCGATCTCCGTGGTGATCGTCAGGCCGCCGCGATAGACCCGCTCCAGCCGCTCCTCCTCGGTGTTCCCCAGTTCGGTGGCTTGCTGCTTGAGCACCTGGAGCGCGTAATCGCAGATGAACGGCAGGTCGGAGTTCGCGCAGCCCTTCCGGGAGAACTTCACCTTCTTGGGGTCGAACTTGACCGCCTTGGCCTCGATGGCCTCCGCGTGGGTGATCACCCCGAGCTGGGCCATCCGGTCGAGGACGTCGTTGCGCCGTTTCACGCCGACCTGGGCGTGGGTGCGCGGGTTTGTGGCGACCGGGTTGCGGACGAGACCGGCCAGCATGGCGGCCTGGGCGAGGTTCAGCTTCGCAGCGCTCACGCCAAAGTAGTGCCGGGCCGCGGCCTCGACGCCGTAGGCGCCGTCCCCGTAGTAGGCGATGTTCAGGTAGCGCTCGAGGATCTGGTCTTTGCTGAGGCTCTTCTCCACGGCGATCGCGTAGCGCAGCTCGCGGATTTTCCGGGCGAGGGTGTTCTCGGTCGCCGCGGCCTTCGCCGCGGCGTCGTTGTTCTCCTCCGCCTTCTCCACCAGCACCAGACGGACGTACTGCTGCGTCAGGCTCGAACCGCCCTGGGTGTTGCCCTGACTGGTGGAGACCAGCGCGCGCAGCGTGCCCTGGAGGTCCATGGCGCCGTGCTCGAAGAAGCGGTGGTCCTCGATGGCGACCTGCGCCTGCTGCATGATCAGCGCGATCTTGTCCAGCGGCTCGTAGACGCGGTTCTCGTCGTAGAAGAACGCGAGCGTCTTCCCGTCCGCGGTCAGGAGCTGCGACCGCTGCCACTGCGCGGGCACCTGGAGCTCCGTCGGCAGGTTGTCCAGCCCGGAGATCGCGTCCCTGCTCGTGGTCGTCGCGATGCCGGCGACCGGCACGATCAGGCCAGCAGCGAGCAGCCCACCGAGAACGGCCACCACAATGAACATGATCAACGAGTAGAGCCGTTTCCCCATGCGCATGGGCTCAAGGGTACGTGACGACACCCAACGGGCGGCATTCGGCGTGTCGGCTTTTCAGTAGACGTTGAATCAGCCCTAGCCACCCGGTGCTTCTTGACATACCCTGACCCGTACGCCTAGCAATTGCGTATGCCGCTCAGGCTTGGAGCCCCCTCCGAAAGGATGAGAGCAATGACGCTCGGAGTCGATGACTGGACCCTTCAGGCGAAGTGCCGTGGCCTGCAGGACGAGTTGTTCCCGGAGGGCGCGGACCAGAAGCGAGCGCGATCGGTGTGCTTCAACTGCCCGGTGCGCAACGAGTGTCTCGCCGAGGCCCTGGACAACCGGATCGAGTGGGGCGTGTGGGGTGGCATGACCGAGCGCGAGCGGCGGCAGCTCCTGCGGCAACGCACCGACATCACCTCGTGGACGTCCATCCTCTGCGCCAAGGGCCGTCGCTGCGAGTGAGTGCGCCCCGAGCGGCAACGCTCGCCGAGCCTGACGAAGAGCGGTCGGACGCCGACTGTCGGGGGCAGGCGCAATACTGAGCGCATGACCAAATGGGAGTACGTCACCGTACCGGTGCTGGTGCACGCGACGAAGCAGATCCTCGACACCTGGGGCGCGGACGGGTGGGAGCTCGTCCAGGTGGTTCCCGGACCGAACCCGCAGAATCTCGTCGCCTACCTGAAGCGGCCGGTCACGGAATGAACGAGGAACTCGACGAGACCCTGTCCTCGACGCGCCTGGCCGAGCTGGGGCTCACGTTGCCGGCCGTGCCCGCGCCGGTCGCCGCCTATCTGCCGGCGGTGGTGTCCGCAGGCCAGGTGTTCACGGCCGGCCAGCTGCCGTTCGTCGACGGCACACTCCTGGAGGTCGGCAAGGTCGGCGCGCAGGTGAGCCCCGAGCGCGCAGCGGAGCTCGCCCGGATCGCCGTGCTCAACGCCGTGGCCGCGGCCGCGTCCGTCGTCGGCGGGATCGACGGCATCCGGCGGGTGGTGAAGCTGGTGGTGTTCGTGGCCAGCGATCCGTCGTTCACCGGCCAGCCGGCCGTGGCGAACGGGGCGTCGGAACTGCTTCAGCAGGTGTTCGGGCCGCACGGCAGCCATGCCCGCAGCGCCGTGGGGGTGGCGGTGCTGCCGCTCGACTCCCCGGTCGAGGTCGAACTCGTCGTCGAGGCGAACGCCGCCTCGTTCTGATCGTGATCCCAGGCGAATCCCGGACGGCGCTGGTGCGTCGTGCTCGCGCGATGAACCGCGAGCTGGCTCTGCTGTACCCCGATGCACACTGCGAGCTCGACCACGCCAACCCGCTGCAACTGCTGGTCGCGACCGTGTTGTCCGCGCAGTCCACCGACCGCAGGGTGAACACGGTCACGCCGGTGTTGTTCGCCCGCTACCCGGACGCCGCTGCCCTCGCCGGCGCCGACCGGACAGAGCTGGAGACGCTGATCACGCCCACCGGCTTCTTCCGTGCGAAGACCGACGCCCTGCTCAGGCTGGGTGCGGCCCTGGTCGAGCGCTTCGGTGGCCGGGTGCCGGGCACGCTGGAGGAGTTGATCACGCTGCCCGGCGTGGGACGGAAGACCGCCAACGTGGTGCTCACCGACGGCTTCGGCGTGCCGGGGATCACCACCGACACCCACTTCATCCGGCTCTCCCGGCGGTTCGGCTGGACGGACGCCGACAAGCCGGAACGCATCGAGGCCGAGGTCGGGGAACTGTTCCCGAAGGCCGACTGGATCCGGCTCAACCACCGGGTGATCTGGCACGGCCGCCGGCGCTGCCATGCGCGGCGTCCGGCGTGTGGGGTATGTCCCCTGGCACGGCTGTGCCCTTCCTACGGCGAGGGGCCCACCGATCCGAAGGTGGCGGCGAAACTGGTGCGGGAGCCACGCGGATGAGATCGTCAGGTGCGGCGCGAGCGGTTGCGGGGGTGGCCTGTGCCGTCCTTCTGGCCGGGTGCGGACAGCTCCTGCCCGGCGTCGGTGGCGGCACGCCGTCCGTCCCCGGTGCACCAGCGGAGACACCCACCGATCTGGTGGCTGCCCGCAAGGCCGCCGGCATTGAGGACTGCCCGGCCAGCAGCAAGGCCGCCGCGGTACCCGGAGGGCTGCCGGACCTCACCCTCGACTGCCTGGGCGGCGACAGCAGCGTCCGGCTGGCCGGGCTGCGCGGACCGATGCTGATCAACCTGTGGGCGCAGTGGTGTGAGCCGTGCCGGGCCGAAGCCGGGCACCTGGCCACCTTCGCGACGAAGCAGAAGAAGGTCGCGGTGCTGGGGATCAACTACTCGGACCCCCAGCCGGCGCTCGCGATCGAGTTCGCCCAGCTGGTCGGCGCGACCTACCCGCAACTCTCGGACGAAGAGCACCGGCTGAAGGCGCCGCTGGGCGTTGCCGGCATTCCGTACACGCTGCTGATCGACGCGGACGGCAAGGTCGTCGCGCGGCACCCGGGCCAGTTCGTCTCGCTGGAGAACGTCGAGGAGTGGGTGGCGAAGGGGCTGTCCGGGTGAGCCGTCCCGTTCCCCCGGAACTCGTCGGGGCGCAGGAGCGCTTCGGCCGTCCGGACGCGCTCCGGTTCATCTCCGGCGCTCGTGAGCCGAGGGGGAAGCGCAGGGCGGCGGTGCTGATCCTGCTGGGCGACCGTGAGCCCCCGGTGGAGCCAGGGCCGTTGGTCGGGCGAGAGCCGCTGGTCGAGCCGAAACCGCTGGTCGGGCTGAAACCGCTGGTCGAGCCTGTCGAGACCCCCCGGCCGTCTCGCCACGCCCGATCGGCGGGGAATGTCGCGCCGGGTGCCGGCTACGACCTCGTCCTGGTCGAGAAGCGGGCCGACCTGCGCTCACACGCGGGCCAGATCGCGTTCCCGGGTGGGGGCATCGAGTCGGTGGACGTGGATCCCGTGGCCGCGGCGCTGCGGGAGGCGCAGGAGGAGGTGGGCGTCGATCCGCTCTCGGTCGAGGTGCTCGGCGTGCTGCCGGCGGCGCACATTCCGCGCAGCGGGTTCGACGTCACGTCCGTCGTGGGGTGGTGGCAGGAGCCGGCGCGCCTGGTGCCGGTCGATGTGAGCGAGATCGCCGCCGTCCACCAGGTGCCGGTCGCGCAGCTGCTCGACCCGGCCAACCGCAGCACGTGGGTCCACCCTGGCGGTTTCTCGGGGCCGGCGTTCGTGCTCGGCGACCTGTATGTGTGGGGGTTCACCGCCTACCTGCTCGACGGCCTGTTCGACCTGCTCGGCTGGACGGTGCCGTGGGACACGTCCCTGACCTCGCAGATTCCGCCGCGGTTCCTCAGCGAACGCCTCTGACCCCCTGTCTGGTCGCCGCCCGCCCGTGGATCAACGGCCTGGACCGGACCGCTGTGCTCATCTCCCGTCCCAGGCTGAGTGGCAGAACGGGACAATTCTGACGCTGCCGGTGGCCAGCTGCCGTTCCGGGCCAGATTCGAGCCTGTCGCGGCAGGAATGTCCCGTTTCCGGGAGGGATGCGGCTCGCGCGGCGCATGCGGTGGTGTCCTCCGCTGCGGGAAGATGAGGCATGGCTCCCTGGTGGCAAAGCGCGGTCGTGTATCAGATCTATCCGCGGTCGTTCGCGGACGGCGACGGCGACGGGGTGGGCGACATCCCCGGCATCCTCGGCCATCTCGACCACCTCAGTGCCCTCGGCGTGGACGTGGTCTGGCTGTCGCCGGTGTACCGCTCACCGATGGACGACAACGGCTACGACATCAGCGACTACACCGACATCGACCCACTGTTCGGTTCGCTGGCCGACCTCGACGCGCTGATCGCCGGGCTGCACGAGCGCGGCATGAAGCTCGTGATGGATCTGGTGGTGAACCACACCTCCGACGAGCACTCCTGGTTCCAGGAGTCGCGTGACCCGTCCTCGCCGATGCGGGACTGGTACATCTGGCGTCCCGCCCGGGAAGGGTTCGAACCGGGGACGCCGGGTGCCGAGCCCACCAACTGGGGCTCGTTCTTCTCCGGGTCGGGCTGGCAGTTCGACCCCGCGTCCGGCCAGTACTACCTGCACCTGTTCAGCCCGAAGCAGCCCGACCTCAACTGGGAGAACCCGGCTGTGCGACGGGCCGTCTACGACATGATGCGCTGGTGGGTCGATCGGGGCGTGGACGGCTTCCGGATGGACGTGATCAACCTCATCTCCAAGACCTATCCGCTCGCGGACGGGCCGGCGAACGGTCCCGGCGGACTGTGTTACGACCCGTCCCTCGTGGTGGAGGGACCGCGGCTGCACGAGTTCCTGCGCGAGATGAACCGCGAGGTGGGGCTGTCGGCGAAGGAGCTGTTCAGCGTCGGCGAGATGATCCTGGTGGACGCGGAGACCGCTCGCTCGCACACCGACCCGGCGGCCGGTGAGCTGGGCATGGTGTTCACCTTCGAGCACGTCAGCATCGACGCGGGTCCCACCGGGCTGAAGTGGGATGTGATCCCGCTGCACCTGCCGGCGCTGAAGGCGAACCTCGCGACCTGGCAGTACGCGCTCGCCGACGTGGGCTGGAACTCGCTGTACTTCGAGAACCACGACCAGCCGCGATCGGTGTCGCGGTTCGGCGACGACTCGCCCGAGTTCCGGGTGGCGTCGGCAAAGACCCTCGCCACGACGCTGCACCTGCTCAAGGGCACGCCGTACGTGTACCAGGGCCAGGAACTCGGCATGACGAACTTCCCCTTCACCGCCATCGACCAGTACGACGATCTGGAGTCGACCCGGTTCTTCGCGGAGGCGGTCGCGGGTGGCGGGGACCCCGTGCAGCTACTGGGCGCGATCGGGTTCAAGAGCCGCGACAACGCGCGTACCCCCATGCAGTGGGACGCCACGCCCAACGCCGGCTTCTCGCAGGGGACGCCGTGGCTCCCCGCGAACCCCAACCATGTCGAGATCAACGCTGCCGCAGTGATCGCCGACCCGGATTCGGTCTTCCACCACTACCGCCGGCTGATCGCGTTGCGGCACGAGCTGGAGGTCGTCCGGCAGGGTCGGTTCGAGCTGCTGCTGCCGGAGGACGAGCGGCTGTTCTGCTACACGCGCACGCTCGGCGACGAGGTGTTGCTGGTCGTGGCGAACTGGTCGTCGGAACCGATCAGCCTGCCCCTGGTGGCGTTGCCCGGGCTGGACGGGGCAGAGGTGCTGCTCGGCACCCACAACGTTGAGACCTCAGAGCTGGCCGGGTGGGAGTCTCGGATCTACCGTCTCGCGTGAGTCTGGGGACAGGGCCCTGACCGCTCCCGACCAACCGGCGCGGCTCAAGCCTCGAGTTCGGGACGCTTGCCGGTGAGCGACATCGCGGCGACGTCCTGCTGACCCCGCTCCACGGCCGCCTTCACCGCGGCGACGGAGGCCTCTGCGCTGGCCACGGTGGCTTCCGGGCCCTTGAGGTTCAGCTGGCTCTTGCCGACCAGGGCGAGAACGCCCGCGACCAGGAAGAACACGATCGCCATCACGGCGAAACCCCACGTGAGCGCGGCCAGCAGGTCGAGGTGGAACCAGGTCTGGAACCCCAGCGAGAGCCAGAAGGCCAGCCCACTGAACAGCAGCGCGGCACCGCTCAGTCCGACATACGCGGCGGCACCGAACAGGCCCGCGCCGACGCCCGCCGCCTTCGCCTGCGGCATCAACTCAGCCTTGGCGAGCTCGATCTCACCCTTGACGATCGTGGTGACGTCGGCCTGGATGTTCTTGATCACCTCGGCGATGTCGGTCTGCTCGGCCATTCCCGCTCCTTCGGCGCGCTGTCGAGGCCAGCCTAACGGCTGGATCCGCCGGTCGTGGGTCCTGTACCCAGCCTTCGTCCCCGCCGCTCAGAGGTTGATCTGCAGGCCGTCCCGGGGCGGGCGCAGGTCCGCGTCCAGTTCGCTGTGGTCGACCCCGGCGCGCCAGCACATCACCGAGTAGGGCAGCAGCAGGGGTTCGGGGCTCCGGGCGGAGCTGTCGTAGAGGGCTGCCACCTCCTCAAGCAGCTGGTCGGCCTCGGGCACGCCGAGTGCCGCCAGCTTGGGCGCGCTGCTGACCATCTCCAGCATGCCTTCCCGCGTGATCGGCACCCACATCCGGAACGAACGGTGCTCGACGAGCGGGAAATGGGGGGACGCGGCGATCGCGGCGGCGGAGTAGAGCTTCTCGTCGCCGGTCATCGCGTCCGGGTCGTAGGTGCGCAGGATGCGTGCCAGTCGGCGCACCCATGGCACCGAGTCGTCGCGGACGGTGTACAGCACATCCAGTCTTCCGCCCGCCGCCAGGACGCGGGCGAACTCGTCCAGGACCAGCCCGGTGGCCAGCAGGTGCATGCCCTGGGAGACCAGCACATGGTCGAACGAGCAGGGCCGGAAGGGCAGGGCGTCCGGTGCCGCGCCGATGGCCTGCAGCGCCGGATAGCGGTGCCGGGACGCGCGCGCGGCCGAGCCGGAGCGGTCGATGATCGTGACCCGGTTGCCGAGCCGGGACAGCCGGCTGGCCGTCGCGGCGGACGCCCGCCCGACCGCGAGCACCCGGCTCGGGTCGGTGGGAGCCAGCCAGTCGATCGCGGCGGCGGGGAACGCCGCGGAACTCCGGTAGGTCATTGCCGCATCGTAGGCGACGGTCCTCGGGGTGGCCCGGTGAACCTCCGGTGGCCGGCGGCTTGTGGAAAACCCGGGGTTGTCCACAGGCGGCCGAATTCGGTGACGCGATTTCCGTTCCGTTGCCGAAGGTGTCAGGTATGGAGGAGTCGGTGCGAGGCAAGGACGTGCTGGTCGTCGCCGGTGCGGGCGAGACGCAGGACGTGATCCTCTCGGCGGTCGCAGCTCATGAGCTGGACGCGGAGGTGGTCACCGATCTCGAACAGGTCGCCGGGCCGTGGCGCTCTGCCGGCACGGTGCTGGTCGCGGACGACCAGGCCGAACGGCTGGCGGCGCGGGCACTGCCGCACCGGCAGGACGTGTTCCTGGTGGGCCCCGACCCGGGCGAACTGTCGGCCTGGTCCGCACCCCTGTCGGCCCGGGTGATCCCGCTGCCCGAGGGCGGTGCATGGCTGGCTTCGATCCTGGCGGACGGGTCGGGGCGGGCACGGGCACCGGTGGTGGCGGTCGTCGGCGGCTCGGGTGGCGTGGGGGCGTCCACCCTTGCCGCGGCGATCGCCCAGGTGGCCGGCGAACGGCCGGTCAGGGACGGTCCGCGGGGCGCGGCCCTCGTGGACGTGGACTGCCTCGGCGGTGGTATCGACCTGCTGGTCGGCGCGGAGCGCACCAGCGGGTGGCGCTGGCCGCGACTGAACGGCGCCGAGGGCCATCTCGGCGACATCCGGCCGTACCTGCCCGTGGTGGACGGGGTGTCGGTGGTGGCGATGTCCCGGGGCCCGACGGTCGACCTGGCGAGGGAGCCGCTCGCCGCGATCGTCGGCGCGTTGCGGACCTGGCACGGCCTGGTGGTGATCGATGCGGGGCGGACGCTGACGCCGGCGACGAGGGAGGCGTTGCGCCTGGCCAACCGTCACCTGGTGGTCGTCGCCCGCGGCGTGCGCGGGGCTGCCGCTGCCCGCCAGACGGTGGCCACGCTGGGCCTGGATCGGGCCGAGCTGGTGCTGCGGAGCGGTCCGGGCGGCCTGCCCACGGACGTCGTGGCGGACGCGGTGGGTCGGCCAGTGGTGACCCGGCTGCCGGACGAGAGGGGTCTGGCCGCGGCCGCCGAGCGAGGCGAACCGCCGGCACGCGGTGCGCGGCGGGGGTACCGCCGCGTGGTCGCGGCTCTGGTCGACCAGCTCGCAGGGACGGGGCCAGGGTATGGCTGAGGTCGACCTCGAGGCGGTTCGGGCCTTTCTCGGCCGCACCGGGCAACAGCCGGGGCCGGTCGAGGTAGGTGCGGCCATGCGCTCCCTCGGACTGCTCGTCAGCGACTCCGTGGTGCGCCAGACCGTGGCCGCGCTGCGCCGGGACAGCATCGGCGCGGGGGTGCTGGACCCGCTGCTGCGCTCGCCGGGGGTGACGGACGTGCTGGTCAACGGGCCGGATGAGGTCTTCCTCGACCGCGGGCGCGGGATCGAGCCGGCCGGAGTCCGGTTCGGCAACGAAGGAGAGGTGCGGCGACTGGCGGTGCGGCTCGCGGCCTCCGTGGGCCGCCGGCTCGACGACGGCTCGCCGTTCGTGGATGCCCGGCTGCCCGGAGGGGTCAGGGTGCACGCCGTGCTGCCCTGCGTGGCGGACACCGGTACCTGCCTCTCGCTCCGGGTACCGAACCGGCAACGGCTCAGCCTCGCCGATTGGGTGGTGTCCGGCAGTCTGCCCGGGCACGGTGCGGAACTTCTCACCGGGTTGGTGGCGGCTCGCCGGGCCTTTCTCGTCTCCGGCGGGACCGGTTCGGGCAAGACCACGCTGTTGGGTGCCCTGCTGGGCCTGGTGCCGCCGGGGGAGCGGATCGTGGTCGTGGAGGACTCTCGGGAACTTCAGCCCGACCATCCGCACTGCGTGCGCCTGGAGGGGCGGCCGCAGAACGCCGAGGGTGCGGGAGCGGTGACCCTCACCCATCTGGTCAGGCAGGCGCTGCGGATGCGTCCGGATCGGCTGGTGGTGGGAGAGGTCCGCGGCGCGGAACTCGCCGACCTGCTGAGTGCCCTGAACACCGGGCACGAAGGCGGCTGCGGCACCGTCCATGCGAACTCGGCCGGCGACGTCCCGGCGCGCCTGGAGGCGCTCGCAGCGCTCGGTGGCCTCGGCAGGGACGCGCTGCACGCGCAGCTCGCCGCGGCACTGCAGGTGCTGGTGCACGTGCGGCGGCTCCCGGATGGGCGGCGCTGGGTGGACGAGTTGCGTGTGGTCCGGCCCGATCCGGTCACCGGCCGCTGCCTGACCGTGCCGGCGGTGCGGTTCCGTCCTGGCGCAGTTGACGAGCGGGGCGAGGGGTACTCCGAACTGCGCCAGATCATTGGCGGTGGTGGGTCATGACTGTGCTGGCCGCGGTCGCCGCCGCGGTGGCCTGCTGGCTGGCCCTTGCCCCCGACCCGGCGCTGCGGCTACGAGATCCGGAGCCGGCCGAGGGGACCGCGCGCTCCGGCGCGTGGCCACGCCGGGCGCTGCCCGGGTTGCTGGTGGCCTGCGCGGCGGTCGCCGGCGGCCTGGGTGGGGGTGGCGCGGGCGCGGCGATCGCGTTCGCCGCGGCACTGCCAGCCGTGACCGTCGGACTTGTCTGGCGGCGGCACCGTAGCCGATCCGCTGCCGTGGCGACCGCGCGGGAGGTGTCCAGTGCCTGTCAGCTGCTGTCCGGCCTGCTGAGGGTCGGCCACGTGCCGTCGGCCGCGCTCGCCGTCGCGGCGCGCGATGCACCGGAGCTCGCCGAGGCGGCTGCCGTGCTGGAGGTGGGCGGTCCACCTAGTGCGGCGCTGCGACGGTCGGGCGTTGCCCCTGGCCGAGCCGGTCTGGTGGAACTCGCGGTCGCATGGGAGGTCGCCGAACGCACCGGGGCGTCGCTGACCGCCACGCTGGACGCGCTCGCCGAGCGGTTGGCCGCGGAGCAGGCCGTCGCGGACGTCGTGGCTGCGGAGCTCGCGGCCCCACGGGCGACCGGACGGCTGCTGGCGGCGCTGCCGGCCGCGGGGCTGCTCCTGGGCTACTCGTTCGGCGGGGACCCTCTCGGCTTCCTGGCGGGCTCGCTACCGGGCCAGCTGAGTCTCGTGGCGGGCGTGGCTCTCGGCTGCGCCGGCGTGTTCTGGACGGAACGGATCGCGGAGCCGGAGGTCGGTTGATGGTCTGGTCACTGTTCTCCGCGCTCGCGGCCGGGCTGGCCGTGGTGGCTTGGCGAGGCGAGCCCGGGGCGCCGTTGCGGTCGTCGCCGGCGCGGGGGCGGTCCGGGTTGCGCGAGGCCTGGCACCGTCGGCGGCAGCGACTGCTCGGTGCGGTGGCGACCGCGGCCAGCGCGCTCCTGCTCGTCGCCGGGCTGGGCTGGTGGGGCGTTCCCGCTGCCGTGGCGGTGGGCGCGGGAAGCTACGTGATGCTCGGGCGTCTGGTGAGCGCGGAGGCCGAACGGCGACGCGAGCAGACGCTCGCGCAGCTGCCCCAGGCATGCGACCTCCTGGCCGTCGCGCTCGAGGCGGGCTTGCCGCTGCGCCGCGCCGTCGAGGTGATCGCCGCGGCCGTCGGCGGTCCGCTGGGTGGCCTGATGGCCGAACTCGCGGCGAAGGTGCGCCTCGGCGTCGACGAGGCTCAGGCCTGGACGGAACTCGGCGCGGCCCAGCCGGTGCTGTCCGGGCTCGGCCGCGAAGTCGCCAGGACCATCGGGTCGGGGGTGGCGCTGTCCCGGTCGCTCCGCGCGCTCGGTGCGGAGTTCCGCAAGGACGCGGCCGCCGCCGCGCAGGTGCGCGCCCGGAAGGTCGGCGTGCGCAGCGTCCTGCCGCTGATGGTGTGCTTCCTGCCCGCGTTCCTCCTGCTCGGGGTCGTCCCGATCATCGGCGGCGTCGTGCGGATGGTGCTGCCATGAGGTGGGTGGTTGAACCACTCGCCCACGACACGGTTCCGCGCCCACCGCCTTCTGCTGGCCAACGGCAACGATCAGGGCAACGCGTGCCTCGCCGGGCTCAGCAAGGAGCCATAGACTTTGAGCTATGGCGTTCGAGCGAATCCAGGTCGATCCGCAGAAGATGGGCGGTGTCCCCATCATCCGTGGTCTACGCATGCCCGTGGCAACGATCGTCAACATGGCGGCGGACGGGAGGACGGCCGAGCAGATCCTTTACGACTTCCCCGAACTTGAGCCGGAAGACCTCAAGCAGGCTCTCCAGTTTGCGGCCGCGACGCTGAACGAGCGCCAGGTTCCCCTCCTGAGCGCATGAGGCTTCTGCTCGATCAGAACCTCTCGCGAGATCTACCTGCGCTCCTCTCGGCCGTGGGATTCGATGTCGCTGACACTCGAACGCTCGGCATGCAGGGTGGGTGGACGAGGATATCGCGGACTTCGCGGTCTCCGAAGACAGGATCATCGTGTCGGCCCACACAGACTTCGGTGCCATCTCGCCAAGCGTCAGACCGCCAAGCCGTCGTTCGGCCTGCTGAGGCGGACGCAGAACCTCTCCAGAAGCGACCGCCAGGCTCATCGCCGCCAATCTTCCCGCGTTTGAGAACGACCTCGAAGAAGGCGCGATCCTGGTGATCACTGACACCGTGATTCGAGTGCGCCGACTTCCGGTCACACCGGGCTGACCCGTCTTCTGGCTCTGGTGGCGCCCGCCCTCCGAGGATGGGGACTGCCCACGTCCGCCGCGCACCCACACCCAACGCATGAGCAGCTTTGCGAGTGGGTTGCCCCGATGTGTCTCCGGTCTGCGTCCCTGCTCGGGGTCGTCCCGATCATCGGCTGCGTGGTGCGGCACCTGCTGCCGTGAGTCGTTCATCCACAGCCCGGAGTATCCCGGAGCACTGTCCACAGGCCCGGAGCGCGGCTGACCGTCCCGAAGCCCCGTTGCCGAAGGTGAAAGGTGCGTCCACTCGGACGCAGAGGGGAAGGAATGGCAATGGCAGGTGACCTGGTGCGCGTCGGCGGGTGGCACAACCAGAAGGGGATGACGACGGCGGAGTACGCGGTCGGCACAGTGGCGACGGTGAGTTTCGTCGGCATCATCCTCGCGATCATCAACAACCCCGAGTTCCAGAAGGCGATCTGGCAGGTCGTCCTGGCGATCATCAAGGTCGTCATGCAGACGCTGGGCGGCGGGGCGTGACCGGAGCCCATCGGGGCCGAGCCGGCCGGGGTCATCCCGGCCGGCCTGGGTCACAGCGTCAGCGGGGAATGGTCACGGTCGAACTGGCCTTCGCGGCTATCGGGGCGGCTGCCGGGTGCGTGCTGCTCGCCTGGGCGCTGGCGCTGGTGGGGCTGCTGGTGCGCTGTCAGGACACCGCAGCCGAGGTCGCGCGGCAGGAGGCTCGCTCCGATCGGTCGGCTTCGGCGAAGGCTGCGGCGGACCGTCCGGAGGGCGCGCGGGTCACTGTCCGGCAGGACGGCGAACAGATCAGCGTACGGGTCGACCTCGACGCCCAGCCGTGGGCCAGTTGGCTGCCAGTGGTGCCACTCGCCGCGAGCGCCACGGTGCTGCGGGAGCCCAGTTGAGATGGACGGAGGGGAGTCGATGGAGGACAGACGCACTCCGGAGCGCGGACGGGCGGCAGGGCGCGGACGAGCGGCCGAGCGCGGGCGCGCGGTGCCGGGTGCCGACGGGTGCGAGCGGGGGTCCGGAACCCTGCTGGCGGCGGCTGCCCTCCTGGTGGCGGGCCTGGTCGCCGGAGCTTTGCTCGTGGTTGCCGGCTACCTCGCCGCCCTGCACCATGCTCGCGCCGCGGCCGATCTCGTGGCACTGTCCGGCGCGGCCACGCAGGCTCGGGGAGGGGACGCATGCCGGACGGCCCGCGAGTTGGCGCGGCAGAACGGGGTACGTCTGGCCGAGTGCCGGGTACGCGGCGACAGCTTCGACTTCGTGGTGTCCACGACCGTGGTGCAGCGGACGCCCGGCCGGTCGCCGCTCCTGCCAAGTGAACTCACCGCGATCGCCCACGCCGGCAGACTGGGCCTGCTGCGATGACCGGCGGCGGGCCGTGCTGGTCAGCCCTCGACCGGCAGGAGGTCGACCAGCAGCGCCAGCAACTGGGCGGCCGCCGCCTTGTCGAGCGGCTGGTTGCCGCTGCCGCACTTCGGCGACACCACACAGGCGGGGCAGCCGGCCGCGCAGGTGCAACTGTGCAGGCGCTCGAGGGTCGCTCGCAGCCAGGGCTCGGCGAGGTCGAAGCCACGTTCGGCGAAGCCGGCGCCACCGGGGTGGCCGTCGTGGATGAAGATCGTCAGCTCGCCGGTGTCGGGGTGGCAGGTCGTGGACAGGCCACCGATGTCCCACCGATCGCACGGCGCGAAGACCGGCAACAGACCGATCGCACAGTGCTCGGCGGCGTGCGCCGCGCCGGGCAGGTCCTTCGGGGCGATGCCGCTGAGTGCCTCGTCGGGCAGGGTGAACCAGACCGAACGCGTGCGCAGCGTGTGCTGCGGCAGATTGAGCGGGTGGTTGTCCCACACCGTGCCGCTGGCCTCGTCGCGCCGCAGGAAGCCGGTCACCTGGCTGGTCAGTTCCACGGTGCCGAAGGCCAGCCGGGCCGCGCCCAGCCGGCGGCTGCACCGCTCCGACAGCACCCGGATCTCCGACTGGCCCAGCGGCTGGGTGAAGTACCCCGGCCGGTCGGGCACGGCGAGCGCGGCATGTGCCTCGGGTTCGTACGACATGACCCGCCACTGTTCGCCCTGGTGCAGGTAGATCGCGCCCTCGTGCACGGTCCGGTCGGCGGCGGCCGGGTCGACCTGCCCGATGACCCGCCCGGTCGCCTGTTCGACGACCTCGACCGAGCGGCCACCGGCGGACCGCAGGTCGATCGAGTCCACCGCACGGTCGGCCCGCGTCCAGTACCAGCCGGACGCTCGCCGCCGCAGGTGACCGGCTGCGGTGAGCATCTCCAGCAGTTCCGGCAGGCCCGGGCCGAACCAGGTGGAGTCGTCCGGGGTGATCGGCAACTCCTGGGCGGCCGCTGCGACGTGCGGCGCCAGCACGTGGGGGTTGTCCGGGTGCAGCACGGTGCGCTCGACCGGCTGGTCGAAGATGAGCGCGGGATGGTCGCACAGGTAGGCGTCGAGCGGGTCTGGACGGGCGAGCAGCACGCCCAGTGCGTCGCGGCCCGCGCGTCCGGCGCGACCGGCCTGCTGCCACAGGGCAGCGACCGTGCCGGGGAAGCCGCAGGTGATCACGGCGTCCACCCCGGAGATGTCGACGCCGAGCTCCAGCGCGTTGGTGCAGGCCACTCCGCGCAGCGTCCCGGACTGCAGCCCGGCCTCGATGCTGCGGCGGTCGCCGGCGAGGTAGCCGCTGCGGTACGACGCGATCCGCGCCGGGTCGTCGAGCAGCCGCTGCGCGCGCAGTGACACCAGCTCCGCCTGCACCCGCGAGGTGGTGAAGGCCAGTGTCTGGCGACCCTCCCCGACGAGCCGTGCCAGCAGTTCGGCCGCCTCGTGGTGCGGGTCGTCTTCCGGCTGCCACAGCAGGTAGTCCAGCGCCGGCCTCGCCGAGGTGTCCGTGGCGACCTCGACCACATCGTCCACACCGGCGAGCCGGGCGAGCAGGTCGCCCGCGCCGGACACGGTCGCGGACGCGCTGATGAACACCGGGTCGGCGCCGTAGTGGCGCGCCAATCGGCGTAGTCGTCGCAGCACCGCCGCCACGTGGGCACCGAACACCCCGCGGTAGCGGTGCGCCTCATCGATGACCACATAGCGCAGGGTGGACAGCAGCCGGGTCCAGCGCTCGTGCCGGGGCAGGACCGAGCGGTGCAGCATGTCGGGGTTGGTGAGGACGAACCGGCCGAAGTCGCGGGCGAACCGTCGCTCCACGGCGTCGGAGTCGCCGTCCAACGCGGTCACTTTCGCGCCGGGAAGGCCCAGCGACTCGACCACCCGGAGCTGGTCGTGCGCCAAGGCCTTCGTCGGCGCGAGGTAGAGCGCGCTGTGGCCTCGGCCCAGCTCCAGCGGGCCGCGGGGCGGCAGGTCGACGCCGATCCGTGAGTCGACGGCCGCCGTCAGCACCGGGAGCAGGTAGCCGAGCGTCTTGCCCGACGCGGTGCCGGTGGCCAGGGCCACGTGATGGCCCGAGTAGGCCGCGGCGGCCGCGGTCACCTGGTGCTGCCACAGCTGGTGGATGCCGCGCTCGGCCAGGGCTGCGCGGAGCGGGTCACCGACCCAGCCGGGGTAGTCGGCGGTCGAGCCGGCGGCTGCCGGGCGTTGGTAGTGGTGGCGGACCCGCCCGTCCGTCCTCAGCCACTCTGGTACCGCCACGGACCCAAGAGTGCCACCCCGCCCCGACGGTGCCCCAAGGGCGTCCGTGCGGCACTCGGCCGAGTGGGTCCGAGTCAGCCGGAACGCA
>NZ_JARKPQ010000071.1 GCF_029975155.1 Propionicimonas sp. | reverse complement strand
TTTCTGTCATCCCGGGCTTGCCCCGGGATTTGTTGGCGGTCGGCTTTGTGGGGTTGGTGCGGGGATCCCGGCGTGCGCCGGGATGACGGTTTCTGGGGGCGGGTGTGGGTCGTTGTGGGGCTTTTGTCATCCCGGGCTTGCCCCGGGATCCCCGGCGGCCGACTTGTCGTGCTGGTGCGGGGATGACGGTTTCTGGGGGCGGGTGTGGATCGTTGTGGGCTTTCTGTCATCCCGGGCTTGACCCGGGATCTGTGGCGGTCGGCTTTGTGGGGTTGGTGCGGGGATCCCGGCGTGCGCCGGGATGACGGTTTCCGGGGGCGGGTGTGGGTCGTTGTGGGCTTTCTGTCATCCCGGGCTTGACCCGGGATCTGTGGCGGCCGACTTGTCGTGCTGGTGCGGGGATGACGGGCTCGACCAGCGGTTATGGGGTGCTGGACGCTCGGGCTCAGAGGCGGTCTCGCAGGCCGGAGGCTCGGCGGGCCCGCTGGCGGACGGCCAGGGCCAGGGACTCCGGTGAGCCGATCAGGGTGGCCTCGGTCTTCGCCCTCGTGATCGCCGTGTACAGCAACTCCTGGGTGAGCAGTGGCGAGTCCGGCGTGGGCAGCATCACCGTGACGCGGTCGAACTGGCTGCCCTGCGCCTTGTGCACGGTCATCGCGTGGATCGTCTGCACGCTCTCCAGCAGGTACGGCGACACCCGGTGCACCCGGCTCCCGCGGGCGAAGCATGCCTGCAGCTGGCCACCCACGTCGACGACCACGCCGGTGTCGCCGTTGTACACGCCGAGGTCGGGCGCGTTCTGCGTGACCAGCACGGGTCGGCCCGCGTACCAGGCGGGCATCGGGTCGAAGTCGTCCAGCGCCGCCGCCAGCCACTCCTCGACCTGCCTGGACCAGAAGCTCACCCCGTACGGCCCCCGGCGGTGCGCGCACAGCAGCCGGTGCTCGTCCAGCGCGGCCAGGGCGTCCCCCACGTGCCCGAGCCTTGCCGCCCGGACCAGCGCGGCGCCGGTGCGGGTGACCCGCTCGCGGAGGTCGGTCTGGGCCGCCGTCGGCGCGAACCGGACACCCGGAACGCCGGCGGTGACCAGGCGCAGCACCGACTCCTCGTCCGCGGCGAGCACCGCCTGCGCCAGCCCTGCGATCGAGGACACCGACCGGTAGTTGTGCCGCAGTCGCACCACGGGGCCGGACGGGGGCAGCGCGAGCCCGGCCAGCGCCTCGCCCAGGGCGGCTGGTGTCGGCGCCGGCGCGGCCACGATGTCGGCCAGGACCGCTCCGGCCTCCACAGGCGCCAGCTGGTCGGGGTCGCCCACCAGGACCAACCGGGCCTGCGGCCGCAGCGCCTCCAGCAGTCGCGCCATCAGCGTGACGTTCACCATCGATGCCTCGTCCACCACCACCACGTCGTGCGGCAGCGGGTTGGCGGCGTTGTGGGCGAACCGGCTGCGGGACTCCGGCAGCCAGCCCAGCAGGCGATGGATCGTGCTCGCCTGGAGCGAGCCGAGCGCTGCGGCAAGGTCGTCCGGCAGCTCGATCAGGGCATCCGACAAGGCCTCCTGCATACGGACCGCGGCCTTGCCGGTGGGTGCGGCCAGGGCCACGAGGGGTGGCTCCGGCAGGGTGCGCCACAGCACTCCGAGCAATCGCGCCAGCGTGTGCGTCTTGCCCGTGCCCGGCCCGCCGGCCACCACCGTGACCGCCGCCAGCGCCGGCACGACGGCCGCCACCGCCTGATCGGGATCGGCACCGGCGAGCAGTTCGTCGCGAGCCGCCGCGAGCGCGGGCAGCGTGACGCCGTCCGGCTGGCGGTCCCGCCGTGCGGTCAGCTCCGACGCGACGATGGTCTCCTGGAGCCAGTACCGCTCGAGGTAGAGCAGGTCGCCGACCAGCCGCAGCGGACACTCCCCACCGCCCTCCACGCCCACCGTGACCAGCGGGCTGGCCTCGATCGCCGCCCGCCAGTCGGCCGGCTCGGGCCACAGCTCGGCCGGCACGCCGATCGCCTCCTCGTCGGCCTCGATCCGGTCATGGCCGATCTCCGAGAGCTCCAGGCAGGTCGATCCCGCTCGCAGTGCACGCACGGCGAGGGCGAGCGCGAGCTGCACCCGCTGGTCGGGTTCGCCGTAGAGGAACGCCACCTTCTGCGCGACGTGCACGTCGGCCCACGACAGCGCGCCGGTGGCGTGCACGTCCCGGAGCAGCCCCGGCTGCAGGCTCGCGGCGAGGTCGGTCATCGGCGTCCCCGATCGGCGAGCAGGTCGGACAGTTCCGCGACCAGTCCGGCGGGCGGGAACCAGTCGAACACCCCGGTGATGGTGCCGTCCGCGCCGGGCTGCGCGTCCCGTCCGCCCATGCCGCGGACGAACAGGTAGCCGACTCCGCCGAGGTGCCGCTCGGGGTCGTAGCCGGCGAGCCGCGCGCGGAGGAACCGGTGCAGGGCCACGCAGTACAGGATCGCCTGCAACGGATAGTGGGTGCGGATCATCTCCTCGACCATCGCTGCGCGGGTGTAGTGCTCGAGCGCCAGGTCGCCCACGCCGAGGCGGTTGGTCTTGTAGTCGACGACCACGAACCGCGGCCCGGCGGGGCCGGCCACCCGCAGCACCGAGTCGATGCTGCCGGTGAGGAAGCCCCGCAGCACCTGCTCGCCGAGCAGGGGGTGGGCGAGTTCGTCGGGATAGCCCGCCAGTGGGTCGTCGGCGGGCAACCAGCGCCCCAGCAGGGAGGCCACGTCGCCCAGCGTGGTGCGGGACGTGGCCGTGCCGAGCGCGAACTCGAAGGTCAGCTCGCTGAGCCGGTCGGCGGTCGGGATGCCGGCCAGCGGCCGTCCGCCGGACAGCGGGCCGAGCGGGGTGAGCAGGCTCGGCAGCATCGCGGTGGCCAGTGCGTCCGCGCCGACACCCGCCACCGGGAAGCGGGCGGACGCCGCGGTGGTCGCCGCGCGCAGCCGTGCGGCGAGGCCGGGTTCGTCCGCGGGAGCCGGGGCGTACCAGTCGAGGTTCTCCAGCACGTGGTGGACGAGGCTGCCGAACGCCGTCCCGCCGGGCAGCTCGGCCATGGGTGACGGAGTGCCCCCGGCGGGGCTCGCCGCCAGCACGTCGGCGTCCGCTTCCGGCTCGTCCGCGAGGGTCGCGGCCTCGGGTGCCTCCTCGGATGCGGCGGCGAGGGGTGCGCGCGCGTGGACGGCCTCGGTCAGTCCGGAGTAGGACGTGCGCCGCCAGAGCGGATCGACCTCACGGTCGAATCCGGGCAGCGTCAGCACCGGCACCGTGCCGGTGGGCCGGGCGAGCCGGACAGCGGACCGCGGCACGCACTCCTCGACCCGGCAGCCGGCGTCGGCGAGCCAGGGCAGGTCGCGTGGGTGCCCGTCGCCCGGCGGGGTGTCGAGCGGGTAGGCGGGCTCTGGCGCGCCGGGCCGGTCGGTGCGCCGGAACAGCAGCCGATGCAGCGGCGAGGCCGCCGTGGTCGCCATCGTCCGCGCCCACCACAGCGTGACCTGCGACTGCGCGCGGGTCACCGCGACGTAGAGGCTGCGCAGCCGGTCCTCGGCCTGCTCCTCCGCGTAGCGGGCGTGCCGCTCCTCGCGGCCGGGCGCCGTACTGCCGCCCAGGTCGAGCACCCGGCGGCCGTCGCTGTGGAAGGCCAGCGCCTGGTCCTCGGTGTCGTCGGGGACCCACAGGTCGGCGGCCTCCGGCAGCAGCACGACCGGGAACTGCAGGCCCTTCGCCTTGTGCACCGTCATGATCTGGACGGCGTACCGATCGGTCTCCAGCCGCCGCACCCGGTCGGACGTGCTGGCCGCGCGCCGCACCTCCTCCGCGAGCCAGGCCACCAACGCCTGGCCGCGGACGCCGGAGGTGTGCTGGGCGTGCAGGATCTCCGCGAGGTGCCGGTAGTCGGTCAGGTCGCGCTCGCCGCGGGGACGCCGCAGCAGCCGCTCGGCCAGGCCGCGTTCGCCACCGCGCCCGTCGGCCTGGACGGCGGCGAACAGCGCGGCGACCCCGTGCCCGGCCAGCACCCGCGACCAGCCCTGCAGCAGGCCTGCCCATGCCGTGAGCTGCGGGTCGTCCGCGCTCGCGAGCGTGGTCAGGTCGGCGCCCACGAAGTCGGTGAGGATGGCGGCGCGGACGGCCGCCCGGCGCGGCTGCTCCAGCGCCCGCAGCAGCGTCAGCCAGTCCTCGGCGGCATGGGTGGCGAAGATCGAGTCAGCCCCGGCGAAGGCGACCGGGACCCCGGCGCCGGTGAGCGCGTCGGCGACGTGCCGGCCGCGCCGGTTGGTGCTGACCAGGATCGCGACGTCACTGGCGCGTAGCTCGCGCGGGCCGTCCGCGTCGACCACCCGGGCACCGGACTCGAGCAGCCCGATCAGCTCCGCGGTGAGGTCGGCCACGATCAGGTCGCGGGCGTCGCCGGCGCGGAGCGGCTGCTCGGGGGCGAGACAGCGCAACCGCCCGGGGGCCGCCCAGGGGGAGCCCGCCGGCAGCAGCAGCCGGGACTCGGTGTGGCTGGCGGTCACCGCGGGCACATCGATGCCCGGGCCGAGGCTGGCGTTGGCGAACAGGGCGTTCACCACGCCGACCACCCCGGCGTCCGCGCGGTGGTTGCGGGCCAGCGAGTACTTCTCGCCGGCCTCGGCGACGGCGTCGGTGTAGGCGACCACGTCGGCCCCGCGGAACGCGTAGATCGACTGTTTGGGATCGCCGATCAGCACCAGGGGAACGTGGCCGGAGAAGGTGGCTCTCAGCACTTCCCACTGCACGGGGTCGGTGTCCTGGAACTCGTCGACGAGCACCACCTGGCAGCGGCGCCGCAGCCTCTCGGCACCGTCCTGACCGGCCGGACCGCGCAGGGAGTCCCGCAGCCGAGCCAGCTGGTCGTCGAAGGAGTACACGCCGAGCCGGCGCTTGCGCACAGCCAGCTCGTCGCGGACGGCAGCGGCGAACGCGAGCCGTTCCGCCCTCCGTCCGGCCAGGCCGGACGGCACCAGCGGGGCGTCCGGCAGTTCGACCGCCTCGCGAGCCAGTCTCCGGGCCACGTCGAGGCTGAACGGCGGCTCGCTGTCCGCGCGGGCGTAGCGGGCGAGGTAGAGGTCGTCCACCACCTGTTCCCGCAGCAGGGTGAGGTCCTCGACGAGGGTGGCCTGCGGGTCCTGCTCGGCCAGCACCCCGAGCTCCTCCAGCATCGCCTGGCAGAACTGGTGGATGGTCATGATGCTGGCCGCATCGAGGGCGGACACCGCGCGGTTCAGCCGGCGGATCCGTGCGTGCACCTCGTCGGTGGGCGCGTCGAGCAGCAGCGCGTCCGTCGGGTCGGGAGCGTGGCCGAGCGTGCCGGCGAGGGACGCGGTGAGGGTGGCCGCGGAACTGCGCAGCCGCTCCCGGACGCGCGAGCGCAACTCGGCGGACGCGATCCGGCTGAAGCTGATCACCGCCAGCCGGTCGGCCGCGACCACGCCCTCGGCGAGGTACCGGGTGGCCAGCGCGGCGATCGCATAGGTCTTGCCGGTGCCGGCGCTCGCCTCCAGCACGGCGGTGCCCCGCGGCAGCGGACCGGTCGGGTCGAAGGGGATCATGCCGGCACCTCCGCGGCGAACACCGGGGTCCAGATACTGCTGGCCAGAGCGCCCACCAGCGTGCGCTTGCGAGGGTCCGCCCCGGGGACGGGCGGCTGGCCGGCGGGCAGGGACAGCACGTCGGGATAGCGGAAGAACGCCCGCCAGTGGTCGTCGGAGTCGTACTCCCAGCAGCGGTCGAAGTTCTTGCGGCTGACCAGCCGGTCCTCGGGGTCGCGCTGGCTGACCCGGTACTCGGTCCACGCGAACCCCAGTCGCGGTGCGGCGGGCAGCGGCCGGGACAGCCCGAGGGCGTACAGGGCGAGGTAACGACCCAGCAGCTCCAGCGCTGCCGCGGCCGGCGGCGCCTCGTACACCACCCGGCGGCCCTTGCCCACCACGCGGGCGCGCCAGGCCCCGTCCTCGCCCGCTGCGAGTGCGAGCAGTCGCAGCCAGGCGGACAGCCGGTGCCGCGGCTGCAGGCTGGAGAACTCCACCTGGAGCAGTTCGGCGCCGTGCGTGGCGACCCGGCCCACCAGCGGCACGTTGCCGTGGCCGGGCACCGGCACGCTGAGGGCGAGGTCGTGCAGGACCGGTTCGGGCAGGCCGGGCGCCACCTCGCGCACCGACCGCCGGGCCTCGTCCAGCACCCCGTCCAGCACGGCCTGGCCGAGCGCGAAGGGCGGCACCTCGCCGCGGAGCCATTCGGCCTTCGCGACGGCGGCAGGGGAGGCGCCGGCTCGCAGTCGCTGCAGCACCCGGTTGCCCACCTGCCAGCGGGCGAGTCCCGGCAGCTCGATCGGAATGGCGTCGCCGGGGTCGGGGGTGTCGGCGAAGCTGACGCCGGTGCGGGTGCGCAGCAGGGCGCGGGCCGGGTTGGCGAAGAAGCCGACCAGCTCGTCCAGCCCGACACCCCTGGTCAGGTCGGGTTCGGGCAGGGGCTCCAGCACGTAGCGGCCCCGCGGCACGACCGGCTCGGCCAGCGTGGCGCGGGCGGCGTGGTAGGCCAGTGGATCCGCGCTGCGCAGCGCGGGGCACGCAGGGTCGAAGTAGCGGGGGTCGAACGGCTGCAGCGGGTGGTGGACGGTCACCGCCGCGGACGCCGGGCGGCCGTCGGCCGTGGCGGCGGTGAGGTCCAGCGCCTCGAGCAGTTCGGCGACCGGCGCGGCCAGCGGGACCTCCTCGTTGGTGGATTCGCTGCGACCCTGGGCGATCACGACGAGCGTCTCCCTGGCCGCATGGACGGCGTCGAGCAGTGCCTGCCGGTCGGCCAGCGCCGCGGACGGATCACCGACCAGCGGCTCGACCCCCAGCAGGTCGTCCCCGTGACGGCGGGCGGAGCGCGGGTAGCAGGTCGCGTCCCAGCCGAGCAGCACCACCACCCGGTGGGGCACGTGGCGCAGGGACCGCAGCCCGCACACCACCAGCGAGCCGTTGCCGAAGGCGCCGCGGGCAGGGGCCGAGGTGAACTCCTCCTCGATGGCGCGGAGCGCGGCGTGCCGGCTGAGCGTGGTGCCCGCGGACGCCCCCCGCTCGGCCAGCCGGGCCAGGCCCGCCCACACGTCGGCCAGCTGCCACTCCTGCGCCGGCGGCAGGGCGACGAGATCGGTGAGCGTCGCGCGGCAGCGCTGCGTCCACTCGGTGAGGGAGGCGGGCGCGGCGAACTCCGCGAGCAGCCGGGAGAGCCGGCCCACCAGCTCGGTGAGGCCGCCGATCAGCGACACGTCGGAGGACTCGACGTCGTCCAGCGGCAGCACCGTGCCGGTGGTGACGAGGTCGGTCTCGCCGAGGGCCACGCCGAGCAGCATGCGTTGCAGACCGGCGAACCAGGTGTTCTGCGGGAAGCCGGAGAGCCCGTAGCCCTCACGCTGTGCCGCGGACAACCCCCACCGGATGCCCGCCCGCTGCACCAGTTCGACCAGCCGGTCGCGAGCGTCGCCGCCCAGCCCGAAGCGGGCGGCGACACCGGGCTGGGCGCACAACTCGAGCAGCGCGGACGCCTCGACCCGGGTGTCGGGCAGGCGGAGCAGGTCGAGCAGCAGCGCGGCGGTCGGGTTCACCTGCGCGACCGAACGGTCGGCGACCAGGACGCGGAAACGCTGCGCGGGGTGGTCGGGGGTGCCGGCCGGGGCGGTGAACGCCGCGGTGAGCAGGGGCGCGAAGGCGTCCACGTCGGGGGTGAGGACGGCGATGTGCCGCGGCTCCAGCGTGGGGTCGTCGGCCAGCAGCCCGGTGAGCACCTCGCGCAGCACCTCCACCTGCCGGTCACGGCCGTGCGAGAGGTGCACCTGGAGCGAGTGGTCGTCGGCCCGCAGTTCGCGCGGCGCCGGGCGCTGGACGTCGGCGCGCAGGCCGGACTGCAGCCAGCCGAGCAGGGTAGGGGGCCCTTCGTGAGGGGGTGGCCCTTCGTGACGCCTCGAGGGCGCGTCACGAAGGGCGGGCACCAGCAGCGCAGTCTCGTCCGCGACGGCGCCGAGGGCCTCGTTCAGGGGGTGACCGGGCGGACGGGCGAACTCGGCGCGGCGAAGGGTGGGCGATCCCGGGACGGGACGACGCGACGGCGTGGGGGTGAGCAGCAGGACGTCCAGCTGATGGTGGCTGCCGAGCGCCTCCAGGAGTTCGAGGACGGGCGCGTCGAGCCGGCGGGGAGCCAGCACCGCGACGCGCTGCGGCAGCCCGTCCACCGCCGCCTCGCGCAGCCGCTGCACCAGGGCCGCACGGCGATCGAGCGGACTCTCCCCGAGCTCGGCGACCAGCAGCCGGTACAGGTGCGCCTGCCAGGCGTTCTCGCCGAGCGGGTCGCCGTCGGGACCGGTGTCGCGACCGGACGCCCAGGCCGCCAGCATGGCCGGCCGGTGGCGCGCGTAGCCGGCGAGCTGCTGGGCGATCCGGCGGCTCGCGGTGAACGTCTCCCGGGATGCGGCGAGGTGCCGCCGCAGGACCTCCAGCTCGGGCCCGTCTGTCGCCAGCGCCACCTGCTGCACGGACCACGCCAGCCGCTGCGGCCGCCAGGGATCGTCGCCCCCGTCCAGCCGTCGCCCCAGTGCCTCGAGCGAGCAGAACTCGACACCCGCGCAGACGCCGTCCGCCGCCTCACTGCCGACGGTGGCGAGCTGTTGGGACAGCCACCGCTGGAAGCCCGGCCCGGGCACGACGGCGAGGTCGAAGGAGAACGGGTCCTCGCGCGCGTCGGACCACAGGGCGAGCAGGCGCTCGACGAGCCCTGCCGCGGTGCGGGAGTGGTGGAACTGCATGGTGGTCTCACCCTAGAGGGACCCACCGACAACGGGTGTCCGAACCGTTCCGTATGGTGGGTTCCCGTGATCGCACAACCCGCCGAACTGCTCTCCGGCCTCGACCCGGAGCAGCAGCAGGTGGCCAGCAGTTTCGGCGCGCCAGTGGTGGTGATCGCGGGCGCGGGCACCGGCAAGACCAGGGCACTCACGCACCGGATCGCCTACGGCGTCGCCACCGGGGCGTACGCAGCGAACGCCGTCCTCGCGGTCACGTTCACCACCAGGGCGGCGGGGGAGTTGCGCTCCCGGCTGCGCGGTCTCGGGGTGCCGTCCGTGCAGGCCCGGACGTTCCACTCGGCCGCGCTGCGGCAGGCGCAGTACTTCTGGCCACGCGCGTACGGGACGCAATTGCCCCCGGTCAGCGACGAGCGGATCGCCATGGTCGCGGACGCGTCCCGCCAGTTGCGGTTGAACCCCGACGCGGCCACGCTCCGCGACCTGCTCACCGAGGTGTCCTGGGCGAAGGTGACCAACGTGGCGCCGGCCGACTACGCCGAGCTCGCGCCCGCGGCGGGAAGGGAGGTGGCGAACCTCGATCCCGCCCAGGTGGGTCGCGTCCTGGGCCGCTACGAGCAGGTGAAGGCCGACCGTGGGGTGATCGACTTCGACGACATCCTGCTGTGCACGGTGGCGCTGCTGGCCGACCATGCCGACATCGGCGAAGAGGTGCGGGCCACCTATCGACACCTCGTCGTGGACGAGTACCAGGACGTGAACCCGGTCCAGCAGAACCTCCTCGACCTGTGGTGGGGCGAAGGCCGCGACCACTGCGTGGTGGGCGACCCCGCCCAGACCATCCACTCCTTCGCCGGCGCGACGCCGGCCTACCTGACCAGCTTCTCCGCACGGTTCCCCGACGCGCGGGTGGTGCGGCTGGTGCGCGACTACCGGTCCAGCCCGCAGGTGGTCGACCTCGCCAACCGGGTGGCCCGGAACACCCGGCTGGGCACGGTGGTCCTGGAGTCCCAGTGCGAGCCCGGCCCGCCGCCGCGGGTGCTGCCCTGCGCGTCCGAATACGACGAGGCGACGGCGGTGACCCGCTGGCTGGTCGAACAGCACGAGGCCGGGGTGCCCTGGCGGGAGCAGGCCGTGCTGTACCGGGTGCACGCGCAGTCGCCGCTGTTCGAGTCCGCGCTCGCGCAGGCCGGGGTGCCGTTCACCGTCCGCGGGGGTGAGGGCTTCTACGACCGGCCGGAGGTACGGCAGGTGATCGGGACGCTCACCGAGCGCGCCCGCCGCGATCCCGGCGAACCGGCGGTGGACGCGTGTCGCGCGGTGCTAACCAGGATCGGCTGGACGGAGCAGCCGCCGCCCGGCCAGGGCCGCGTGCGGGAGCGCTGGGAGTCGCTGGCGGCGGTGCTGGCCCTCGCCGAGGACGTCGCGGCGGCGCAGGCGACAGCGGACGCGGGCACAGCCGATCTCGGCGCGTTCGTCGCGGAGCTGACCGCCCGGGCGCAGGCCGAGCACCCGCTCAGCTCGGACGGGGTGACGCTGTCCACGCTGCACGCGGCGAAGGGCCTGGAGTGGACGGCCGTGGCGCTGGTCGGCGTGCAGGAGGGCACCCTGCCGCTGTCGCTCGCTGCCAGCCCCGAGCAGGTGGCGGAGGAGGCCCGGCTGTTCTACGTCGGCATCACCAGGGCGAGGCGGCAGCTGTTGATCTGCTGGTCCCGCTCGCGTCAGGGCGGCGGAAGCGGCCGACAGCCGTCCCGCTTCCTGGACGGGATCGCCGCGCGGCCGGCGTCCACCCCGGTGAGGGTCGGGAAGCGGGAGAAGCCCACGACGGCGTTGAGTGCCACCTGCCGGGTCTGTGGCACGGCGCTGCACAGCGGGGCGGAGCGCAAGCTGCGCCGGCATGTCGACTGCCCGCCCGGCTACGACGAGGAGACCTACGCGCGTCTGGTGGCGTGGCGGTCGGGTCAGGCCCAGGAGCGCTCCGTCCCGGCGTATGTGATCTTCACCGATGCCACGCTGATGGCGATCGCCGAGGACCGTCCGGCCGATGTGACCGGGCTGCTCGCCATTCCGGGGGTGGGCAGGGTCAAGTGCGAGCAGTACGCGGAGGCCGTGCTGGCGATCCTTGCCGGGTAGTGCGAGTCAGATGCAGAACGGATTGCCCTCCGGGTCGGTCATCACGATCCAGTCGCCGTTGCTGTCCGAGCGGCGCTCGGCCAACGCTCCGCCGAGGCCGGTGATCGTCTCGATGGCCGCCTCCCGGTCAGGCGTGCCGCAGTCCAGGTGAATCCAGCCCGGGCGGGGGTTGTCGTCGTCCGACCGCTGGAACAGCAGCGGGACGCGTCCCTCGCCGGGATCGACCAGGACGAAGTGGTTGCCCGCGTCCTTCGGCGTCCCGCCGATCAGCGCGGCCCAGAAGCCGGCGAGCGCCTCCGGATCGCGAGCGTTGACGGTGACGCAGTGCACGCTGAGCAGGGCCATGCCCGCAGGCTAGCGGGCGCCGCCACGCGGACGGGTGTCCCTTCCCGTCATCCCGGGCTTGCTCCGGGATCCCGTGAGTGGCATCGCCAGGCGAGTGCAGGGATCCCGGCGTTCGCCGGGATGACGGTCGATGGACCCTGCGGCGCCGGGGACGACGGTGGTGCAGCGCCGGCTCAGTCGGTGAACCCCGGCAGCCAGTCGCGAAGCACCTTGGCGAAGTTGGCGCGGACGTCGAGCTGCGACAGCACGGCGATGCCACCCATCCACACGCGGTAGATCAGGCCGTACTCCGGCGGGATGTTGAGGCTGGTGGCCACGCCGGCCGAACTCATGTCGCCGTGCACGCGGGCGAACTGGCCGCGCGCCCACTCCCGGTTGAAGGCGAAGTCCTCGACGCTGGCCGGCTCGACGAACGGCGCGAGATAGTCCAGCAGCGCCTGCCCGTCGATGGACGCCTCCACGAACCCCTCCTCGGCGAGCCCGGAGACCATCGGCCCGATCTCGCCGTCCACGGCGTGCCGGATCAGCCGGCCCATCGCCGTCGGCAGGCCGTCCGGCAGCCGGGAGACCAGGCCGAAGTCGACCACGGCGAGCCGGCCGTCCGGCATCACCAGGTAGTTGCCCGGGTGCGGGTCGCCGTGCAGGATCCCGGCCAGCGAGGGGCCGGCGAACAGGAAGGTCACGTAGTCGAGCGCGCTGCGGTTGCGCTCCTCGTCCGGCCGGCCGATCAGGCCGGTGAGCTTGAACCCGTCCACCCAGTCGCTGACCAGCACGCGACGCGTCGCCAGGTGCACCTTCGGCACCAGGAACCGCGGGTGACCCTCCAGCGCCAGCGCCACCTGCTGCTGCGACGCGCCTTCCAGGGTGTAGTCGACCTCCTCGTTGATCCGCGCCGCGAACTCCCTGGTCAGGGCCACCACGTCCAGCCCGCCGGTCAGCGGGGACACCGCCGCGGCGAGCCGCTGGATCTGCCGCAGGTCGCTGGCCAGGGCGGTGTCGGCGCCGGGGTACTGGATCTTGATCGCCACCTCGGTGCCGTCCGCGAGCCGGGCGCGGTGCACCTGCCCGATGGACGCTGCCGCCGCCGGGCGCGGATCGATCTCGGCGAAGGTGCGCCGCCAGTCGGGGCCGAGCTCGGAGCGCAGCACGGCCTGCGCGCGAGAGGACGGCATCGGCGGCGCGGCGTCCTGCAGCCGGCGCAGTCGCTCGCGGAAGGGCCCCGCGAGGTCCTCGGGCAGCATCGCCTCGAACAGGCTCAGCGCCTGCCCGAACTTCATCGCCCCACCCTTGAGCTCGCCGAGCACCTGGAACAGCTGTTCGGCCGCGGCGTCGCGCAGGGCCGCGTCCACCTCCTCCGCGGGCGCGCCCATCAGCCGGCGTCCCATGCCGACGCCCGCGCGGGCGGCCGCGCCGAGCGGAAGGCTGAGCAGCCGGGCGCCGCGACCGAAGGTCGACTCCGGCAGCACGCGGCGATCGTCGGCTTGCTCCGGCTCGGGTCGGGTGGTCACCTGCACAGTCTGCCCGGAGCACTCAACCCGGCGGCAGCACGCAGCCGCAGCCGGGGTGGGCGGGCCAGGGCCGGGTTCGGAGCCGGTAGTCGGGCAGGGTGAGTTCGAGCGAACCACCGCAGGCTTCGGGCGTCCCGCCGCCCAGCCACGCCTGTACCTGGACGGACGCGGTCGTCGCCGCCCACTCGCGAAGCGCGGGCGGCGCCTCGACCGGCTCGCGGCACAGCTGGGCGAGCAGATGGGGCCAGGCGGGGTCGAGGTGGACGCGGGACAGGTCCTGGCAGCGCACGCACGGCGTCCGCCCGGGGTGGACCAGCGGACCCACCACGGCCCGGTCCGGTTCGAGGCGGACCACCAGATGCGTGCGTCCGCTGCGGAACAGGTCGTCGGTGACGGAGCGATCGGGCTCCGCGACCGGTCCGGCGAGCACCACGAGCTCCGGGTCCGCCTCCGCGGGAGGCGATGCCGCGAACTCGACCGGGTCGAGCTGGGCGGGGCGGAGACCGGCCGTCCCCAGCGCCGTGGCCACCGCCTCGGCGAGGGCGCCGGCGCCCACCACGACCAGGGCGGGCCGCGGCGCCGGGTCGGTCGGGGCGATCAGGCCGGCGTCGTCCAGGCGGCTGACGAGCCAGTCGAGCCAGCGATGGTCGAGGTGGGGGAGGAGCGCACCGAGCTCATCCGTGGTGCAGGGCTGCGTGAGCAGCGGGACGGCATCGGCGAGACCGCGCGGCACGCCCTCGAGGACGAGGGCCGGCGAGTCCAGGCCGACCTGGAGCACCCCCGGCGATCGCCACAGGGCCAGCGTCGGACGGGTGAGCCGGACGCGCGTGCGAAGCTGCTGTGCCACGTCCAGCAGGCTGCCGGGGAACCGCTCCGGCGGCAAGGCGTCCGGACGGATTGACAACACCTCGGCCCGGATTGACAACACCTGCCGCCGGAAACACCGAAGCGCCGGCCCCCTGGGCCGGCGCGTCGCCGGGGGC